>JBKPNM010000211.1:0-21099 GCA_046732615.1 Actinomycetota bacterium | reverse complement strand
GTGATGCTCGTCATGCTCACCGCGATCATCCCCGGCGCGACGTTCCCCGGGCTCGTCGGCGCGCAGGTCGTGCACAAGCTGTTCTTCGTTCGGGCGCGTGGATCTGCAAGCTCGGCGTCATCGGCGTCTTCCTCGCCGCGTACGGGATCCCGGTGACGTTCCACACGATCATGAGCGTCGCCGTGGGAACTCGCTCGCGAACGTCGTGTCCGTGACGCCCGGCGGTGCCGGCGTCAACCAGGCGGTCAACTCGGCGGCGCTCACGCACGAGGACGTCGACCGCGCGACCGCGCTCGCGTACTCGGCGGCCAGCAGCTGATCACGACCGCATGGAGCGTCGGGCTCGCCGTGCTCCTCGTCGCCGTCACGTTCGGGTGGACGGGCGGCAAGCAGCTCGTGAAGGAGTCCTACGGCGAGGCGCGCGTCCGCGCGGGACGTCACGGTGGTCCCGGCGACGCGGCGGCTTGACAACCGTCAGAATCCTCGCCCCATCCGAGAAAGGAACCACGTGCGTCCGACGCTTCGCTCCTTCGCCGTCGTCGCGCTCACGCTAGCCGCGGTGGCGCGCGGGCGGCGCCGCATGCGGGTCGGATGCCCCTCGGGCGGCGGCGAGGGGCCGTGAGCGTCACGTGGCGACCGATGCGTCGACGGCCGTTCGCCTGGAGGTCGACGGCACCGACGTCGAGAGTGCCGCGCCGAGCGGATCGGCCGACGTCGCGGTGCCGTGCGACGGCGCCGACCACGAGGTGGCCGTCGTGCCGCTGAGCGACGCCGGCGCAGGCCAGCCGGAGACGGAGACCGTGTCTTCGGGCTGAGCGTCGGGGCCTGATCAGCGCTACGACGGCTTCGCGAACAGCCCGAAGCTGTAGAGGCGCCACTGCGCCGCCAACACCGAGACGCCGAAGCGCTCGGCCAGCTCGCCGCGGTCGCGGAAAGCCGCCCACGCCTCCCGCACCGCCGGCTCGGGCATGAGCAGCTCGGCGCCGAAGACGTTCGCCTCGCGCTCGAGGGCGCGGTCGGCGTCCTGGGCGAGGTCCTGGGAGTGGCAGTAGGTCGGCCCGTCGTCCATGCCGCGCGCGTGGCAGATCCAGTGGCCGAGCTCGTGGGCGATGGTGAAGCGGATCCGGCGCGTGGGAGTCTCGCCGCGCTTCGCCTCAGCGGCGTCGACGACGATCAGCCGCTCGGAGGGGACCAGCATCCCGGAGCAGTCGCCGAGGTCGTCCTCCTCGATCCGTAGGCCGAGCCAGTCCTCCGCGATCGACTCGACCGGCACCGGGATCTCGGCGCCGCCGAAGGTCGCGAGGTACTCGGCGCGGAGATCGTGGGCTCGCGGGTCGGTGTAACGGGTCGGGACTGACGGCACTTCGGTCGGACCCTAATCGGGTGTCGAGCACGTGTCCAGACACTGGAGCGACCGCGGCAGACGACCGGGGCGCACGAAGCGCCCCGGTCACGCCTCAGTTCAGAAGACGGCGGCCACTCGTGGCTGACTGGGGACGTGCGCCCCGCGCGGCCGACGTCGCTAGATCCCGACCAGCACCAGAGCGACGGCGACGAAGCCCGCGAACGCAACCGCCGCCAGCCAGAGCGGAGACGCGAGCACATGATGCCGCCGGCGTCGCTTCCTACCGCCGCTCAGCACCGAGATCGTGTGGCCTTCGTACATGGCCGTAACTTCGTCCTCCGCCGCCGAACTCCTATGGCCAAGAAGGCCCGCGGCGGCACCGGAGACCGATCTGTCGCGCACTCTCAGTTCTGCTCGATTCGCTCGGCTTGACAGGACGCTGCCAGCACGTGTGTCGCCGAGTTGGACAACGCAACCTGGGCGGGAGCTCACCGCACCGACCGGGAGCTGTCGCTCACGACCGGCCGGCGCTCACGCGAGCGCTCGTCGCGCCGCTTCGTCGAACGGCGTGAGCTCGAGCGGTAGCAGCTTCCGGATCCGCTCCTCGCGCGCGATCGTGGGATTGCGCAGTCCTTCGACCAGCGGTCGCGCGACCGACGCGTTCACCGGCGTGACGAGGTTGAGCCAGAGCGAGGAGAGGTACGGCGTCAGCACCGGGACCTCCACGATTGCCGGCTTCCGGCCGAGCAGGGCGGCGATCCGCTCGATCATCTGCCGGTAGGTCATCACCTCCGGCCCACCCGTGTCGTAGGCCTCGCCGTACGCGGCCTCGTTGCCGCACACGCCGGCCAGATAGCGGGCGACGTCGTCGAGCGCGATCGGCTGTGTCGGGGTCGAGACCCAGCTCGGCGTCACCATGACCGGCAGCCTCTTGACAAGGCCGAGGATCGTCTCGAAGGCGGCGCTCCCCTTGCCGATGATCATGGCCGCGCGCAGCGTCGTCACCGGGACGCCCGCGGAGGCGAGCCGCTGTCCGGTCTCGCGGCGGCTGCGCAGGTGCGGCGACGCGTCGGGGCCGTCGGCGCCGAGCCCCCCGAGGTAGACGATCTGCCGCACGCCTGCGTCTGCTGCCTCGCGCGCGACCGTCTCCGCCGCCAGGCGATCCTGCTCCTCGAAGTCGCGCGCGCCGAGCGAGTGGACGAGGTAGTAGACAACGTCTGCAGCCTTCAGGGCCGCGGCGACGCCGTCGCCGCTCGCCGCGTCGGCGACCACCCAGCGGGTGCCGGGCTCGTCACGCGCGCTGCGCGAGACCGCGGTCAGCTCCTGCTCGGCCAGCAGGGGTACGAGCGCCCGGCCGACGACGCCGGTTGCGCCGAAGACGGTGACGTTCACGAGTCCCGGCTCCGTAGCAGGAGCTCGAAGTAGCGGCGGCTGACCGCGGCATGAATGGGGCTTTGTCCTTTCGCGTACAGCATCCCGGTCCAGAGCGGCGCGCCCGTGCGGGCGGCGAGCCGCGGCAGGTACTCCTCGACCGTGACGCTCAGCTCCTGCTGATCGCCCTCGGGTCGCTGCGCGAGTGTGACGGAGCCGCCGGCTCGGAGCGCGAGCAGTCCACCCTGGATCGCGTGCCGAC
The DNA here is from genome assembly GCA_046732615.1 of Actinomycetota bacterium. Classification (GTDB taxonomy): domain Bacteria; phylum Actinomycetota; class Thermoleophilia; order Gaiellales; family Gaiellaceae; genus Gaiella. The sequence continues at coordinate 18,121 of JBKPNM010000211.1, read as the reverse complement.
AGCGGACCAGCCCGCCGTCGAACGAGAGCTCCGGCGGCCCGAAGGTGAGCAGCGTCGCACCGCCGAGCAGCTTCAGCTTGCCTCCGCCGCCCGTCCAGCTCGCGCGGACGCCGCCGCGGGTGAAGCGGTCGACCGCCTGCCAGTAGGTGACACCGAGCGTACGGGCGCCGGCATCGGACGCCTCGACCACGGGCTCCCCCACGAGCACCCGCTGGCGCGACTCGAAGCCCCCGGACTCGAGCACGCGCTCCGACGTCTCCCAGCCGGTCAGGGCGCCACCACCATCGCGAAAGGGTAGTTGGCCCCCGCGGTCCCGGCGGCAGCTGCCGGCTTACGCACGGAGTAGCGGCAGGACGCGGTCGCAGATGAGCTCGATGCCCGCCGGGGTGCTCCTGCCCTGGGGAGTGCCGAGTTCCACACGGTCTGCACCGGCATCCCAGAGGGCCTCGACTCGCCCGGCGACGTCCTCCGGCGTTCCGGCGATGCAGAAGCGGTCGAGCGGAGGAGGTTGCGTGGGATCGATCGTGGGGTCGAGCCCGGAGACGACGTCGAGGTATGGCGCGACAGCGGAGCGGGCACGCTCGCGCGCCCAGGTTCCGTCCTCGTCCACCACCGAGACGCAGCCGAGCACGAGCTTCACCCTCGGGTTTCCGATCCAACTTCGGACGACGGGGACGAGGTCAGGGTTCGCGGTGCCGCCGACCTTCACCTCGTCTGCGACCGTGCCCGCCCACGCGGCCGTCGCCCGCCCCCATGTACCGACCATGAGAGGGACCGTGTCGCGGAAGCGTGGGTAGGCGAGGGTCGTTCCCGGCGCCAAGGTGAAGCGCTCGCCCACGAGACCGCGCTCGTCGCCGGCGAGCAGCGCCCGGACGATCGCGACCGCCTCCCGCAGCGCGCCGAGCGGGCGCGGCTCGTGGATCCCGAGCCGGTCGAGCCAGGCGCCTTTGGCGAGCCCGAGGTACGCGCGCCCACGGGAGACTGCGTCGAGCATCGCGATCTGGCCGGCGATCTCGTACGGGTGGAGCGTGAACGGATTGAGAGCGGCGGGCCCGAGTCGCAGTCGCTCCGTCGTCCGCGCCATCAGGAGGAGCGGCCCGATCGCCGGCTGATAGAGAAGGTCGTGGTAGACGGAGAGGACGTCGATCCCTGCCACGTCTGCCCGCCGGGCGATTGCCTCGTACGCCTCGGGCTGCTGGTCGGTCAGGAGGCCGATCCCGAGCTCGCGCGCTACGTCAGCTCCTCGGTCACGAGCGACCGTTCGGGCAGCCTCTCGATCCGCATCACGACGCGCTCGTCGGGGTCGGGGCAGCAGACGAGGCTGTCCTGCTCGAGCCAGTCCTCGTCGGGCAGGCGCCGCATCTTCGCGGGCAGCAGCGGGATCACCGACTGCAGCGCAAAGAGGCAGAAATGGCGGCCCTCCGGGATCCGCACGCGGCACGACTCGGTCACCTCGAACGAGTCGCCGACCTCGAGCCCGCAGACCGAGCGACCCTCGATCCGTTCGACCGTCACACGGAGGTCGTAGAGACGCATCTCGGTCACGGCGGCAAGCATAGAGTCCCGAGTCGCGGAAGCCGACCACTACCGGGAGACGCCAACTCGGTCGTCCCCAGGAGGCACAGTGAGCGACGCACGCACGACCCACAGCGACGGCACGGACTTCGAGAGGCGTGCATCGTATTCGCGCGCAGTCCGTGTCGGCCCGCACGTCGCCGTGAGCGGCACGGCTCCCATCGGTCCCGAAGGCGTCCTCCATCCAGGCGACACGTACCGGCAGACGGTGGTCGCGATCGAGAAGGCGCTCTCCGGCGCAGCCGCCCTCGGTGCGAAGCCGCGCGACGTCATCCGCACGCGGATGCTCCTCGCACGGACCGCCGCATGGGAAGATGCGGTGCGGGCCCACGGCGAGGCCTTCGCCGGGATCTCGCCCGCGAACACGACCTATCTCGTCGCGGGCTTCATCCCCGACGTGCTGGTCGAGATCGAGCTCGACGCGATCGCCTCCCGATGAGCCGGGCGGTGGTCGCGGGGAGGCGGGATGGAGATGCCGCCTCCCCGCGACGGACGTTCACGAACCGCGGAACGTGATCGTCCACAGCGAGCTGATCTTGCCGCCACCGTCGTACTGCCAGATCTCGTACACGGCTGACCCGATGTCGCCGTTCCGATCGAAGTCGACGGGGCTGAACGCGCCTTCGTAGTTGATGTCCTTGCCGGACGCGGCGGCCCTCACGCCCGCGGCGAGGTTGAGGAAGGTGATCTTCGGCCCGGGCGGCGCGGAGACCGCCCGCATGTTCGCCTTGATCCTCCCCGGCGACGCGGAGCAGCCGCGCACCGCGGCCAGGAAGGCGGTCATCGCGGCGTCGAACGCGGTGCCCTCGAACCCGGTGTACGCCTTGGCGCCCTTGACGTTCTTCTTCCAGTACGCCGCGAACGCCTTGCCGGCAGGCCCGCCCGCAGCGCTCCCGGCGGAGCCGCTCAGGCCCTTGACCGGGTCCCCGATCTTGTCGAGCGTGTCGGCGTTGCGGAGAGCCTCGATCGCGAGTGTCTTGCTCGAGCTCCACTTCCCGCTGCGAACGAGCGACGGAGCGAACTTCTCGAACGTGTCCGGGAAGTCGATGAGCACCCACCCCGCCGGGTCGCCGTCGACGAACTTCGCGGCATCGGTGTCGAAGTTGGGCTGGTCGGGATTCCACGAGATCGACGCTCCAACGCTTCCACCGAGCCGCTTCCACTCGGAGACGAACAGGGCCTGGAGGGCCTTGCCGAAGGCGTCGTTGCGCGCTCCGACGTTCACCTTCGCGCCCTTGCCGAACTTCGTGAGGGCCGCACCCGCGAGCACCTTGCTCTGCAGCGCGTCCGAGGGGTACGCCCGGAACACGAGGCCCTTGTCCTTCAGCGTGCTGATCTGGGGAGCGCTCGACGTCGGCGAGACGAGGACGACGTTGTTCGGGATCGTCACGGACTGCGCCATCGGGATGGTCGCGTCGGATGCCATCTCACCGATGATCACCGTTGCCTTGTTCGCCTTGACGAGCTTCGTGGCGGCCTCGGCCGATGCGGACGCCTGCGTCTGACCGTCTTCGGACCCGACAAGCCGGACGGACGCTCTCGTGAGACCCGCTTTCTTGAGCGCAGCGTTCTGGAGCACGATCGCCTGCTTCACCGCACGGTCCATGTTTGCGCCGTAGGCAGCCAGGTCGCCCGTGAACGGGAGGACGTTGCCGATGCGGAGCTCGAACCCGCACGTCCGCGGCGACGCAGTGTGCGAGGCGACAGCCCCGGTGGCCGTCGACGCGATCACGACGAGGACAACCGTGACCACGGCGACGAGCGTGGTGGGCATCATCCGTTTCCTCATGCAGACCCTCCTTCGGGATGCCGGCTCGCCGGTCCGCGACCGGACGGCGGGATCATCCCGAATCCCGCGGCGGCTTTCAAGACGAGGCTCTTGCACCTCGCCCGCGTCGTGCGACACCGAGTTTCGGTCTTGAAATGACGAGCGGGTCACGGCTACGATGCCGCGCCGGATGACCGCGCCCCGCTCCCCGGCCGATGCCCTGGTCGTCGGCGCCGGGGTCGTCGGGCTCGCCATCGCACTGGAGCTCCGCGCTCGCGGAGCCGACGTCGTCGTCCTCGAGCGGAAAGGCGTCGCCGAAGGACAGTCGGGGATCCAGCCGGGAGGCGTCCGGCTCCAGTGGGGGACGACGGTCAACTGCCGGCTCGCGATGGAATCCCTTGCGTGGTGGCGCACCGCCGATGAGCGGCTCGAGCCGCCCGTGCCACTCGCCTGGGCCTCGTGCGGCTATCTGTTCGTCGCACACAGCGACGAGGCGCTCGCCCGGCTTGCCGCGAACGTTCGCCTCCAGAACGGCATGGGCATTCCGTCGCGCGTCGTCTCGCCGGCGGAGGCGGCAGCGCTCGTGGAGGGCCTCGATCCCGGGTCGATCGTCGGAGGCTCGTACTGCCCCGAGGACGGGTACATGGGCGAGCCGCAGGCGGCGATCGCCGCGATGGGTCGCCAGGTCGACGTCCGCATCGCCACCGTCGAGTCGATCGCGCCAACGGCAGGGACGTGGTTGCTGGAGACCACTGCAGGACGCTTCACCGCACCGGCTCTCGTGATCGCCGCCGGTGCCGACACGCGGGGTCTCGTCGAGCCGCTCGGGGTGGACCTCCCGATCGAGCGCGAGCCGAGGCACCTCTTCCTGAGCGCTCCCGTTCGCGAGCGCCTGCTCGAGCCGCTCGTCGTCTCGCCGGAGCGACGCTTCGCTGCGAAGCAGCTGCACGGCGGTCGCGTGCTGGCGAGCGACCTGGGTGCGACCGGGAGCCCCGAGACGGAGTCGGCCGGATGGCGCAGGCACGTTCGCGCGGTCATCGCCGAGCTCCTTCCCATGCTCGCGTACATCGACCTCGACGTCCTCGTGAGCGGCGCCTACGACGTCACTCCGGATCGACAGCCGATCCTCGGCCCGATCGACGGGCACGACGGGCTCCACGTCGCCGCGGGCTTCAGCGGCCACGGGTTCATGATCGCCCCCGCCGTTGGACGCATCGTCGCGGGCGCCATCGTCGGCGATCACGATACGGTGCTCGCCATCCTCGACAGCCGACGCTTCCAGGAGGGACGGACCGTCCCCGAGCCGCAGGTGATCTGAGCGTGTTCCTGCAGCTCCTCGTGAACGGCCTCGTGACCGGATCGGTGTACGCGATCGCCGCCGTCGGCGTCTCACTGGTGTACGGGATCCTCCGCCTGGTCAACTTCGCGTACGGCGACATGATGGCCTTCGGCGCGCTCGCGGGCTTCTTCGCGAACGGAACACTCGGCTGGCCCATGGTCGCGTCAGCTGTCTTCGCGATGGCGGCCGTGGCCGTCCTCTCGGTCGCCCTCGATCTCGTGCTCTGGCGACCGCTTCGCCACCGACGCGCCGGGTTCATGAGTCTCTTCCTGGCGTCGATCGGCGTCGCGCTGGTGCTGCGTCAGGCGATGCTGCTGATCTGGGGCCCGGAGCCTCGCGCCTACGACGTCGATCCCTTCAAGGTGTACGTCATCGGCGACGTCCGTCTCTCGCTCGCGCAGGTCGCGACGATTGTCACGGCTGCGGTCGCGATCGTCGCGATCGGCGTCTTCCTCGCCCGGACCTCCACCGGCCGGGTCATGCGCGCGATGTCGGACGACCGCGTCCTCGCCCAACTCTCGGGCATCGACGTCAACCGCGTGATCGTCACGACCTGGGTGATCTCGGGTCTCACCGCAGGCCTCGCCGGCGTCCTCGCAGCGCTCGTGCAGAGCACGTTCGACCCGAACTTCGGCTTCCAGCTTCTGCTGCCGGTGTTCGCCGCCGTCGTGCTGGGAGGGATCGGGAGCGCCTACGGCGCGCTCGCCGGGGGTCTCGTCCTGGGCGTGGCGACGGAGCTCTCCACGTGGGAGGGCTTCGGCGGCGGGGTCGACGCCGTCTACAAGCCGGTCGTCGCGTTCCTCGTCCTCATCGTCGCGCTGATGTTGAGGCCCCAGGGCCTCTTCGGCCGGGTGCGCGCCGTATGAGCGTGCTGACGAGCGCAGAGTTCTGGGCCTTCGTCGGCGTCATGGCCGGCATCTACACGCTGTTCACCCTCGGCCTGCAGGTGCAGTTCGGTCTCGCGGGTCTCCTGAACTTCGGCCAGGTCGGGTTCATGGCGATCGGGGCGTACACGATGGCCATCCTGGTCGCGAAGGAGGGGTGGAGCATGTGGCTCGCCACTCCGCTCGCGATCGGTGCCGCCGCGGCCGCGGGTGTGCTCGTCGGCCTGCCGACCCTGCGCCTCCGCGGCGACTACTTCGCGATCGTGACGATCGCGTTCAGCGAGATCGTGCGCTGGGTCGCCACCAACGAGGACGGGCTGACGGGCGGCGCCCAGGGCACGATCAACCTCGGCGGTCCCGGCGCCGCCACGCAGTACAACGGCCAATGGGAGCGCTTCCAGAACTGGCTCGGCACGCGGCTGCACATCGGCGACAGGGACGTCGTGATGCTTCTCGTCGTCTGGAGCATCACGCTCGTTCTCCTCTGGCTCACGGCCCGGCTCGCACGGACACCGTGGGGACGGGTGCTCCGCGCTATCCGCGAGGACGAAGATGCGACGTCGTCCCTCGGCAAGAACGTCTTCGGCTACCGGATCCAGGCACTTGCGCTCGGCGCCGCGCTGGCGGGGCTCGCGGGGTGCTTCTACGCGTGGCAGTTCTCGTTCTTCAGTCCCGACGCCTTCCAGCCGCTCATCACGTTCTTCGGATGGATGATCCTCATCCTCGGGGGCGTCGGCCGCGTCTGGGCGGTGCCGGTCGGGGCGGTGGTATTCGGGTTCCTCTTCGCGGCGACGCGGTTCTTCGACTTCGCGCCCTTCTCGTACCTCGACTCGGCCGATCGTGCGTACGTCCGGCTGATGCTGATCGGGCTGGCGATCATCGCGCTCGTCCTCTTCCGCCCGCAGGGCCTTCTCGGACGGCGCGAGGAGATGGTCCTCGAATGAGCGCGCTGCTCGAGGCACGCGGAGTGAGCAAGGCGTTCGCCGGCGTCCGCGCCGTCGTCGACGCATCGCTGGCGGTAGAGCCGGCGTCGATCACCGCGCTGATCGGCCCCAACGGTGCGGGCAAGTCGACCCTCTTCAATTGCATCTCCGGCTTCCTCCGGCCGGACGACGGGCGCATCGAGCTTGCCGGTCGACGCATCGACCGGCAGCCGCCACACGTCATCGTCCGAGCCGGTCTCGGACGGACGTTCCAGACCGCCCGCGCTCTGACACGGATGTCGGTTCTCGACAACGTCCGGCTCGCCGCTCCGGCGCACCCGGGCGAGAGCCTCGTGAGCCTCGTCGGCCGCCGTCGCGCGGTCCGGCGCCGCGAGCGAGAGGTGACGGCGCAGGCGCACGACCTTCTGCGGCTCGTCCGTCTCGACGGGCATGCGGCCGATCTCTCGGGGACGCTCTCCGGCGGTCAGCGCAAGCTGCTCGACCTGGCGCGGATCCTGATGGCGGCGCCACGCCTGATCCTCCTCGACGAGCCGATGGCGGGGGTCAACCCCGCCGTGCGCGAAGAGCTGCTCGACCACGTGCTCGAGCTGCGAGCCTCGCGGGAGATCGCGTTCCTCATCGTCGAGCACGACCTCGGCTTCGTGATGCAGGCAAGCGACCGCGTCGTCGTGATGAACGAGGGCACCGTCCTCATGGAGGGAACGCCCGACGAGGTGCGCGGCGACGCGCGCGTGATCGACGCCTACCTCGGGGCCCACGCATGAGCGAGGTTGCGCTCGCGGTCACGGACCTGCACGCCGGCTATGACGGCGTCTCGGTGCTCCGGGGAGTCACGATGCACGCGGGCGCTCACGAGATCATCTCGATCATCGGCCCGAACGGCGCGGGGAAGTCGACGTTCCTCAAGGCGATTGCAGGGATCGTGCGCCCGACGAGCGGCTCGGTGCTCTTCCGGAGTGACGACGTGACCGGCTACCGGCCAGATCGGCTCACGCGGCGCGGCCTCGGCTTCGTGCCGCAACTCGACAACGTGTTCCCGACGCTCACCGTCTCCGAGAATCTCAGCGTCGGGGCGCAGGCGCTTCCGCGCGGCGAGCGGAGTGACGCCGTCGCGGCGGTCGTGGAGCTGCTCCCGCTACTGCGCGACCGCCGGCGCCAGCGGGCGGACACTCTCTCGGGTGGTCAGCGGAAGCTGCTCGCGCTCGGGCGCGCTCTCGTGGCCAGGCCGTCGCTTCTGCTCCTCGACGAACCATCCGCCGGGCTTTCACCGCAAGCGATGGACATGGTCTTCTCCGAGCTCGAGGTCATCCGCGACAACGGGATCGGGATCGTGATGGTCGAGCAGAACGCCCGGCGTGCGCTCGCGCTCTCCAACCGTGGTTACGTGCTCGACATGGGACGCAATGCGCACGAGGGCACCGGCGCCGGACTGCTGCGAGACCCGCGTGTCGCAGAGCTCTACCTCGGCTCGATGACGTCCGCTTCGATCCGGCCACGGCCTCGTTGAGGTCGAAAGACTCGGGGCGACTACCTCGTCCACACGCTGAGGCCGCGGGACGAGCACGGTTACATGGCGCCAGGCGTCGGCAACGCTGACTGCCGCGCGGCGCGCCAGGACGCCGAGGCCCGGCGGCGACAGCCGCACGTCGCCCGGCTCAGTCGTGGCGGAAACCGTAGCGGTCGAACTCAGGAGCGATCGCGGAGGCGGCGTCGGGAGCCGGGAGGATCTTCGTGGGGTCGTCGGGTGAGACGACAAGGCCCACCACCTCGTGCCCGCCGTCCTCACCGTCGACCAGCGCCCAGGCAACGATCCGGGCGCTCTCCGAATCCTCCTCGTACTCTCCTCGGTACAACGCATGCCAGCCCGCAGCGGCGGGCACGAGCGAGTGGATCGTCGGCGCCATGCGGAGATGATACGAGGCGCGAAACCTGCGTCGACGTGCTGTAGGGTCGCCCCGTGAACGGCATGGAGCGCGTGGGCGGATGAGCGTGCCGCTCGACGTCGACGCCCTCCGCGCGCTCTCCCCGGCCGCGCTGTACTCCCTCGAGGGCCGGGTCGCGATCGTCACGGGCGCGGCCGGCGGGCTCGGACGATGGTTCGCCGCCGGCCTCGGCGCGGCGGGGGCGCGCGTCCTCGTGACCGACCTGGAGCAGGGGCCCGTCGACGAGCTCGTCGCGCTCCTGGGCGGGTCGGGCGTCGAAGCGGCGGGCGTCGCGGTCGACCTCGCCGACGACAACGCCCCGGAGCGGCTCGTCGCGACGGCGGTCGAGGAGCTGGGCGGCGTGCACGTGCTCGTCAACAACGCCGCGGTCAACCGGCGCCTGCCGATCCTCGAGATGGACCGCGAGACCTGGGACTGGATCACCCGGATCGACCTGCGCCTGCCGTACTTCCTGTCGCAGGCGGTGGCGAGGCGAATGATCGATCAGGGCGAGGGCGGCTCGATCGTCTCGATCTCGTCGCTGAACGCGCTCTACGCGCTCGAACAGATCTCCGTCTACGGGCCGGCGAAGGCCGGGCTCGGCCAGCTGACGAAGGTCATGGCGCTCGAGTGGGCCGAGCACGGCATTCGTGCGAACGCGATCGCGCCCGGGTTCATGGACACGCCGCTGGCGGCGCCGATCTGGGCGGACGACGACATGCACCGTTGGATCCTGAACCGCGTCCCGCTCGAACGGCCGGGGCTCCCGCGGGAACTCGTCGGCGCGTGCCTTCTGCTTGCGTCCGATGCCGGCTCGTTCCTCACCGGGCAGACGCTGCACGTCGACGGCGGTGCGAGCGCCGGCGGGCGCTGGTTCCACCCCGATCGGTAGACCTGTAGGATCGCATTCCACCTAGTTTCTCAGACGGTTCGTCAAGGAGGGCTTGATGAAGATCGCCGTCGTCGGCGCCGGCGCGATGGGCTCGATCCTCGGCGCCCGTTTCGCTCGAGGGGGCCACGACACCGTGCTCGTCGATGTCGTCGCTCCGCTTGTCGACACGATCAACTCCGACGGCATCACCGTGGTGCGTGGCGACGACGAGACGACGACACGCGTACCTGCGACGACCGATCCTGCTTCGGTCGGCCCCGTCGACCTCGTGGTCTTCTTCACGAAGTGCTACCACACCGCCGCCGCAGCGGAGACCGCCCGGCCGCTGGTCGGCCCCGAGACCGTCGTCGCGTCCCTGCAGAACGGCTGGGGGAACGGCGACGTCCTCGCAAGCTTCTATCCGCAGGAGCAGATCGTGGTCGGCGTGACCTACAACAGCGGCCTCGTGCAGGCGCCAGCGAGGGTAGTGCACCCGGCCGACCAGCCGACCATCGTCGGATCGTTCGCCGACGACGAGACCGATGATGCCCGGCCGGCGAGGCTCGCGCAGGCGATCGCTGACGGCGGGCTCGAGGTGAGCCTCGCCTCGCCGGTGCGGCCCGAGATCTGGAAGAAGCTCATCCTGAACGCCGCGACATTGCCGACCGCCGCCCTGACCGGAATGCACGCCGGTGCACTCACCGACCACGCCTCGATGCACGACCTCGTGAGCGAGACGGCGCGCGAGGCGACGGCCGTCGCGCGCGGGCTCGGCTACGACATCGACGCCCAGGAGCGCGTCGACACGATCCACGCGCTGCTCGAGAAGGCAGGCCCTTCGAAGGGCTCGATGCTCCAGGACTTCGAGGCGGGGCGGAAGACCGAGATCGACGTGATCAACGGCGCGGTCGTTCGCGCCGCCGACGAGCACGGCGTCGAGGTGCCGCTGAACAGGGCTTTCGTACAACTCGTCAAGGGCTGGGAGTTTCTGCGAGGGCTCGAATGAGCACGCGGCTCACCTACCACGGCGCGGCGAGCTTCGAGATCGTCGGCCCGACGCACCGCATCCTGATCGACCCGTTCCTCTCGCAAAACCCGCTGGCGCCCTGCGCGCCCGACGACCTCGAGACGCCCGACGTCATCCTCGTCAGCCACGCGGCCTTCGACCACTACGGCGACTCGGCCTCGATCGCGAAGCGCACCGGCGCACCGGTCGTCTGTGACGCCGCGGTGCGCGCGATGCTGATCGACGCGGGTGTCCCGCCCGACCAGGTCTCGGCGACCACATGGGGGATCGTCGTCGAGGCCGCAGGTCTTCGGGTCAGGCCGGTGGAGTGCCACCACTGGTCGTCCGGGACGCTGTCCGACGGCCGCCAGGTCGTCGGCAATCCGATCGCGTTCATCGTCGAGACCGAGCCCGGCGTACGCATCTACCACTACGGCGACACGTGCATCTTCGACATGCGGCTGATCGGAGAGCTGTACCGGCCGACGGTCGGGCTCCTCGGCTGCACCCTCCCACGCGAGCTCTCGCACCTGATCCCCGGGCCGGCGACGTTCCTCACCGGCGAGATGGATGCCGACGAGGCGGCACGAACAGCCGAGATGCTCGGTCTCGAGATCGCCGTAGCCTGCCACTACCTCGCCAAGGACGCCGAGGTCGACCGCTTCCTGGAGCTCGTCCACGAGCACGACACCACGGGTCGCCGGCAGGCCGTCGCGCCGGACGTGGGCCAGACCCTCGTCGTCGACGGGTCGAGCTGGACGTTCGAGGAGGCGGCCGCGTGACCGTCGCGGCGTGAGCCCGCGCTACCGCGTCGGCGTCGGCAGCGACCTCTCCGCCGCGGACGGCTCGTCGCTGGTCGCCGACGCGGTGCGCGACCTGCTCGAGCCGGTTCCCGGTCTCGAGGTGACGACGATCGGAGAGCCGCGCGCCGCGCTGATGCCCTCGGACGTGGACGGCTGCGACGCGGTCGTCACGCTCTGGCAGCGGATCTCGCACGAGACGCTCGCCGGGGCCGACCGGTTGGCGACGGTCGCTCGTTGGGGGGTCGGCGTCGACATGATCGACCTGGACGCCTGCACGGAGCGCGACGTGCTGGTCTCGATCACCCGCGACGCCGTCCGCCGGCCGGTCGCGGAGGCGATCCTGACGTACCTGCTCGTGCTCGCGAAGCGCGTGCTCGAGGGCGACCGGCTGGTGCGCACGGGACGGTGGCACGAGAAGCTGCCGGGCCTCGGGTTGCGCGACAAGGTGCTCGGGACGATCGGGGTGGGGAACATTGGCGCGGAGCTCGTCGAGCTCGTACGGCCGCTCGGCTTCTCGCGGATCCTCGCCGTCGACCCGTATGTCGGGGAGGCGGAGGCTGCGCGGCTCGGCGTCGACCTGGTCGAGCTCGAGACGCTTCTGCGCGAAGCGGACTTCGTGTGCGTCAACTGCCCGCTCATTCCCGAGACGCGCCACCTGATCGGTCCGCCCGAGCTCGGTCTGATGAAGTCGACGGCGTACCTCGTCAACACGGCGCGAGGGCCGATCGTCGACGAGGCGGCGCTCGCCCGGGCACTTGCCGAGGGGATCATCGCGGGCGCGGCGCTCGACGTCTTCGAGGAAGAGCCGCTGCCCGCGGTCTCGCCGCTCCACGGTCTCGAGAACGTCGTCCTTTCACCACACGCGATCGCATGGACTGACGAGCTCGTGGCTCTGAACGGCTCCGGTGCGTGCGAGCACGCCCTCGCAGTGCTGCGTGGCGACGTGCCCCGTCACGTCGCCAACCCCGGCGTCGTCGAGCGTCCGGGCTTCCAGGCGAAGCTCGGGCGCCTCCGCGAACGCTGGGCCGGGAACGACTGAGAAAGGGAGGCGATGGGAAACGAACCGAAGAAGCTCACGATCTTCGACGTCCAGGCCAGGGTCGCAGCGGGCGAGAAGATCTTCCAGGTCACGGCGACCGACTTCCCGACGGCGCAACTCGTCGACCGTTCCGGAATCGACTTCATCCTGATCGGTGACTCCCTCGGCATGACCGCGCTCGGCTACACGGGAACCGTGCCGGTGACGATGGACGAGATGATCCACCACGCGAAGGCGATCAGCCGAGGCGCGAAGCGGTCGATCCTGGTCGGCGACCTTCCGCTCGGGGCGTACCACGCGTCCACCGCCGACGCGGTGGCGAACGCGATGCGGATGGTGAAGGAGGGCGGCGCGGACGTCGTGAAGATGGAGGGCGGCGAGGACGTCGTGCCGATGATCGACGCCGTCGTGCGCGCGGGGATCCCGGTGATGGGGCACATGGGCCTCACGCCGCAGCTGATCTCGAAGCTCGGCGGCTGGCGCGTGCAGGGCAAGAGCGCGGCGGCGGGGGCACAGCTCGTTCGCGACGCCGATGCGCTCGAGCGGGCGGGCTGCTTCGCGGTCGTCCTCGAGGCGATCCCCGACCGCGTCGCCACGCTCATCACCGAGCGGCTCGAGATCCCCACGATCGGGATCGGGGCAGGGCCCGGCTGCGACGGCCAGAACCTCGTCCTCCACGACCTCGTCGGCCTCTTCGACCGCTTCCTCCCTCGCTTCGCGAAGCGCTACGTGAACGTCGGCGAGACGATCGACGGCGCCCTGCGCGAGTTCCAGCAGGAGGTCCGCGACGGCGTCTTCCCCTCGGAGGAGCACAGCTTCGTGATGGACGACGCGGAGTACGAGGCGATGCTCGCGGAGATCGGCCATGGCGCCTGAGCGCGGCGAGGTCGTCGGGCTTCGCGCCTCCAATCCGCACGAGCTGGCGCCGGGCGTGACCATGCGTCCGCTGTTCGGAGAGGGCGCGATGCTCAATCTGCTCGAGTTCGCGCCCAACGCTCGCGTTCCGGTGCACGACCACCCCCACGAGCAGCTGGGCTACGTGCTCGAGGGCGAGCTCGTTCTCGAGATCGACGGGGTGGAGCACCTGCTCGGTGCCGGCGACGCGTACCGGATCGCAGGCGGGACGCCGCACGCGGCTTGGTCGTACGGCCCGTGTGTCGTCCTCGACGTGTTCGATCCCGTGCGCGAGGACTACCTGCAGCGGGCGGCGGGGTGGCGCGAGACTAACGTGTGATCTCGCGCACCGGGCTCCGCGGCTGCACGTCGATCCCGAGGCCCGGCTTCCCGTTGAGCCGGACGCGTCCGCCGTCGGCCAGGGGCTCGCCGGCGAAGAGCCAGTGCGGGAGCTCGTTGCCGACCTCGATCGCGTGCGGCGGGAAGTACTCCGCCATCGGGCACGCGGGCTGGCTGGCGACGATGTGGTAGTTGTGCGCCTGGCCGGCGTGGGGCACGACGTCGAGCCCGAACGCCTCCGCGAGCGCGCAGACTTTCACCGCCTGGGTGATTCCGCCGACCCGGTTCGTGTCGAACTGCAGCACGCGCGCGGCGCCGCGGCGCACGATTTCGCCGAAGCCCGCGATGGTGAACTCGTGCTCTCCGTGGGCGATCGGAATCGGGCTCTCGCGCGTGAGAGTCGCGTAGCCCTCGAGGTCGTCGGGGCTCAGCGCCTCCTCGAGCCAGCGCAGGTCGTACGGCTCGAGCAGCCGAACCATGGCGCGCGCGTAGTCGAGGTCCCACCCCATGTACGCGTCGGCCATGAGGTCGGCGTCGTCGCCGACCACCTCGCGCACCGTTCGCACGAGATCGACGTTTGCCCGCATTCCGCGGCGCCCCTCGGGCGGTCCCCACAGGAACCGCTGCTTGAATGCGGTGAAACCGTCGTCGACATAGCGCTGGGCCTCCGCAGCGAGGTCCTCGAGCGAGTCCGAGCCATAGAGACGGCTCGCATAGACACGGATCGTGTCCGAGCGACGGCCGCCGAGCAGATCGTGCACGGGCGCGCCGAGCGCCTTGCCGACGGCGTCCCAGAGCGCGAGGTCGACGGCGCTGATCGCGACCATGCCGAGCCCCTTGCGGCCCCAGGCCAGCGTCGCGCGGTACATCAGCTGCCACGTCTCCTGGATCTCGGCGACGGCGCGGCCGCGGACGAGCGGCGCGAGTCGCGTCTCGACGATCGGCGGGATCAGGTCGGCCGCGAGCGCGGCGTCCCCGATGCCGACGATCCCGGTCGAGGTCTCGACCTCGACGACGAGCCACTTGGGGAACGCGAAGCCTCGCTCATCCCGTGACGCGTCCCACGCGCGGAGCGGGTTTGCGTAGCGAACTCCGCCGCCCTCGGTCGGCGCCTCGAAGAGGCGGCAACGAACGTCGGTGACGACCCCGGCCGGATGGTCGCTCATCCGGAAGCTCCGATCGCGCGCTCCTCGCGCTCCTCGCGCAGCTCGCGTGCGAGGGCGCCGTCGCGAGTTGCCGCGTCCGCGGAGAGGTCTCCGTCGGTGATCGCCACCTCCGCGAGGTCCGGCAGCTCGGGGGCGTTCGAGAGGTCGGGGACGATCCTCCGCCCGGAGCGGTTCCAGGTGTCGACGCCGCCGAGTGCGATCGCCCGCAGCGGCCCCACTCGGCGCCAACGGCGGGCGAGCCCCTCGCGCATCACCGTGTCGACGTCTTCGGGGCTGGCCACCCCGTGCTCGACGAGCCACGCGCACTCGCGTACGAGCGCGAACTGCAGCCTGTTCCACACGAAGCCCGGCACGTCGCGCCACACGAGGACGGGCAGCTTGCCGAGCGCGACGAGCGTGTCGTGCACGAAAGACACCGTTTCAGGCGCTGTGTGCTCACCCGCGATCACCTCGACCGTCGGCATCAGCAGCGGCGGATTGAGGTAGTGCGTCCCGACGGTGCGCTCGGGTGTACCGATCGCCTCGCCGATCGCGGCGATCGAGAGGGACGACGTGTTCGTCGCGACGACCGGCTGCGGCGCCGCGGCCAGCGCCTCCCGAAGCACGGACGCCTTGACCTCGAGCTCCTCAGGCAGGGACTCGACGAGCAGATCCGCGTCACTCGCCGCGTCGGCCGGGTGGGCGGCGGTCGTGACGCGTCCCGCGGCGGCGCGCACCGCGTCTGCGGTCGAGAGCCCGTGTGCCTCGAGCATCGCAAACCCGTCCGCGACTCGTTGCTGCGCGCCACCGACGTCACGGGAGTGGACGCGAACCTCGTGACCGCCCAGCGCGTACTCGCAGCCGATCTGGGCTCCCATCAGACCGGCACCGATGATCGCCACGCGCACGAGTCGTAGTATCGTCGTACAGCTTGGACGACCGCGTCGCCATCGTCACGGGAGCCGGCTCGGGCATCGGCGAGTCCACGGCCCGGCACCTGGCGCAGCGAGGGCTCGACGTCGTACTCGTCGGCAGGCGGCGCGAACGGCTGGAGTCAGTCGCCACGGAGATCGCCGAGGCCGGCGGGCGCGCGTTCGCGGTCGCGGCGAACCTCGCGGAGCCGGACGCACCTCGCGCGATCGTCGATGACGTGCTGCTCGAGCGGGGGCGCGTCGATGTGATCGTCAACAACGCGGCGAGCTTCCAGCTGAAGCCCGTCGAGGAATTCACGCTCGAGGACTTCGACGACCACATCGCGGTCAACGTGCGCGCCCCGTACTTCCTGGTCCAGGCGGCGCTTCCCGCGCTCCGCTCGTCGCCCGCCGCCGTGGTCGTCAACGTCTCCTCTGCCGCCGCCGTGATGTACAGGCGCGCGCAGACCGTCTACGGCCTTACGAAGGCCGCCCTCGAGCACATGACGATGAACATGGCCGCAGAGCTCGCGCCCGACCGCGTTCGCGTCGTCTGCGTGCGGCCGGGGCCGGTCGCGACCGAGATCCACCTCGCAGCCGCCGATCCCGAGGCGAGGCTGCGAGAGCTCGGGACACTCGTCCCGCTCGGACGCGTCGGCCAACCCGACGAGATCGCCCGCTGGATCGGGCACCTGGCCGACCGGGACGCCGACTGGGTGACAGGCACGATCCTCGCGGTCGACGGCGGCCGCGTCCTCGGCCCGGCAGGGGCCTGAGCAACCCTACGGTCAGCGGCCCGGGCGCCGGACGAGCGCGCGTGGGAAGCGGTCGACCCGGAAGGGCTCGAAGATCTCGGGTCGCTTCCCGGTGACGATCATCTTCGCCATCGCCTTCCCGGCCGGGGGCGAGACGGTCATCCCGAGCATCGAGTAGCCGGTCGCGAGGTACGCGTTCCGGAAGGGCTGCGCCCAGTCGAGGATCGGCAGCCCGTCGACCGTCATCGGGCGGAGCCCCGCCCACGGCTCCTCGTAGTCGGGCTGCTCGAGGTCGATGTAGCCGCGGGCGAGGTCGAACAGGTTCGAGATGCGTCGCTGGTCGATTGCGAGGTCGTAGCCGGAGAACTCCATCGTGCCGCCGATCCGCACCCGGTCGCCGAGCGGCGTCACACCGGCGTGGATGTCGGCAAAGAGGATGCCGTGCTTCGGCATCTGCTTCGGCGTGAGGAGGAAGGAGTAGCCCTTTCCGGGCTCCATCGGGATCCTCACCCCGAGCTTTGCGGCGAGGGGCGTCGTCCACGAGCCGGCGGCGAGCACGACGTGATCGGCGGCGAGGTCGCCGGCCCCCGTGCGGATCGACCGGACGGTCGTGTCCGTCCGGTCGAACTCGATCACCTCCGCGCCCTCCAGGAACTCGACGCCCATCGCCCGCAGCCGCGTCGCCAGCCCGTCGACGAGCGTGTCCGCCTTGACGTTCCACTGGTCTGCGAGATGGAAGCCCGCCTTGACGCGATCGTTGAGCGAGGGCTCCAGCTCGTGGATCTCGTCCTCGCCGAGCACGTCGTCGGGCAGGACGTACCCGAACTTCCGCATCCCCTCGAGGCTGCGCAGTACCTTCCGCGCGTCCTCCTCCTTGGCCGTGGCGCAGACCATGCCGAGCTTCCAGAGGTCGAACTGGATCCCGTCGCCCACCATCTCGTCGACGAGGTCGAAGCAGGGCTTGCCGAGTGCCGCCAGCGCCGCGGTGCCACGGTCGTAGTCCTCCTGGTTGCAGTACGTCCAGAACCGGAGGAGCCAGGGCGTCAGGTGCGGGAGGTAGGCAGGGCGGAAGTAGAGCGCGGAGTCGGCGCGGACGAGCGCACGCAGGCCGTAGATCGTCAGCCCGGGCTCCGGCAGCGGGCCCGCCTGCGCAGGCGCGATCCACCCCCCGTTCCCCCAGGACGAGGCTGTGCGCGCGCCGACGCGGGCGCGATCGACGATCGTCACGTCGGCGTCGTGCGACCTCAGGTAGTAGGCGCAGCAAAGGCCGGAGATGCCGCCCCCGATGACGACGACTTTCACGAGGGAATGCCCGCGGTGACCTCGACCTCGATCAGCATGCCCGGGACGGTGAAACCGGTGACGATCGTCGTTCTCACCGGACGGGGCGCCGGGAAGTACGCCGCCCAGATTGCGTTCCACTCGCCGAAGTGGTCCGGGTCGAGGAGATAGCACTGCACGCGGAGCACGTGCTCGACCCCCGAGCCGGCCTCTGCCAGCGAAGCGAGGATCTGATCCATGACGCTCCGCGCCTGCGCGCCGAAGTCCGAGGAGACGACCTCCATCGTCGTCGTGTCGATCGGGGCACGACCCGAGAGGAAGAGGAGGTCGCCCCAGCGGATCGCGCTGGAGATGAGCGGCTCGGACCCCCCGACGGGAAGCTCGCCGACGACGACGCGCTGGGTCATGTCCACGCTCCTGCCGGTCGTTTGCGAGAATCGATCATACGGCATGCCTGACGACCGGATCAGTGGAAGCTTCCTCGTCGGCGTCGAGCGCTCGACCCGTGGACCCGACGGCACCTTCGTCTTCTCGCCCTACGACCTGTCGCCGCTCGAAGTCGACGGCATCGCATGGGAGTTCCTCGTCGAGGACGCCCGCCCGCTCACGCCGGATCTCCTCCAGGGGCTCGACGGCCTCTACCAC
>JBKPNM010000210.1:0-13189 GCA_046732615.1 Actinomycetota bacterium | reverse complement strand
CGCCTCGACCGAGCCGACCGACCCCGGCGCCGGGCGGCTCGCCCGACGGCTCGTCGGCCGCGCCCTCGGCGTCGTCCTCTCCGGCGGCGGCGCGCGCGGGTTCGCGCACATCGGTGCGCTTGCCGAGCTCGAGGACGACGGCATCGAGATCGACCGCTACGGCGGCTGCTCGATGGGCTCGCTCATCGCGGCGATGGCGGCCGCGGGATGGAGCCCGCAGACCATCCGCGACCGTTGCGACGACGAGCTGGTCCGCCGCTCGCCGTTCAACGACTACACGATCCCGCGCGTCGCGCTGATCCGTTCGCGGAAGGCGGGACGCATGTTCGACCGGCTGTTCGGCGGGCTCACGATCGAGGAGCTCGCGAAGCCGCTCTTCACCGTGAGCGCCGACCTCCTCTCGAGCCGCCTCGTGATCCATCGGCGGGGGAGCGTGATCGAGGCCGTCGGCGCGAGCATGTCGATCCCGGGCCTCGTACCGCCGCTTCCGCGGAGCGGGCGGCTGCTCGTGGACGGCGGCGTTCTCAACAACCTGCCCGTCGACGCCATGGCGAACGCGGCCGAAGGCCCGATCGTCGCCGTGGACGTCGTGCGACGTCTCGAGCCGTCGGCCGAGCAGCAGCCCGCGTTGCCGTCGATCATGGAGACGCTCTCGCGCGCCACGGTGCTAGGCAGCGTCGAGCGGGCCGAGCGCAACCGCGACCTCGCGCTTCTCGTCCTGTCACCGGATGTCCAGGACATCCCGCTCCGCGACTTCGGAGCGCTCGACCGCGCGGTCGAGGCCGGCCGTGCCGCGACCCGGCGTGTCCTCGACGACGGCGGACGGGACGCGATCCTCGCGGCCGTCGCCTCGCCCGTCGTCTGACGCCCCGTCGCCCGGCCGCCACGTGCGAGACTCGGGTTCGACCCGAAGAAGGAGGAAGGATGCCGCTGATCGAGGTGAAGCTGTACGACCGGCGCGTGACCGAGGAATCGGTCCCCAAGATGATCGAGGCGCTCACGACCGCGCTGGCCGAGACGAGCGGGGCCGACCCCGCGCACATCCAGGTCGTCATCCAGGGCGTCGACCCCAGGCACTGGGGCATCGCCGGCAAGCAGCAGGGGTAAACGGCACGGCTAACCGATAATCGATTCTTCTCGAATGACGGAGCTAGACTCGGCATCGCTGACCAACGACCGAAGGAAGGCCCATGACGCAAGCCACTGAGGTCCTGTTTCCGACCTCGGCCGAGGACGCGATCGCGCAGTTCGGAGACGGAGGCGACGTCACGGTGCTCGGGGGCGGGACAATCGTCATGCCCGAGCTCACCTACGGGCGGCTGTCGCCGACGAAGGTCGTCGCGCTCGCCCGGGCGGGCCTCGACACCCTGGCCGTGGACGGGACGACCGTCACGATCGGCGCCGCGCTGCCGGTTGCGCGGCTCGCGGAGCTCGCCGACGACGTCAAGGCGCTTGCGCAGTGCGCGCTCAACGTCGCCGACTACGAGATCCGGCAGCAGGGAACGGTCGGCGGCAACCTCTGCGCCGGCGAGGGTCACGACGCGCCGCGCGGCGACCTCCAGGGGCCGCTGCTCGCGCTCGACGCGCAGGCCCGCTCGACCGGTTCCGGCGGCGAGGCGACCGAGCCGCTCTCCGAGTTCCTAGCCCGGCGGAGCGGAAGGCTGCTCCTCGACGTCACCTTCGAGAAGCCCGCGACGTCGGCGTTCGCCGCGATCGACTATCCGCACACGCACGAGTACACGGTGCTCGCCGTCACGGGCGCCCGGACGGCGGGCGGCGAGACGCGCCTCGCGGCGACCGGGGTCGCGGGCTACGGCACGCGGCTGACGGGCGCCGAACGGGCCACGGACGACCCGCAGAAAGCGGGCGCGGCCGCCGTCGGCGACGTCACGCTCGGCGACGACGCGCTTGCCTCGGCGTGGTACCGCGAGCAGACGCTTCCCGTCCTCGTCCGCCGTGTCCTCGCCGAGCTCCAGGAGGCTGCATGAACCTCACGGTCAACGGCGTCGCCCGCGACGTCGAGAGCGCACCGCTGACGACGCTCCTCGACGTGCTCCGCGAGGAGCTCGGCGTCACCAGCCCGAAGGCGGGGTGCGAGCAGGGCGGCTGCGGCGCCTGCACCGTCCTCGTCGACGGCGAACCGCAGCGCGCGTGCCTCACGGCGGTCGGCGCGATCGACGGCGCCGAGGTGACGACGGTCGAGGGGCTCGGGGCGCCCGAGTCGCTGTCGGCGCTCCAGCAGGCGTTCACCCACCACTACGCCGCCCAGTGCGGCTTCTGCACCTCCGGGATGATGCTCGCCGCCGACGCGTACCTGCAGCGCGGCGGCACCGACGACCGCGAGGCGATCCAGGAGGCGCTCGCCGGGCACGTCTGCCGCTGCACGGGCTACGTGAAGATCATCGACGCCGTGGCCGCCGCCGCGCGGGGAGACTCGTTCGACCTGAGCGTCACCGCCGCGAGCGCCGGGATGACGAACCTGGGAGGTGAGGCATGAAGGCGGTCGGCGCACGGCTCCCCCGCTACGACGGCATCGAGCACGTCACGGGCCGCACGACGTACGTCGACGACGTCCGCGTCCCGCGCATGCTCTGGGCGAAGGCGCTCCGCTCGCCGCTGCACAGCGCGGCGATCAGGTCGTTCGACGCGTCGAAGGCCGAGGCGCTGCCCGGCGTTCACGCGGTCATCACCCACGCCGACGTCCCGCTGCTCGAGTACGGGCACCTCTCCGCGTTGGGCATCCCCGCGGACGAGCCGCTGCTCGCGAAGGACGAGGTGCGCTACAAGGGCCAGCCGATCGCCGTCGTGGCTGCGGAGGACGAGGAGACCGCGATGGCGGCCGTCGACGCGATCGAGATCGACTACGAGGAGCGGACGCCGCTCTTCGACATCCGCAAGGCGTTCGACGCCGACGCCCCCAAGGTCCACCAGTGGGGCAACTGGTACCCGCACTTCGAGGGCGAGATGGACCGCCGGCAGATCCGCAAGGGATCGGTCGAGGACGCATTCGAGCAGGCCGACACCATCGTCCAGGGTGTCTACCGGCCGGCGGCGATCGAGCACGTGCCGCTCGAGACGCAGGTTGCGCTCGCGGTGCCCGAGGCGAGCGGGCGGCTCACGATCTACTCCTGCACGCAGGCGCTCTACTTCTCGATGGGCGTCGTCGCCGCGCACCTGCAGGTGCCGCTCAACAAGCTGAAGGTCGTCGGCGGCACGGTCGGCGGCGGCTTCGGCGGCAAGGTCGATACGGCGAGCGAGACGATGTGCGCACTGCTCGCGCAGAAGTCGGGCCGATCCGTCAAGTGGCGCTGGACGCGCGAGGAGGAATTCCTCTGCTCGTCCACCCGGGCGCCGTGGCACATGGAGATCGCGGATGCGGTGACGAAGGACGGATGGATCCTCGGCCGCAAGATGCTCACCCTCCACGACTCCGGTGCCTACGCGCGCTTCTCGCCCTACGGGCTGACGAAGCATTCGTTCCACCACACCGGCGCGTACACGATCCCGAACCTCTCGTTCGACGGCTACGTCGTCTTCACGAACCGCGTGCCGACGACCGCGATGCGCGGCTTCGGCGTCACGTCGGTCTCGTTCGCGACGGAGACGCATCTGAGCCGCATCGCCGACGTGCTCGGGCTCGACCCGTACGAGGTGCGGCTGAAGAACGCGAACCGCGTCGGCGACACGTCGCCGAACCGCATCGTCTACACCGACCCGTCGACCGTGTCGGTCGTGAAGGCGCTCGCGGGCGGCATGGAGGTCGAGCTCGCGCCCGAGTACGCGGCGATGACCCGCGACGCGCGCGAGGGCGACCTCCTCCCGGAGCACCTCGTCGGCCAGATGGCGAACCCGGAGGAGCACTAGTGGTCGGGCTCCGAGCACCGTTCGGTGGCGCCTGGCGTGCGAGAGCGGGCCGCCATGCGTCGTCCTCAGTCGCCTCCATGCAGTCATGCATGGAGGCTCCCTGCGTCCTAGCCTGGCTTGGCTCTCGCACCCCAGGCGCGAACGACTGGCACTAGGAGACCGACCATGGCCAAGCACACCGGCCGCGGGATCGCGGCGATCGAGTACCCGACGGGGATGAACCAGAACGGCGACCCGTCGCAGGCGTGGATCAAGGTCAAGCCCGACGGGCGGGTCGACGTCTTCGCCGGGACGTCCGACATCGGCAACGGCTCGAAGACGATCCAGTCCCAGATCGTCGCCGAGACGATCGGCGTCCCGTACGACTGGATCACGTACGACAACTCGAACACCGACTCGTCGCCGGTCTGCACCGGCACGTTCGCCTCGCGCGCGACGTTCGTTGCCGGGAAGGCCGTCGAGAAGGCCGCCGAGCGCGTGAAGGAGCGGATCCTCGACATCGCCGGCAAGGAGCTCGAGATCGACCCCTCTGACCTCGAGATCGTCGACGGGGAGGTGCTCGCAAAGGGCGCCCCGCAGAAGAAGATCGCGGTGCCCGACGTCGCCGCGGCGGCGACGTGGACGTACGGCGAGCTGATCACCGGCACGGGGGCGCAGCTGAAGGACTACGCCTCGATCGTCGACCCGGAGACGGGCCAGGTCGACCTGCCGCCGCACTCCGCGATCTCGTATGCCGCGTGCGCTGCCGAGGTCGAGGTCGACGACGAGACCGGCGTCGTCCGGGTCACACGCCTCGTCCAGGTCTACGACGTCGGCCGGGCGATCAACCCGACGCTCGTCGAGGGCCAGATCGAGGGCGGCGCGATCCAGGGCCTCGGGCTCGGCGTGCTCGAGAACTGTTACCCGTACTACCCCTCGGCAGAGCACCGCGGCGGGCAGTTCGGCTCGTACCTCGCGCCCGGCTTCGAGGACCTGCCGAAGATCGACACGATCATCATCGAGAACCCCTCCTCGGACGGGCCGTACGGCGCGAAGGGGATCGGCGAGATGGCGAACAACGCGCAGCCGCCCGCGATCGCTGCCGCGGTCTACGACGCGGTCGGCGCATGGGTGACGGAGCTGCCGATCACGCCCGAGAAGGTGCTCCGCGCCCTCGCCGCGAAGGCCGAGCCCGCCCGCGAAGGCAAGAAGGTCGTGTTCGACGCCGAGCTCTCGGTGAACGCGGTCTCGCAGGGCGGCATCGCCTTCGAGGTGCCTGCGTAGTGGCGGAGACGCCGTTCGAGACGTTCACCGGACGCGAGCCCCACGCCCTCTTCCCGGGCGTGGGGCTCAAGGCCGTGGCGGGCGACCAGGTGTTCCTCGGCCACGTGACCTACGCGCCCGGGACGACCGTCGCGCGGCACAGTCACGAGCACACCGAGCAGGTGATGCTCATTCTCGACGGCTCGGTGACGATGACGATCGGCGACGCGACGCGCGAGCTGCGCGCGGGCGATGTCTGCGTCGTGAACCGTGGCGTCGAGCACGAGCTCCACTCGGCCGACGGCGTCACGTTCGTCGAGGCGCTCGGGCCCGTTCCGCTCGACCACATCCCGGACCGCGAGCGCGACCTCGTGCTCGGCGACCTCGAGGGCAGCCTGCACGTGGATCGCTAGCGCGGCGGAGGGCTACCGTAGGAGGTCGTGAGCCCGCTGGCGGCGACCGCGACCGAGGACCTCTGGAAGGCATGGTCGTTCGACCCGCTCGTCCTCGTCGCCGCGGCGGTCGTAATCGCGTTCTTCGCGCAGGGCTGGCGGCGGCTCCACGCGAGGCGGCCGGAGCTCGCGCCGTGGACGCGGTGGCCGATCTTCCTCGCCGGCGTCGCGATCGTCGTGCTCGGGATCGTCTCACCCCTCGATGCGATCGCCGAGGAGTACCTCCAGTCGGCGCACATGCTGCAGCACGTCCTCATCGCCGACCTCGGCGTCGCGCTGGCGCTCCTCGCCGTCCGCGGTCCGCTCTCGATGTTCTTCCTCCCGCAGGACCTGCTCGCGGCGCTGGCCCGCCGGCAGTGGCTGCGGCGGTCGCTCTCCTTCCTGCTCCGGCCGCGCGTCGCCGTCCCTCTCTGGCTCGCCGTGCTGGTGGCGTGGCACCTCCCGTTCCTCTACGACGCCGCGCTCCGCCACCCGCTGCTCCACCGCGTCGAGCACCTGTCGTTCGTCCTCGTCGGCGCGCTCGTCTGGACCTTGCTGATCGACCCGGCGGGCCACGGCCGCCTCACGCTCGGGCAGCGCATCGGCCTCGCGGTCGTGATGCTGTGGATGGGCCAGCTCCTCGCGTACGTCTTCGTGTTCTCGTTCCATCCGTACTACGACGTGTACGCGGAACAGCCCGAGCGGCTCTTCGGGCTCTCCGCGCTGGCCGACCAGAAGCTCGCGGGCGTCGTGATGATGGTCGAGCAGCTCGTCACGCTCGGCGTCGCGCTCGTGGTGCTCGTGCTCGCAGCCCGCAGGACGCGCGCGGTGCCCGCGGCATCGCCCGAGCCGGTCTGATGCCGTCGCCGTGGTCGTTCACGTTCGAGCCCGTGTTCGTCGTCGCGGCGGCGGTCGCCGTCGTGCTCTACGTCCGCGCCTGGCGCAGCGAGCCGGGGCCGGCGTGGAGAGCCTGGTGCTTCGGCGCGGGGATCGGCCTCATCGTCGTCGCGCTCAACTCGCCGCTCGGGACGATCGCGATCGAGTACCTCGTGCTCTTCCACCTGCTCCAGAACGTGATGATCTCGGACTGGGCGCCGCCCCTGCTCCTCATCGCCCTGACGCCCGCGATGCGAAGCGCCGTCGCCGTACGCGGCGGCGGCTGGTTCGCATGGCTGACGCGGCCGCAGGTGGCGCTCCCGACGTGGCTCGTCGGCTGGTACGTCGTCCATCTCGGGGCCGTGTACGACGCCGCTGTGCGCAACCCGGCGCTGCTCGGCCTCGAGCACGCGTTCCTGATCGCGATCGGCCTGCTCTTCTGGTGGCCCGTGCTCGTCGACGTGCCGCGCGCCGTCTCGACGCTCGCCCGCATCGGCTACGTCCTCGCCGCCTTCGTCTTCTCCGCCTTCCTCGGCCTCGCGCTCACGTTCTCCCCGCCGGTGTACGACTACTACGAGTCGCGCCCCGAGCGGCTCTGGGGCATCACTGCCGAGCAGGACCAGAATCTGGGCGGGATCCTGATGTCCACCGAGCAGGCGCTCGTCTTCTTCGCGGCGGTCGTCTGGCTCCTCGTCCGGCTCTTCCGCGAGGAGGCGGAGGCGGAGGAGCGGCTCGCCGCCGAGCAGCGCGCCGCCGGGTTGCGCGAGCACTAACGTGCGAGGCGCATGAGCGACGTCGTGAGCGATCGTGCGACGATCGAGCGCTGGCGCGCGAGCCGGCAGGAGGAGCTCGACGCCGAGGCGATCTACCGCGCGCTCGCGTCGTCCGAGGACGATCCCGAGCGCGCGAGTGTCTTCGTCGGCCTCGCCGACGACGAGCGGCGCCATGCCGCGCACTGGGAGCGGCGCCTCCGCGAGGCGGGCATCGATCCCGGCCCGTCGCGCCCCGGCCAGCGGGCCCGCGTCCTGTCGAAGCTCGCCGGCGACTTCGGCGACACCGTCGTCGCCCCGATCATGCGCGAGCGGGAGAAGCTGTCGACCGAGGCGTACCTCGACGAGTCGGGCGAGTTCGCCCGCGACGAGGAGCGCCACGCCCGCGCGCTCGCGGCGCTCATCGGTGACACGCGCGGCGAGCCGATCGGGCGGGCGCTCGCGCGGCTCCAGCGCGGCCGCGCCGCCGGTGGCAACGCCCTCCGTGCAGCCGTGCTCGGCGTGAACGACGGGCTCGTGTCGAACGCGAGCCTCGTCATGGGCGTCGCGGGCGCCGGCGTCGCCTCGAAGGACATCCTCATCACCGGCGTCGCCGGCCTGATCGCGGGCGCGTGCTCGATGGCGATGGGCGAATGGGTCTCCGTCCAGTCGAGCCGCGAGCTGAGCGCGCACGAGCTCCAGATCGAGCAGCAGCACCTCGTGGCGAGCGCGGCAGAGGAGCAGGCCGAGCTCGCGCTCGTCTTCGAGCAGAAGGGTCTCCATCCCCGCGAGGCACGGCAGGTCGCGGAGCGGCTGTCGGCCGACCCGACCACTGCGCTCGACACGCACGCTCGGGAGGAGCTCGGGATCGACCCGGAGGAGCTCGGCGGCTCCCCGTGGGTGGCCGCGGGCGCGTCGTTCGTCCTGTTCGTGCTCGGCGCGATCCTCCCGATCGTCCCGTTCGCATTCCTGTCGGGCAACCCGGCGGTCGGCGTCGCGCTCTTGGTGTCCGCGCTCGGCCTCTTCGGCATCGGCGCCGCGATCACGCTCCTCACCGGGCGGAGCGTGCTCGTGTCCGGCTCGCGGCAGCTCGCGTTCGGCGCGGCCGCATTCGTCGTGACCTACGCGGTCGGCGCGCTGTTCGGCACGGCCGTGGGCTGAACCTCCGCGTTCGCGCGAGCCACGAGCGCGAGCTCGACGGGCGCCGCGCCGGGAACGGCGGCCCGCGCCTCCTGCGCGTGGAGCAGCGTCGTCCGCACGATGAGCTTCGCCCGGGCGAAGTTGTCGAGCTCCGTCGGCACGGGCCCGACGCGCCGGCCGAGCGCGTAGCCGGCCGCGTTGCGGCCCATCGCGCGGTAGCTCTCGAGCGTGTAGAGCGGGCTCATCCCGAAGAGCTCGAGGTTGTCGAGCGGCTGCAGGTCGGCGCGGTGGATCACGGCCGTCCCCTTCGACTGGAGCCCGAGCGCGACTCCCGAGCCGGACAGAAGGGCTCCGTCGTGGCCGATGAAGGCGACGTCCGCCGCCCGACGCACGCGGACGAGGCGGGCCGCGGCGCCGGCCTCCTCCACCCCGGCGACGACCGCGGCGAGCACGTCCGCGTGCGGCAGCCCCGCGATGGTCTCCCGCAGTCCGTCGGCGAACGCCGGCCCGACGGCCACGACGACCTCCCCCGCGTCGTCGCCCGGGACTGCGGCGCCGACCTCCTCGACGATGGGCGCCGCAAAGCCGGTCGCCGCTCCGAGCCGCCTCGGGTCGACGACGTGCGGCAGCGCCTGCAGGAGCTCCCAGCGCGCGCCTTCGAGCCGATAGCCGGTGCCGGGGCCGAGATACAGGTTCGGGTCGTTGACCGCCGAGCGGACGAGCCCGTCCGGCTCGATCACCGCGGACGTCTGCAGGTAGTCCGCCGCGACCCGCTGCCGGAGCATCCCGACGACGGCCTCCGCGACGTCCTCGTAGCCGCGGCGGTCGAGCGCGAGCGCGACGTCGAGCGCGGAGACGCCGCGGGCGAGGAGGTCGTCGGCGGCCTCGACGTCGGCGGCGCGGTCGCGGTCGGGCATCTCGGGGCTGCCGTGGCCGAGCGTCGCCGCCTCCACTTCGGCCTCGGACACGTCGGGCAGACCGAGCTCGGCGAAGACCGCCTGCACCGCGCGGGCGCCGCGCTCGCGCACGCGGAGCGCCTCCTCCTCGGCCACCGGCTCGATGCCCCCGTCCACCTGCCAGTCGCGCTGGATCGTCAGCCACTCGTCGATGTCGTCCGCGTCGTAGTTGCCGCCGCCGAACGTGTTGTCGCGCCGCGGCATGATCGAGTAGCCCGACGTCACGAAGTCCGTCCCCGGGAGGAACTGGCCCATCAGCTTCGCCGTCTTCCGGATCGGCGAATGCGAGGCGATCGCGTCGTTCCCCGAGGCGACCTCGAGGTCGAGCCAGGCCGCGAGGACGTTCTCCGCGAGGATCGCCCGCGTCCCGCCCGGCACCGAGAGCACGAGCGCGACGCACGAGATCGAGCCGTTCTGCACGCCCTGCGCGCCCGCCGCCCGCACGACGGAGACACAGCGCGCCTCGAGATAGAGCATCGAGAGCCCGGCGGCGTGGCCCATCAGCGCCTCGGAGCCCGTGCCGGACGTGAAGCGCACCTTGACGCCACGCGACGCGTACGCCGAGGCGAGGAACGCCTTCGACCACGGCGTGTCGTCGCCGTCGGCGAAGACCGCCTCGGTGCCGTAGACCGACAGCGTCTCCGCGTACGTCACCAGACCGCGGATCGCGAGCTCGAGGTTCCGGCGCTCCTCGACGGCGCACTGGGTCATCACCCCGGGGCGCCCGACCTGCGAGCCGACGAGCAGGGCGAGCGCGTTGAGCGGCGCGTACCGGGCGACGCCGACCGTCGTCTCGAGCTCGTCGAAGCCGCGGCGTGCGGCCTCGGCCGCGTCCGCCGCGAGCAGGGCGGGGCTCTCCTTGAGGTTCGTCACGTGCGCCTGGTTCCCCGGGTCGCGGCGCGCGCGCAGCTTCTTGAGCGCCAGCATCAGCTCGACGGGGTCGAGCAGTCCGGCGACCCGCGCGAGCTTCGCGGGCGTCAGGCCCCGGGCGAGGCGGACGAGCTCGTTCCGCGGCACGTCGACGTCGACGAGCATCCGGGCGAGCCGCTCGTCGGGGAGCGCCATCGCCTCCTCCGCCACCTCGAGGTCGAGCCCGTGCGCGACGAGGAAGCGGTCGATCACGTCGAGCTCCGCGGCGTCCTTCCCGTCGAAGCGCACGACGACGCCGTCTCGCACGACGAGCTCCGGCTCCGGGTCGGCCGGACCGTCGGCCGCGACGAGGCCGAGCTCGGGCCACGGCTCGACGAGCGTCTCCCGGCGGAGCTCCGTCGCCTCGCGCGCGAGAAAGCGCCTGCTGCGGCGCTCGTCAGCCATCCGCCGCGAGCCCTCGCGCAGCGTACGCGGCCGCCGCCTCGCGGACGAGCGCCGCGTTCAACGGCGCGCCGAGCTCGTCGAGCCGCGCGGCCCAGCCCTCGAGCTCGTCCGCCGACGACCGCCCGGGCCGCAACGCGGTGTACACCGCGAGGAGCTCGTCGTCGGGAACGCGTGTCAGCTCGGCGGCCCGCTCGAGGCCGTCGGCGAGCTGCGCACGGCCGGCGGCCCGCGCGACGTCGGCCTGGAGGGCGAGGGTCGCCGGGGTGGCGCGCGTGTCGTTTGCCGCCAGCCGGCCGTCGCGAGCGGCGGCGAGCGTGACGCCGTCGAACGGAAGCCCCGAGGGCGTCGTCACGAGGTCGGGTCGGCGCGTGCCGAGCGGGTAGTCGGTGACGGGATCGAATCCCACGCCCAGAGGTTAGGCTAGCCGGGGTGGCGCGGAGGAACGATGAACGATTCGCCGGCCGCGTCGCGCTCGTCACGGGCGGATCGAGCGGCATCGGCGCGGCAACGGTGCGGCGCCTGCTCGCCGAGGGGGCCAAGGTCGCGTCCCTCGATCTCGGCGGAGAGGCGCCCGAGGGGGCGCTGCCGCTCCAGGGCGACGTCTCCGACTCGCAGCAGGTCGAGGCGGCCGTCGCCCGTGCGTCGTCGGAGCTCGGGCCCGTCGAGGTGCTCGTCTGCTCCGCGGGAATCA
Organism: Actinomycetota bacterium; assembly: GCA_046732615.1. Lineage (GTDB taxonomy): Bacteria > Actinomycetota > Thermoleophilia > Gaiellales > Gaiellaceae > Gaiella. The sequence continues at coordinate 1,926 of JBKPNM010000210.1, read as the reverse complement.
CCGGAGCGTCGATCTCGACGGTGGACGTCACGGACGCCGAATGGCGCCGCGTGATGGCGATCGACGCCGACGGCGTCTTCTTCTGCAACCGCGCCGCGCTCCCCGGCATGATCGAGCGCGGATACGGGAGGATCGTGAACGTGGCCTCGATCGCCGGCAAGGAGGGAAACCCGATGGCGGCCGCCTACTCCGCCGCCAAGGCCGCGGTGATCGCGATGACGAAGGCGATCGGCAAGGACGTCGCACGCACCGGCGTCGTCGTGAACTGCATCGCCCCCGCGGTGATCGAGACGCCGATCCTCGACGGTCTCGCGCAGTCGCACATCGACTACATGGTCGAGCGGATCCCGATGGGGCGGATGGGCACGGCGGACGAGGTCGCGACGCTCGCCTGCTGGCTCGCGAGCGAGGAGTGCTCGTTCTCGACGGGCGCGACGTACGACATCTCCGGCGGCCGGGCGGTGTACTGATGCGCCGCATCGTTCGCTGGGTCGACGGCGCCGGGCGCGTGTCGGTGGGCGTCGAGGTGGACAACGAGGGCCACTTCCGCAAGCTCAGCGGGATCGAGGACCCGATGCCGTTCCTGCGCGGCGAGATGTTCTCGCCGGAAGGCGGCGCAGTGACGCCCGTCGATCCCTACAGCCTGGAGCTCGGTGACGGGCGCACGCTGATCGCGCCGCTCGACCCGCCCGAGGTGTGGTGCGCGGGGGTCACGTACGAGCGCAGCCGGGACGCCCGGATGGAGGAGAGCGCCGTCAAGGACGTCTACGACCTCGTCTACGAGGCGCACCGGCCAGAGCTCTTCCTGAAGGACGCCGCCTGCAGGCGCACGGTCGGCCCGGGCGAGCCGATCGGCATCCGGGGCGACTCGACATGGAACGTGCCCGAGCCGGAGATCGGGCTCGTCGTCGGTGAGCGCGGCCGGATCCTCGCCTACACGATCGGCAACGACGTGTCCTCGCGGGAGATCGAGGGCACGAACCCGCTCTACCTCAGCCAGGCGAAGGTGTACGCCGCCGCCTGCGCGATCGGCCCGGCGCTCTACATCCCTCCTCGCGAGCCGCAAGGCTTCCAGATCATCATGCGGATCTCCGACGAGGAGGGCGAGGTCCTCTACGAGGACAAGACGTCGACGACCCAGATGGTGCGGACCTTCGAGGAGCTGACGGCATGGCTCGTCAAGGAGAACCCCGTGCCGCCCGGCTCCGTCCTCCTCACGGGGACTGGGCTCGTGCCGCCCGACTCGTTCAGCCTCGTTCCGGGTAATTGGGTCGAGATCCACGTCCCGGAGGTCGGCACGCTCGTCAATCCCGTCGCGCTCGCGACGAGCCTTCTGTAAGGAGTCGCGATGACAGAGACTTTGATCCGAACCCCTGCCCGCAACTTCGTCGGCGGCGAGTGGCGCGAGGCCGACTCGGGCGAGACGTACGAGAAGCACGACCCGTGGCGGCCGTCCGAGGTGACGGGCGTCTTCCAGGCGTCCGGCGTCGCCGACGTCCACGCAGCCGTCGCCGCAGCGGCGTCGGCCTTCCCGGCGTGGGCCGCGCTCCCGGCGCCCGCGCGCGCGGCGATCTTCCACCGGGCCGCCGACGCGATCGAGGCGCGGATGGAGCCGATCGCGCAGGACATGACGGCCGAGATGGGCAAGCCGCTCCGCGAGGCCCGGATGGAGACCGCGCGCGCCGCGACGATCCTGCGCTTCGCGGCCGGCGAGGCGTGGCGCCCCATCGGCGACGTCTACGCGGCCTCGGTGCCGCTCCAGCGCCTCTACACGGTGCGGCGGCCGCTCGGGGTCGTCGGCCTCATCACCCCGTGGAACTTCCCGATCGCGATCCCCGTGTGGAAGCTGGCGCCGGCGCTGATCCACGGCAACACCGTCGTCCTCAAGCTCGCTCACGACGCCCCGCGCACGGGGCTGCACGTCGC
>JBKPNM010000209.1:0-4522 GCA_046732615.1 Actinomycetota bacterium | reverse complement strand
GCGCTCGCCGAGGCGGCGAGGCGGCTCGAGCGGGCGGACTGGCTTGACGCGGCGGTCGCGCTCGGCGTCTTCCTCCTGGGCCCGCTCCGCGGCGAGGACGGCCGCGTCCTGCGCAGCGTCCGCGACGGGCGTGTCAGCGGCAGCGGCTTCCTCGACGACCACGCGAACGTCGCTCACGGCCTGCTCGAGCTGCACGTCGCCACGGGAGACGTCAGCTGGCTGCTCGAGGCGCGGCGCATCGCGCACGTCGCGATCGACCTGTTCGCCGACGACGAGCGCGGCGGGTTCTACCTCGCGCCGCGCGACGGCGAGGCGCTCGCGGCGCGCACGAAGGACCTCGACGACGACCCGATCCCCTCCGGGAACTCGATGCTCGCGTCGGTGCTCCTGCGGCTCGGCCGCATCTGGGGCGACGATGCCCTGGTCGCGCGGGCGGAGGGCGTCCTGCGGCTGCTCGCCGCGCCGATGGAGCGCGTCCCGCGGGGCTTCTCGTGGGCGCTCTGCGCCCTCGCGCTGCACCTCGCGCCGCCGCGGGAGATCGCGATCGTCGGCGACGTCGGCGCAGACGTCGCGCGGGCGGCGCTCGCGGGGTTCTCGCCCGACACCGTCGTCGCGGTCGGCCCCTCCGACGACGTGCCGCTTCTCGCGAGCAAGGGGCTCGTCGACGGAGAGGCGGCCGTCTACGTCTGCGAGCGCTTCGCCTGCCGTGCCCCGGTCACGCGGCCGGAAGGGCTCGATCGCTAGATTCCCGCGCATGGCGACGACCGAGATCACCGGCGCGGAAGAGGTTGCGTGGGACCTCTCCGACCTCTTCGAGGGCATCGACGACCCGCGCATCGACGAGGAGATGGCGCAGGCCGAGGCCGACGCGGCCGCTTTCCGCGAGCGCTACCACGGCAAGGTGACGGAGCTCGACGCAGCCGAGCTCGCCGCGGCGGTCGCGGAGCACGAGCGGATCGAGTCCGCGGCCGTCCGGCCGCTGACCTTCGCCCATCTCGTCTTCGCGACGAACATGGCGGAGCCCGCGCGCGGCGCGCTCGTCGCGCGGCTCGGCGAGAAGGCCGCCGCGCTCGAGACGCAGCTTCTCTTCTTCGCGCTCGAGTGGGCCGCCGCCCCCGACGAGGTCGCCGAGGCGCTGCTCGCGGACCCGGCCCTCGACGACTGGCGCCACCACCTCCGGTCACTGCGCAAGTTCCGGCCGTACCTGCTCTCCGAGCCCGAGGAGCGGATCGTCACGGAGAAGGGTGTCTCGGGCGTCTCCGCGTGGTCACGGCTCTACGAGGAGCAGCTCGGTGCGCTGCGCGTCTCGCTCGACGGCGACGACCTCTCGCTCGAGACCGCCATGGCGCAGCTGTACGACGCCGACCGCGTCACCCGCCGCACAGCGGCCGAGGCGATAACCGAGGCGCTCGTCCCGGGGCTCCGCACGCGCACGTTCGTCTTCAACACGATCCTCCTCGACAAGTCGATCGACGACCGGCTGCGCGGCTACCCGACGTGGATCTCCTCACGCAACCTCGCGAACGAGACCACCGACGAAGCCGTCGAGGCGCTCGTCGAGGCGACGACCAGCCGCTACGACGTCGCGCAGCGCTACTACCGCCTCAAGGCGCGCCTGCTCGGGCTCGACGGCCTCGCGCACTACGACCGCTTCGCCCCCGTCTCGAGCGACAGCGTCAAGACGCCGTGGGACGACGCGCGCCGCATCGTCGTGGACGCGTACAGCGAGTTCTCCGACGATGCCGGCCAGATCGTCTCGCGCTTCTTCGACGACAACTGGATCGATGGGCCGGTACGGACGGACAAGCGGACCGGCGCGTTCTGCGCGACGACCGTGCCGGGCGTCCATCCGTACGTGCTGATGAACTACACGGGCGACCGCCGCTCGATCCTCACGCTCGCACACGAGCTCGGCCACGGCCTCCACGGCGTCCTCGCGCAGCCGCTCGGGCTGTTCAACTCCTCGACGCCGCTCACGACCGCGGAGACCGCTTCGGTCTTCGGCGAGGCCCTGACCTTCGACGTCCTCCTCGCTGCCGAGGACGACCCGCGCCGCCGGCTCGACCTGCTCACCGGGCGGATCGAGGACGCCATTGCGACGACGTTCCGCCAGATCGCGATGAACCGCTTCGAGGACGCGGTGCACACCGCGCGCCGAGAGCAGGGGGAGCTCGCGCCCGAGCGGATCGCCGAGCTGTGGCTCGACGCACAGCATGCGCTCTTCGCGGACTCCGTCGCGACGGACGGCTACGGGCCGTGGTGGAGCTACATCCCCCACTTCACGGGCAGCCCCGGCTACGTCTACGCGTACGCGTACGGCTACCTCTTCTCCCTCGCGATCTACCGCCGCTACCTCCAGGAGGGCGACGCGATGGTCGAGCCGTACCTCGAGCTGCTCCGCGCGGGCGGTTCGCGCCCGCCCGAGGAGCTGGCCCGGATCGTCGGCCTCGACCTCACCGATCCCGAGATCTGGGCGAGCGGGATCGAGGCGCTCTCGGAGGAGCTCGACGAGGCCGAGCGGCTCGCCGGCGAGATCGGCCTCGGCTGACCTAACCGCGGTCCCGCCGGGCCGTCTCAGTTGTTGGCAAACGTGTTGCGGCGGGTTACGCTCCGCCCGCATCGGGTCATCTCCAAAGGAGTAGGCATGAGGAAGGTCGTGCTCTTGGCCGCGGCGCTCGTCGCTGCGCTCGGCGTCACTGCGTCGAGCGCCACCTCGGCCGCGTCGGAGACAGGGGTAACCGCCCGGACGGTCACGATCGGGGGAACCTTCCCGCTCACCGGCCCGGCGTCGCTGTACGCGACGATCGCCCCGGCGATGAAGGCGTACTTCTCGTACGTCAACTCGCGGAAGGGGCCGGACGGCAAGCGCGGCGTCTACGGCCGGCAGATCGTCTTCAAGTACTACGACGACGGCTACAACCCCGCCAATTCGGTGCAGCTCACGCGGAAGCTCGTCGAGGAGGACAAGGTGTACGCGGTCGTCGGGTCGCTCGGCACCGCGGTGAACGAGGGGATAAGGCCGTACCTCAACGCGCAGAAGGTGCCGCAGATCCTCAACGCGACGGGCGCGTCCGTGTTCGGCGACGCAAAGACGTACCCGTGGACCGGCGGCTGGCAGCCCGCGTACGACTACGAGTCGCGGATCTACGGCCAGGCGATCGCCCACAACAGCCCGAACGCGAAGATCGCCGTCCTCTATCAGAACGACGACTTCGGCAAGGAGAACCTCGAGGGCCTCAGGAAGGGGCTCGGGGCCAAGGCGTCCAACATCGTTGCCACCGAGGCGCACGAGGTGACCGCCGCCGACGTCCGCGCACAGGTCGCGAAGCTCCGTGGGTCCGGCGCGTCGATCTTCGTGATCTTCACGACGCCGAAGTTCGCAATCCAGTCGTACGCTATCGCGAATGCGCTGCGGTGGTCGCCCGCGGTCATCTACACCACATCGGTCTCCGCGACCGACGCGTTCCTCACGCTCGCGAAGAGCTCGGGCGGAGGCGACCTGCCTGACCGCACCTACACCGTGCAGTACCTGAAGGACCCGGCGAACCCGTCGTGGGACAACGACGCCGCGATGAAGCTCTACAAGCAGGTCATGGCCAAGTACTACCCCGGCGGTCGGGTGACGGACGGCCTCAACATCTACGGCGTCGCCGCCGCCGAGGCGTTCGTCCAGCTCCTCTACAAGGCGGGGAAGAATCCGACCCGGGCGGCGCTGATGAGGGCGTTCCGCAACTGGAGCGAGGCGAACCGGTTCCTCCTGCCCGGCAACCGGCAGAAGACTGGCGGGTCGGATCAGCTCCCGATCCAGTGCGAGCGGATCATCAAGTTCACGAACGGCGTGTTCCAGCCCGTGTCGAAGCTGAAGTGCGACACGGCCAAGGCGACGTAGCCCCGCGCTGCGCACCGTGTTCCGAGGGGCGGGAGCGATCCCGCCCCTCGGCGTCTCTCAGGGCGTTCCGCCCGGCCGGTACTCGGCCCAGTACTGCTCCATCTGCGTCAGCCGCGTCGAGCGGTGGACGAGGTCGGTCGCGGCGACGTTCACTGCGCGGACGACCCAGTCGGACTCGTCGACGTCGAGCACGTTGAGACACCCGGGCGCCTGCTCGAAGCGTCCGAGGAACAGCCGCTCGCCGGTCAGCGCGTACGAGAGGATTGCCCGGTTCACGGCGCCGTGCGCGACGACTAGCGCCGTGTCCCAGACGTCGTCCCCGACGAGCCGCTCGAGCGCGGGCAGCACCCGGTCGAACAGCTCGCCGATCGTCTCCCCGCCGAGGAAGCGCTTGTCGTTCGGCACGATCCCGTGGAAGGCGTGGACGAACGCCTCCTCGAGCTCTTCCGGAGGGATCGCCGCAAAGCGGTCGCCGGCGATCTCGCGCAGCTCGGGCCAGGTCTCGACCTCGTGGCCCGGGGCCACGAGCGCCGCGGTCTCCGTCGTCCGCGGGAGCCCGCTCGCGATCACGCGGTCGAGCTCGATGCCGTCGAGGAGGACTCGGGTCGCCTCGGCCTGCTCGCGCCCCTGCGC
>JBKPNM010000208.1:0-7877 GCA_046732615.1 Actinomycetota bacterium | reverse complement strand
ACGAGGAGCGGCCGCGCCACTGCGAGGTCGAAGCCGTGCCCGAGCGGGCCCGTGACCCTGATCGCGTCCCCGGGCAAGAGGGCGGCGATCGCGGTCGTCCCGTAGCCGACGGGGTCGACGAGGAACCCGAGCTCGCCCGTCGGCGCGGTGCACAGAGAGAACGGGCGCGGCAGCACGCGCCCGGGCGCCTCGAGCATGAAGAACTGTCCCGGCGTGCCCGGGTCGAGGCCACCACGGCCGAGCCGAACGAGCCTGTACGGGCCGACCGCCTCGTTGCCGCGCACGGTGAGCCGTTCGCTGCGCACCGCGTCAACCGACCTTGTGTCGAGTCGACACGATCGTTGTCATGCGCCGATGCCGATGCGTTCCTGGAGCGACAACGTCGCCTCCGCGCGGGCGTTCGCGATCGCGTGGACGGCTGCAGCCGCACCGGAGACCGTCGTGATGCACGGGACGCGGGCGACGAGCGCCGCCTCGCGGATCAGGTAGCCGTCCGCGCGGGCGCCCGAGCCCTGCGGTGTGTTGACGACGACGTTGCAGCGGTGCTCGCGGATGAGGTCGACGACGGTCGGGTCGCCGAGGCGTGCCTCGGCCACCTTCCCCACCTCGTCGACGTCGAGCCCGGCTGCGCGGAGCGTGCGCGCGGTTCCCTCGGTGGCGACGAGCTCGAACCCGAGGCCGGCGAGCGCGGCGGCGATCGGAGCGATGCTCGCCTTGTCCGCGTCCCGCACCGAGAGGAACGCCGTCCCCGAGGTCGGGAGCGGCCGTCCGGCGGCTCGCTCTGCCTTCGCGAAGGCGGTCGGAAGGTCGGACGCCGTCGCCATCACCTCGCCCGTCGAGCGCATCTCGGGCCCGAGCACCGGGTCTGCGCCTGCGAAGCGGGCGAACGGCAGCACCGCCGCTTTCACGCTCACCTCGGCCGGCCGCGGCGGCTCGAGCTGCAGCTCGGCCAGCATGTCGCCGTGCGCGAGGCGGCAGGCGGCCTCGACGAGGTTGACCCCGGTCGCCTTGCTCGCGAACGGGACGGTGCGCGAGGCGCGTGGGTTCGCCTCGAGGACGTAGACGGTCGAGTCGGCGATCGCGAGCTGGACGTTGAGCAGACCGACGACGCCGAGCGCGGGGCCGAGCCGCCGGACGACGTGCTCGACCTCGAGCGCGTTCGCGAGCGTCAGAGACTGGGCGGGCAGGACGCAGGAGGAGTCGCCCGAGTGGACGCCCGCCTCCTCGACGTGTTGCATGACGGCGCCGATGTAGACGTCAGTGCCGTCGCACAGCGCGTCGACGTCGATCTCGATCGCGTTCTCGACGAAGCGGTCGATGAGGACGGGCCCGCTGACGGCGCCCATCGCGGCGCGGAGGTCGTCCTCGCCGTCGCAGATCCGCATCGCGCGACCGCCGAGCACGTACGACGGGCGCACGAGGACGGGATAGCCGATCTCGCGGGCTGCCGCGAGCGCCTCGTCCACCCCCTCGACGGTCGACCACGGCGGGCAACGGATCCCGAGATCGCGCGCCAGCGCGCCGAAGCGCTCGCGGTCCTCCGCGAGGTCGATCGCCGCGTGCGGCGTGCCGAGGATGCGGTAGCCGCCGGCCTCGATGTGCCGCGCCAGCCGCAGCGGAGTCTGGCCGCCGAACTGCGTGACGACGCCGACGGGCTTCTCGCGGTCGAGGACGGCGAGCACCTCCTCGGGCGAGAGCGGCTCGAAGTAGAGACGGTCGGAGGTGTCGTAGTCCGTCGAGACCGTCTCCGGGTTGCAATTGACCATCACCGCCTCGTAGCCGAGCGAGCGGAACGTCTGCACTGCGTGGACGCAGCAGTAGTCGAACTCGATTCCCTGCCCGATCCGGTTGGGGCCCGAGCCGAGGATCACGACCCGCGGCTTCGTCCCGGCCGGCGGGCCCTCGTCCTCCTCGCCCCAGGTCGAGTAGAGGTAGTTCGACGCCGCCTCGACCTCGCCGCCGCACGAGTCGACGCGGCGGTAGGCCGGCTTGATCCCGCGCGCGTACCGCGTCCGGCGCACGTCCTCGCCCGAGGTTCCCCATGCGGCCCCGATCGAGTCGTCTCCCCACCCCGCCCGCTTCGCGCGCCGGATGTCGCCGGTGCGCAGCTCCCGCTTCGCCGCCTCGAGCTGGCCGACGAACCACGGGTGGAGCCCTTCGGGCAGGTCGTCGATCGTCGCCCACGGTGTGCGCGAGCCTGGCTCGAGCTCCCGCGAGCCGAACGCCTTGAGGAACGCCTCCGTGAACGTGCGGCCGATCCCCATCGCCTCGCCGACCGACTTCATCTGCGTTCCGAGCGTCACGTCGGCCCCGGGGAACTTCTCGAAGGCGAAGCGCGGGAACTTGACGACGACGTAGTCGAGGGTCGGCTCGAAGCTGGCCGGCGTCGTCTTCGTGAGGTCGTTCGGGATCTCGTCGAGCGTGTACCCGACGGCGAGCTTGGCGGCGACCTTGGCGATCGGGTAGCCGGTCGCCTTCGACGCGAGCGCGGACGAACGCGAGACGCGCGGGTTCATCTCGATCACGCGGAGCTCGCCCGTGTCGCGGTGGCGAGCGAACTGGATGTTCGAGCCGCCGGTCTCGACGCCGACCGCTCGGATCACCGCCGCCGCTGCGTCGCGAAGCTCCTGGTACGCCTCGTCGGAGAGTGTCATCTGCGGCGCGACCGTGACGGAATCGCCCGTGTGCACGCCCATCGGGTCGAGGTTCTCGATCGAGCAGACGATCACGACGTTGTCGGCCCGGTCGCGGATCACCTCGAGCTCGAATTCGTCCCAGCCGCGGATCGACTGCTCGACGAGCACCTGGCCGATCGGGCTTTCCGCCAGGCCCCGCTCCACCTGGCGTCGAAGCGCGGCAGCGTCCTCCGCGAACCCGCCTCCGTGTCCCCCGAGCGTGAATGCCGGCCGGACGACCGCCGGCACCGGCGCGCCGTCGAGGTCGCCGAGCGACTCGACAATCCACGACTCGGGCACCTGGAGGCCGCAGCTCTGCACCGCGTCGCGGAACAGCTGCCGGTCCTCGGCCCGCCGGATCACGTCGACGCGTGCGCCCAACAGCTCGACGCCGAGCTCCTCGAGCACGCCCGCGGTCTCCAGCTCGACGGCGAGGTTGAGCGCCGTCTGGCCGCCGAGCGTCGGGAGGAGCGCGTCGGGCCTCTCGCGGCGGAGCACGTCGGCGACACACTCGAGGTCGAGCGGCTCGATGTAGGTGCGGTCGGCGAACCCGGGGTCGGTCATGATCGTCGCCGGGTTCGAGTTGACGACGATCGTGCGGTAGCCGTCCTCGCGCAGCACCTTGAGCGCCTGGCAGCCGGCGTAGTCGAACTCGCACGCCTGCCCGATCACGATCGGCCCCGAGCCGATCACGCAGATCGAGCGGAGGTCGCGCCTAGCCGGCATGCGCGAGCTCCTCGACCCAACGCTCGAGGATCGGCCAGGCGTCGTGGGGGCCCGGCCCCGCCTCGGGGTGGAACTGCACCGACTGCGCGCGGAGCTCCGGGAACGAGAACCCCTCGACGGTGCCGTCGTAGAGAGAGACGTGCGTCTCCTCTGTGCCCTCGGTCGGGACGACCGCGAACCCGTGGTTCTGGCTCGTCACGAGCACCCGGCCCGTGCGCTTGTCGAGCACCGGGTGGTTGGCGCCGCGGTGGCCGAACGGGAGCTTTGTCGTCTCGTGGTCGGTCGCGAGCCCCATCAGCTGGTGTCCGAGGCAGATGCCGAGCATCGGCGCGCGCCCGAGCGTCTCGCGGACGACCCGCGTCTCCTCGACGAGCGGCGCAGGGTCGCCCGGGCCGTTCGAGAGCAGCACGCCGTCGTGCGAGGCGAGCTCGTCGGGGTCGCAGACGTGCGGGTAGACGGTCACGGCGGCGCCCGCGGCTGCGAGGCGGCGGAGGATCGACCGCTTGAGCCCGTAGTCGACGACAGCGACGCGGACCCGGCCTTCGCCGGAGGCGACGTACGGCGCCGGCGTCGAGACGTTCGCGACGAGCGCCGAGCCCTCCATCGTCGGCTGGGCGCGCACCTGCTCGAGCGCATCCGCGGGCGGGAGCGTGCGGTCGTCCGCAACGGCCATTCCGCGCATCGCGCCGTCCTCGCGGAGGCGCAGCGTCAGACCGCGCGTGTCGATCTCGTCGAGCGCGACGATCCCCCGCTCGGCGAGCCAGAGCGCCCAGTCCTCACCGCCGAGGCGGCGCATCAGCACGGCGCGCGCATGAGGCGTCTCGGACTCGAGCCGCGTGTCGGCGACGCCGTAGTTGCCGACCATCGGCGCGGTGAAGCACACGAGTTGCGCGGCGTAGCTCGGGTCCGTGACGGTCTCCTGATAGCCGGTCATTCCGGTCGTGAAGACGACCTCGCCGAACGCCGCGCCCGCGGCCGCGACGGAGCGGCCCGGGAACACGGTCCCGTCCTCGAGCAGCAGGTAGCCGGCCGGCGGCGCGCTCATGCCGCGAAGACCACCCGGCCCGCGGCGACCGTTTTGACGACCGCCCCGCTCACGGTTCGGCCGAGGAGCCAGGAGTTCGCCGACCGCGACCGGAAGCCGTCCTCGCGCACCGTCCACTCGGCGTCGAGGTCGAGGAGCACGAGGTTCGCGGGCTCGCCGACGGCGATCCGCGGAACAGGCAGGTCGAGCGCCCGCGCCGGCCCGGCCGACATCCGCGCGAGCACGGTCGCGAGCGGAACCTCGCCCGTTCGGACGAGGAACGTGTTCAGCGCCGCGAACGCGGTCTCGAGGCCGGTCACCCCGAACGGCGCCTCCTCGAAGGGCGCGTCCTTCTCGTGCCTGGCGTGCGGGGCGTGGTCGGTCGCAACGCAGTCGATCGTCCCGTCGAGGAGGCCCTCGACGAGCGCGCTGCGGTCGTCCTCGGTGCGGAGCGGCGGATTCATCTTCACGTTGGAGTCGAGCGTACGGATGACGTCGTCGGTCGTGCAGAGGTGGTGCGGGGTGGCCTCGGCGCTGACGCGAACGCCGCCGACGCGCGCGCGCCGCACGGCGTCGACGGACTCGCGTGCGGAGAGGTGCTGCAGATGCACGGGGCGGCCCTCGTACGCGGCGAGCGCGAGGTCGCGCTCGACCATCAGGCTCTCCGCGATCGACGGCCAGCCGGCGAGGCCGAGCTCGGCCGAGATGCGCCCCTCGTGCATCTGGCCGCCCCGCGAGAGGCTCTGCTCCTCGCAGTGCAAGGCGAGCGGCCGGTCGGCGACGGCGCTGTACGCGAGGGCGCGGCGCATGAGCCCGGCCGACGCGACGGGCCGGCCGTCGTCCGTGAACGCGAGGGCGCCAGCCGCTGCGAGCTCCGCCATCTCGGTCAGCTCCTGCCCCTGCTGCCCCTTCGAGATCGCGGCGGTGAAGCCCGTGGGGACGACTGCCTCCTCGTGCGCGCGCTCGACGAGCGACTGCAGCACGGCAGCGGTGTCGACGACGGGGTCGGTGTTCGGCATCGCGACGATCGCGCAGTAGCCGCCCGCCGCCGCCGCCTCCGTCCCCGTGGCGATCGTCTCCTCGTCCTCACGGCCCGGCGTCCGGAGGTGGACGTGCGGGTCGACGAAGGCCGGCGCGAGGACGAGCCCCTCGGGCGCCGCCGCGACGCTCTCGACGGCCGTCACGATCCCGTCCTCGACCGTCACCTTCGCCGGCCCTTCGAGCCCCGAACCGGGGTCGATCGCGCGGGCGCGGATCGTGAGCGAGTCGCGACGTCCGTTCCGGCAGGCGAGCATCACGCGACCTCCAGCACCCGCGCGGCGACGGCGAGCCCGGGCGCCGTGAGCAGGTCGTAGAGCACCGCCATGCGCACGACGAGGCCGGAGCGAACCTGCGTCGTGACGAGCGACGCGTCCGAGTCCGCGACTCGGGGGTCGATCTCGACCCCGCGGTTCATCGGGCCGGGATGCATGATCACCTGCCCCGGCCGAATGCGGCCCGGCGTCACGCCGTAGAGCGCCGTGTACTCGCGCAGCGACGGCACGTACGCCGCTTCCATGCGCTCGGCCTGCATGCGGAGGACGTAGACGACGTCTGCCTCGGCGATCGTCTCGATCGAGTGGCTGACCGAGCAGCCGAGGGCCTCGATTCCTCGGGGAAGGAGCGTCGGCGGGGCGACGAGGACGGCCTCCGCGCCGACCAGCACGAGCGCCTCGACGAGCGAGCGGGCGACCCGCGAATGGAGGACATCGCCGACGATCGCGACGCTGAGGCCGTCGAGGCGGCCGAGGGCCTCGCGCATCGTGTAGAGGTCGAGGAGCGCCTGCGTCGGGTGCTGGTGCTTGCCGTCCCCCGCGTTGACGACGTGCGCCGCCGTCGCGCCCGCGACCAGGTGCGGCGCCCCGATATGCGGGTGCCGGATCACGATCACGTCCGGGTCGTACGCGGCCAGCGTGAGCGCCGTGTCGCGCAGCGACTCGCCCTTGTCGACGGACGAGCCGGATGCGCGCAGCACCATCGTGTCGGCCGAGAGCCGTTTCGCGGCGAGCTCGAAGCTCGACAGGGTCCGCGTCGACGACTCGTAGAAGAGATTGACGACGAGCCGGCCGCGCAGGGTCGGGAGCTTCTTCAGCTCCCGGTCCAGCGACCGCTCGAGACCCCGCGCGGTCTCGAGGATCCGCTCGACGTCCGCCCGCGTCAGGTTGCCGACGCCGAGGAGGTGCCTTCTATTCCGTTCGCTCATTCTCCGTCCTCCTCTCCGGTCGGCTCGAGCAGCACGCGGTCGCGGCCGTCCACCTCGACGAGCTCGACCCGCACCCGCTCGCCGAGCGCCGTGGGCAGGTTCTTGCCGACGTAGTCCGGCCGGATCGGGAGCTCGCGGTGGCCCCGGTCGACGAGGACCGCGAGCTGGACACGGTCGGGCCGCCCGAAGTCGAGGAGCGCGTCGATCGCCGCTCGGATCGTGCGTCCCGTGAAGAGGACGTCGTCGACCAGAACGCACGTCCGGCCCTCGAGCGCGAAGTCGAGCTCCGTCCCGCGGACGACGGGATGCACGTGGCGCGGCTCGGCGCGCCCACGGACCATCACGTCGTCGCGATGGAACGAGATGTCGACTGCTCCGAGCACCGGCTCGACGTCGCTCCGCTCGGCGACGAGCGCGCACAGCCGTCGCGCGAGCGGCACGCCGCGCGTGTGGATGCCGACGAGCGCGAGCGCGGAGAGGTCGTCCGCGCGCTCGATCAGCTCGTGCGCGAGCCTCGCGAGCGTCCGCGCCAGCGCATCGGCGTCAAGGATCTCGCGCGCGGTGTCGCGCGCGGGTGAATCGGTGTGCATGTCGTGCTCCTTCCCGGCCTCGCCGGACCGGCTTAAAGGGACGGCGCGAGTCTAGCGAGCGCGTCTGTCGGACTTTCTCCGGCGCGACATCCCGCCCCGTCGCGGCTCGCAAACCGCAAGGATCCCTCCGTGGCCGGCTCGGGGACGCTGACGGACGGCGCGCGGGGCCGGTGGCCGCGCCGTGCCGCGCTCGCCGTCGCCGGGCTCGTGGTCGCCTCGACGGCGATCCACTTCGCGGCCGCACAGGCGTTCACGACGCCGTGGATCGCGCCCGACGAGATGGTCTACGGGATGCTCGGTGAGGGCCTCTGGACGCACGGCACGCTCACACTCCGCTCGCTCCCGTCGCCGTACTACAGCGTGCTCACGCCGGCGCTGGTCGGCGCCCCGCTCGCCGCCTTCGACCTCGACACAGGGATCCAGTGGGCTCGTTTGCTGCAGTCGCTCGCCATGTCGCTCGTCGCGGTGCCGACGTTCGCGTGGGCGCGGCGTGTCGCCTCGACCGGGTGGGCGGTCGCCGCCGCGGCGCTCGTCCTCACCACGCCGGCGCTGCACTACGCGGGCTTCCTGATGACGGAGCCCCTGACGCTGACGGTCGTGACCGCGGCCCTGTACATGCT
>JBKPNM010000207.1:0-4597 GCA_046732615.1 Actinomycetota bacterium | reverse complement strand
CCCCCCCCCCCCCCCCCCCCCCCCCCCCCCCCCCCCCCCCCCCCCCCCATATTTAATGCTACGGCGACCACCGAGATCTACACAGTCCGAGGATCGTCGGCAGCGTCAGATGTGTATAAGAGACAGCACTACAACCTTGCGTGCGCGCAGGCGCGCGCGGGGCGGCCCGATCCCGCGTTCGACCATCTTGCGCGCGCAGTCGAGCTCCAGCCGATCTTTGCCGAATACGCGCAGACGGACGAGGACCTCGCGTCCCTGCGCGGCGACCCGCGCTTCCCGTCCGTCTGAGCCACGCGACCGGCGGGTGGGGGCTCCGCCCCGGATCCCGTGGCAGAGTGTCGGGATCCGAGCGAGAGGAGCCGTCGTGGGCGAAACCGTGAAGTACACCCTGGACGAGAGCCGCCTCCCGGAGGCCTGGTATAACCTCGCCGCCGACCTACCGGAGCCGCCCGCGCCGGTTCTCCACCCCGGGACGGGGCAGCCCGTCGGCCCCGACGACCTCGCGCCGCTCTTCCCGATGGAGGTGATCCTCCAGGAGGTCTCGACGGAGCAGCGGATCGAGATCCCGGAGGAGGTGCGGGACGTCTACCGGCAGTGGCGCCCGACGCCGCTGTACCGCGCGCGCCGGCTCGAGCTCGACCTCGGGACGCCGGCCCGCATCTTCTACAAGTACGAGGGCGTCTCGCCCACGGGGAGCCACAAGCCGAACACGGCCGTCGCACAGGCGTTCTACAACGCGCGCGAGGGCGTCGAGCGGATTGCGACCGAGACAGGTGCCGGGCAGTGGGGCTCCTCCCTCGCGTTCGCGGGATCGCTCTTCGGGCTCGAGATCGACGTCTACATGGTCCGCGTCTCGTACGACCAGAAGCCGTACCGCCGGGCGCTGATGGAGGCGTTCGGCGCGCGCTGCGTCCCGAGCCCGTCCGAGGAGACCGCGTCCGGACGCGCGATCCTCTCAGAGCACCCGGACTCGACCGGAAGCCTCGGGATCGCGATCTCCGAGGCGGTCGAGCAGGCGGCGCAACGCGACGACACGAAGTACGCCCTCGGCTCGGTCCTGAACCACGTCCTGCTCCACCAGACGGTGATCGGCGAGGAGGCCATCGCACAGATGGACCTCGCGGAGGCGTATCCGGACGTCCTGGTGGGGTGCACGGGCGGAGGGTCGAACTTCTCGGGGCTCGTCTTCCCGTTCATCGGCCAGAAGCTGCGCGGCGGCTCCGACGTGCGCGTGATCGCCGTCGAGCCGGCCGCGTGCCCGAGCCTGACACGCGGCGAGTTCGCCTACGACTTCGGCGACACCGGTCACCTGACGCCGCTCGTGAAGATGCACACGCTCGGGTCGACGTTCGTCCCGCCGGGGTTCCACGCCGGAGGCCTCCGCTACCACGGCATGGCACCGCTCGTCAGCCACCTGCACCAGCTCGGCCTGATCGAGGCGCGCGCGTACCACCAGACGGCCGTCTTCGAGGCGGGCGTCCGCTTCGCGCGGGCGGAGGGGATCCTGCCGGCGCCGGAGGCGAACCACGCCGTGAAGGCGGTGATCGACGAGGCGCTGCGCTGCAAGGAGGAGGGAAGCGCCGAGACGATCCTGTTCAACCTCTGCGGTCACGGCCACTTCGACATGCAGGCGTACATCGATTACTTCGCGGGGAAGCTCGAGGACCGCGAGTACGACGAGGGCGACCTTGCGATGGCGCTCGCCGGCCTGCCGCCCGTGGCGGTGTAGTCGCTCAGGCGCCGCGATCGCCCGGCAGCCGGCGACCGGCAGCGAGCTCGCGGAAGGCCGGAACGGGATCCGCCGACGGCCGCGCCGCGATCAGCACGGCGCCCGCCTCCGGCCCGGCCAGCGCGCCGACGAGGAGCTCGACGCCGGCAGCGAGGGCGAAGGCTTTGTGCGCCTGCGGCCCCCCGAATGGCACGAGCTCCTCCGGCCGGGCCTTCCCGGCAAGGACGTCGCCGTGCGTGACGGCGCCCATCGACACGTCCGCGACGAGCGGCCGCCCGTCGGACGACGGAACGGCGATCGCGATCGGATTCGTCCCTGTCAGCGGCGGGCCGCCCGTGGGATGCGGGAGACGCGGCGGGGAGTTCGCAGTGACCACCGCGACCAGGCCCGCGTCGGCGAGCCGCCGCGCCCATGCCCCCAGCACGCCCGTCGGGAAGCACGACTCCGCGACGACGACGCGCGCGTTCTCGGGCGGGTCGGCGACGAGCGCGTCGCAGATCGCTGCCAGCGTGAGATAGCCGAGAGCACCGCGGCCGTGCCAGCGCTCGAAGCCCGCCGAGCGCTCGATCAGCTCCGGCTGCGCGGCCGGGTCGCGGTCGCGCTCGAGGAGACCCTCGAGCCACGAGACGCGGGACAGGCCGTGACCGTGCCTCCCCGCCGCATCAGCAGCTGCGAGGTGCTCGACGACCGTTCTCGCCGCCCCTGGAGCGAGGCCTGCCGCGCAGAGCCGGTCGACTGCCTCCTCGGACGTCACGTCCCCCGACCCTAACCAGGAGTGGGACTCTGTTTCACCATGTGGTCGCGGGGGTAGGATTACATCCTCCTCACAGAGACCTGTGAGTATGCGTGTGAATGGCCGCGCCTCCCCCCGGCGCGGACGTGCAGGACGGCAAAACGGCCCACCGCCGCAGGGCTGGCCGTCATCGGAAGGGAGCCTCCGGGCTCCCTTCCCTGCACTTGTGGTGGGGGAACCATGTTTCCCCCAGGGGCCGCCTTCTTCTGCGTGGCGGCACGACGCCGCCACGGCCTCCCGGCCGGCAAAGCCGGCCTCCGGCCGCACGCCGACGTTCACGGGTTCCCCCGGGCCTCGGCAAAGGGCTCTCTACAGAACGGTCAGCGGCTTCCGGATCGCGCCTGCGCGTCGTGCCTGGACGGACTCGGCGAGGTCGCGGATCGCGAGGCTCACCTCGGCATCGGGCGCCGCTTCGAGCACGGGCTGACCGGCATCCGATGCCTCGCGTAGCGCGGGGTCGAACGGGATCCGGGCGATCACCGGGGCGTCGATCTCGGCCGCGAGCGCGTCGCCGCCGCCGGAGCCGAAGAGCTCCTGCCCCGTGCCGACGAGCCACGCCATGTTCTCGACCACGCCCACGACGCGCATCCCCGTCTTCTGCGCCATGACCGCCGCCCGGACGGCCACCTGCTGCGCGGCGGGCTGCGGCGTCGTCACGATGACCGCCTCCGCCCGCGGCAGGAGCTGACCGATCGAGATCGCGACATCGCCTGTCCCGGGTGGCATGTCGACGACGAGCGTGTCGAGCTCCCCCCAGTGGACGTCGGAGAGGAACTGCTCGAGCGCCTTGTGGAGCATCGGCCCCCGCCACATGATCGGGCCGTTGTCCTCCGCGAAGAGACCGATCGACATGACCTTCAGGTCTCCGCGCACCGGGGGGACGATCAGCGAATCGACGACAACGGGCCGCTGGGTGATTCCCAGGACGTGTGGGATCGAGTAGCCGTAGACGTCGGCGTCGAGAACGCCCACCCGCTCGCCGCGCTCCGCGAGCGCCGCGGCGAGGTTGGCCGTGAGCGTGGATTTTCCGACGCCGCCCTTCCCCGAGGCGATCGCGATCACCCGCGTGGCCGGATCGAGTCGGATCTCCCGCTCCGGACGGCCGCCGCGCAGGCGCGCGGCGAGCGCGGCCTTCTCGTCGGGCGTCATCACGTCGAAGTGCAGTGCGACCGCGGAGACGCCCGCGACCGAGCCGACGTGCCGGGCGACCTGGTCCTGGAAGCTCGCTCGGAGCGGACAACCCGCGACGGTGAGCGCGATCGTCACCTCGACCGCGCCGTCGGGTGACACGACGACGTCGCGCACCATGTCGAGCTCGGTGACCGGACGCTTGAGCTCCGGGTCGATCACGCGCTCGAGCGCGTGCAGGATCGCGTCGCGGTCGGGGGTCATGAGCTCAGCCTAGCGAGCGCTGACCACCCGCCGACTCGTGCCGGAGCGTTGACAGTTGTTCGAATCCGCTAGAGACCGTTTTCCGTCGGGACGACCGGCCCCTTGACGAAGAGCGGTGTACGACCCCGTTGGCTCATCGATCGCAGAGAAGCGGGCCTACGTGAGCGCCCCCGCAACGGTCGCGCACAGCTCGTCGCTCGCAGCCGCCACGATTCTCGACCGCTGGCCGAGGTCGAGCGGCGCGACGCCGAACGGAGGGTCATCGAAGAGGTCGATCGCATACCCGCGCTCGCGCACGAGGAGCTGCGCGGCGGCGATGTCGACCGAGCGCGCCGGCTTGAGGCAGCAGACCGCATCGACGCGGCCCGCCGCGAGGTGGCAGAGCGAAAGCGCGAGCGAGCCCATCACGCGAAGCCGGTGCGCAACGGAGCGTATGCGCGGCGCGACTGCCGCGATGGCCTCCGTCGTCGTCCCCTCGAGGGCGAGGATCTCGATCGCGGACTTCGGTCCAGGCGCCTCGAGCGGCGAGCCGTCGAGGAACGCGCCCTTGCCCCGCTCGGCCGTCCATTCCTCCCGTGAGCCGAAGTCGTAGACGTAGCCGAAGACGACGTCGTCCATCGTCGGCCCTTCCGCGACGGCGAGGGACAGGGAGAAGAAGGGAATGCCCCGCTTCGCGTTGACGG
>JBKPNM010000206.1:0-11832 GCA_046732615.1 Actinomycetota bacterium | reverse complement strand
GGCCACCTCCGGCGGTTCTCGTTCCTCGCGATCAGCACCTCGAACGTGGGGAGGGCGTTGCCGACGCTTGCGGTCATCGCCGTCGGCGTCGTCTTCCTCCCCGTCGGCTTCACCGTCGTCCTGATCGCCCTCGTGGTGCTCGCCGTCCCGCCGATCCTCACGAACGCGTACGTCGCCGTGAGCGAGATCGACGCGGAGACGATCGAGGCTGCCCGCGGGATGGGCATGACCGAGCGCCAGATTCTCCGGCAGGTCGAGCTACCGCTCGCCACGCCGCTCCTCTTCTCCGGGATCCGCACCGCCGTCGTGTTCGTCGTCGCGTCGGCGACGATCGCCGCGATCGCCGGCGGCGGCGGCCTCGGCGACGTGATCGTCAACCAGGCGAGCTACGGGATCGAGGGCGTGATCGGGGCGTCGATCCTCGTTTCGGTGCTCGCGTTCGCCTGCGACGCGCTCGTGGCGCTCGTCCAGCGGCTCGTGACACCGAAGCCGCTTCGGGGCCGGCACGTGGACGACGCGATGCTCGTCGCCGAGCCCGGTGTGGAAGGACGCTCCCTGTAGGGTCCCGGAAGCCCGGGTCAACGACCGATCGGAGGGATCAATGATCCGCAAGCACACCCGGCGCGCCGCAAAGGCGGCGTTCGCGATCGCATTCGGGGTCGCGATCATCCTCGGTGGAGCAACCGCCGCCACTGCCGGCGGCACGAAGTCGACGGCGACGCCGATCGTCATCGGCACGAAGAACTTCGGCGAGGCGTTCGTCCTCGGCCAGCTCTACAAGCAGGCGCTCGAGGCGAAGGGCTTCGACGTCTCCTACAAGGAGAACATCGGCTCGACCGAGCTGATCCAGAAGGCGCTCACGAGCGGGAAGATCACGATGTACCCCGAGTACATCGGTATCGCGCTCACGGTCACGTTCAAGAAGAAGACGTTCCCGAAGACTGCGCAGGCGACGTACGCCCAGGTCAAGAAGCTCTATGCGAAGAAGGGGTACACGCTCGCTCGCATGACACCGTTCCAGGACGTCGACGCCGTCGCCGTGCTGCGCACGACCGCGCGGAAGTACGGCCTCAAGTCGGTCGCCGACCTGAAGAAGGTTCCCGACCTGACGCTCGCCGCGTTCCCCGAGTTCCGCACTCGGCAGACGGGGCTGCTCGGAATGAAGCGCGTGTACGGCGTGACCGACGTCGAGTTCACGCCGCTCGCAGGGATCAGCGCCTACAAGCTGCTCGACGACGGCAAGGTGCTCGCCGCGGGGGTGTTCTCGACCGACCCGCCGCTCGCGACCACGAAGTACGTCGTCCTCAAGGACCCGAAGAACATCTTCGGCTTCCAGAACGTCGTGCCGATCGTCTCCCAGAAGCTCGTCTCGGAGTACGGCCCGAAGCTCGTCTCGACGCTCAACGCCGTCAGCTCCAAGCTGACGCTCAAGGCGATGCTCGCGATGAACACCGCGGTATACGTCGACCAGAAGCCCGCCGCGCAGATCGCGGACGCGTTCCTGAAGGCCAACAAGCTCAAGTAGGCCGCTCGCTCGGGGCGGGGCCGCGACCGCGGTCTCGCCCTCAACCCCCGACCCACACCGCGTTTCTCGTCGGTTCCGTCTTTGCGACGGTGGGTAGGCCGACTTCGTGTTGACGCTGTTGCTCCTCCTGCTCTTCCTGCTGGTGGTCGCGAGCATCGTCTCGCGCGCGACGCGACGCCGGCACCGTGCGCTGGAGGAGCAGGCGCGACGGGAGGAGGAGGCCCGGCGGGGGACGGGTCCCGTCGAGCCGGAGTCGATGAGCCCGTTCGATCTGTTTCCGTTCGGTGGGCTGCTCGAATCGATGATGACGGGGATGGGTGCGCGATCGTTCAGGTACGACGAACGGACGGGTGAGTGGGTGGAAGTGACGGACGAGGCGGTCGAGCCGGAGCTGCAACCGGAGAGCGATTCGCACGGCGAGCAGCGAGAGAGGCGTCGCCGCGTGCGCAGGCAGTCGCGGAGCGCGTCCACGATGCCGTTCGGCGGGCTCATGGGCGGCATGGGCGGGCTCGGCGGCGGAAGCGGCGAATTCGACGTCGAGCCGCCGGACGAGCTTCAGACGTTCGCCGATGTCGGCGGGATGGAGGAGCTCAAGGAGGAGGTCCGTCGAACGGTCGGCCTTCTCCTCGAGCACCCGGACGACGCAGACCGCTACGGGATCGACTGGAACGGGATCCTGCTGCACGGCCCGCCGGGCGTCGGCAAGACGTTCTTCGCGCGTGCGATCGCGGGCGAGTACGGCCTGAGCCTGATGCACGTCTCGACCGGCGATCTGATCGGCGGCATCGTCGGGCAGTCCGCGCAGAACATCGACAAGGCGTTCGAGACGGCCCTCGAGAACCTCCCGTGCCTGCTCTTCTTCGACGAGTTCGACTCGGTCGCCCAGCGGAGAGACGCAACGCCCGACCAGGAGTCGCGGCGCACCGTCAATCAGCTGCTCACCTCGCTGGAGGCGCATCGCGACGAGCGCGAGCTCCTCGTCATGGCGGCGACGAACTCGATCGAGCACCTCGACCCCGCGGTGATCCGCCCCGGTCGCTTCGACCGCCACATCAGGATCGACCTCCCGGACGCCGATGCCCGGCGCGCGATCTTCGAGGCCGAGCTCGACCAGCGCCCCACGGCCCGAAAACTCGATCTCGACCAGCTGGTCGTCCGCAGTGAGGGCATGACCCCGGCGGCGATCTCGCAGATCGTCGACTCCGCAGCGCTGGAGGCGTTCCGCGCCGCCACCGAGACCGGCGACGAGGTGCTCGTCGACACCGGGCGGCTCCTTGCCGCGATCGAGCGTCATGGGGGGCAGGACCGCCCGACGGTTGAGCACTGGTCTTGGGACTCCCTCGTCCTCGATCCGGCGATCAAGGCGCAGCTCCAGCAGCTCGAGCGCGTGATCGAAGATCCCGAATCGGTCAAACGCTTCGGCGTGGAGCCTCCGACCGGCCTGCTCCTCGCCGGCCCGCCCGGCACGGGGAAGACGACCGTCGCGAAGGTCCTTGCCGCCCAGGCGCGGGCCTCGTTCTACCCGATCTCGGGGGCGGACGTGATCAGCAAGTGGGTCGGCGAGTCCGAGCGCAACATCCGGCAACTGTTCGAGCGAGCCCGCCAGAACCGCCCCTCGATCGTCTTCATCGACGAAATCGACGCGATTGCAGGCAGCCGCGGCGAGTTCCAGGTGCACGACAGCCACGTGAACCAGCTCCTCGCGGAGATCGACGGAATCGCAGGGCAACGCGGTGTGTTCGTCATCGGGGCGACAAACCGGCCCGATCAGCTCGACCCCGCTTTGCTCCGCGGCGGCCGACTCTCGCGCACGATCGTGCTCGGGTTGCCGGACGAGGCCGGTCGTCTTGCGATGCTGCGCCTCCACACCGCGCGGATGCCGACGGTCGGGGTCTCTCTCGAGCGCCTCGCGCATGACACTGACGGCTTGTCGCCCGCCGATCTCAAGGCGCTCACCCAGGAGGCGGCGCTCGCGGCGATGACGCGCTCGGGGCCCGACGCCCCGACACCGGCGGTCGAGCAGGAGGACTTCGACAGAGCGCTCGAGCGCCATCGCGCGAGCACCCGAGCGCGCGCCATCGCATAAGCCGAGTCCGGGACGGGACCCGCGAGAGCCCAGCTTGTGATGTCCGAGCGGGTTGGCGGACGCGGTTGCCGATTCAGCCGAGGCGGCTCTCGCCGGCGCCGCGGCCCGACCGCTCGGCAACCACCGCGCAGCCGGCCAGTATCCCGTGCACCGCGGCATCACCGAGATAGATCGGGCTGATGCGCCGGCGAGCGACGTAGACGAGATCGACGGCTGTGAACGAGACGCCCGCCGCGATGCCGAGCACGGTCGTCTCGGTTGACGCGTGACCGCGACGAGTGCCAGCCAGCAGGCCGAGCCCGATCGTTGCTGCGAGAAGGCCGACTGTTCGGACGAGCCAGTAATCGACCTTTGGGCCCGTAACGGCCTCGAATGCTCGCCGGTCGACGACCGCCCAGAGACCGCTGAGGACGTAGTACGCACCCTGCGCCCGCAGAACCTTCGTCCGCTTCGAATGCGTCTGGCGCACGATCGGCGGCCGCGCCTCCTCCATCATCGCGTCCAACCGCGCTCCGATGTCGATCCCGGCGTCCGTGAGCAGCTTGTTCCCGAGACGCATCACATCGCCGAGGTTGTTCAGCTGCCCCGAGGCGAGCTCGTCCTTGATGGCGGCGAGGCGTGCTTCCCAGCTCTCGGAATCGCCCGGTGGGTCGACGGTGCGCACAAGCGTTCCCTGCCCGACGGAACGTGTCGAGAAACGTGCGCGTCGCTTCGACGGCATGCGATGCGGGGCTGTTACGAGCTTGGGGCCGCTAGGTGCGCCTCTCAGGCGCGACCTGTCACGCCACGAGCTGCACCGCGTCCACGCCTGCCTGATGGCAGTCGCGGCAGCGGGCTCCGTACGAGTCGAGCGCCCCGACGACGATCGTCTCACCCGAGTACGGCGCAGGCCGCCCGTCGACGAGGCGCTGGGTGGTCGTGGCCGGGCCGCCGCATCGGTGGCAGACGGCCTGCAGCTTGTCGACGAGCTCGGCGCGCGCGAGGAGCTCCGGCATCGGGCCGAACGGGCGCCGGCGGAAGTCCTGGTCGAGGCCGGCGGCGATCACGCGGACGCCGCCGTCCGCGAGCGCCAGCGCTGCGTCGACGATCGTCGGCTCGAAGAACTGCGCCTCGTCGATACCGACGACCTCGCAGCCGCGGGCCCGCGCGACGAGCTCGGCGCAGCCGTCCACGGGGACTGCGGACATGCGCACGCCCGCATGGCTGACGACGTCCGCGGCGTCGTAGCGGTCGTCGATCCGGGGCTTGAAGAGAAGCACGCGCTGCCCGGCGATCTCCGCCCGCCGAAGGCGCCGGATCATCTCCTCGCTCTTGCCGCTGAACATCGGCCCGCACACGACCTCGAGCCAGCCGCCGCGCTGGGGAGGCACCCTGATCACGATGCGTGATGCTAGTCGCGTCGTCGGCTGGCTGCGCGGAGCGTTTGCGGTCTCGGACGTGGGGGATACAGAGGCATGAGCAACTGGTTCGCGTTCGAGCCGATGGCCTGTTGCCCCGAGTGCGGCGAGTGGGTCGGGGCGGTCGCGTACCGCGACGGCCTCCACGAGTGCGACCCCGACGCGAGGATCGAGCATCAGGTCATGCGCGCACGCCACGAGCTCACGCGCATCGAGTGGGAGCTCGCCTCGTACCTCGCCACGCCGCGGGCGCGCAAGCTGCTCGCGTTCACGCGTTACCTCGAGCGCAGGCGTGGCAGGGCCCCGTCGACGGCGCGGCAGATCCACTCGCGTGCGTCGAGGCCGGTCGCCGACTTCTAGCTCAGGTCGGCCGTCGGCAACCTCGGGTGCGATGTGCACGTGGCCGCTTCAAGCGGCAGCCCAGGCGTCGACTTGGTCGACGATCAGGTGGAGCAGCACGAGGTGCATCTCCTGGATCCTCGCCGTCGTGTCCGACGGCACGACCAGCGCGTGGTCGGCGTGCTCGGAGGCCGGGCGCCCGTCGCCGCCCGAGAGCAGGACGGTCGTCGCGCCGACGGCTCGCGCGGCGGCCAGGCCACGGACGACGTTCTCGGACCGCCCGCTCGTCGTGACCCCGACGACGACGTCGGCAGGGCCCGCGAGCGCCTCGACCTGGCGCGCGAAGAGGTCGTCGAACGAGTAGTCGTTCGCGATCGACGTGACGACCGACGGGTCGGTCGCCAGCGAGATCGCGGCAAGCGCCCTGCGTTCCCGCCGGTACCGCCCGACGAGCTCCGCGGCGAGATGCTGGGCGTCTGCAGCGCTGCCGCCGTTTCCGAACGCGACCACGCGCCCGCTCGACTCGTAGGCCGCGATCACGGCGCGCGCCACTCGGTCGACCGACGGCAGGAGTTGTCGCACCGCCTGGGCGACTGCGAGGTGTTCGTCGAGCGCGGCGGTGGGATCGTGAGGCATCGGCGCGCAAGCTCGTGCGCGTCGACGACGATAGCGCGCCGCAACAGGGCGAGCGTCACGTGCCGGGCGCTCGCCGTTGCCGTCCGAGTCACGGTAGACCTTGCGTCGGCGAGGATCGACGACAGATCGACAATCCCCCGTCTCGAGGAGGTCGCACCATGACGCACCGCATCGCCGTGATCGCAGGCGACGGCGCGGGGCCGGAGGTCGTCGCGGAGGCCCGGAAGGCGGTCGACGCGCTCGGCCTCGCGCTCGCGTGGCACGACCTGCCGTGGGGCACCGCGCACTACCACGACACGGGCGCGATGATGCCGCCGGACGCGCTCGAGGTCGTGCGCAGGCACGACGCCGTGCTCCTGGGAGCCGTCGGCGACCCCTCCGTGCCCGACCACGTGACGTTGTGGGGCCTCCTCCTGCCGCTCCGGCAGGGGCTCGACCTGTGGGCGAACGTGCGTCCCGCGCGGCTGCTCGACGGCGTCCCGTCGCCGCTCGCGGATCGTCCGGAGGTCGACATGCTGTTCGTGCGCGAGAACACCGAGGGCGAGTACTCGGGCGTCGGAGGCAGAGCCCACACCGGGCTGCCGCTCGAGGTCGGTCTCGAGACGAGCGTCTTCACGCGGGCAGGCGTCCACCGGGTCGTCGAGTACGCCTTCCGCCTCGCCGCTCAGCGTCGGGGCGTGGTCACGAGTGCGACGAAGTCGAACGCCTCGCGCTACGGCTACGTCCTCTGGGACGAGGTCGTGGACGAGGTCGCAGCGGCCCATCCGGACGTCCGCGTCGAGCGGGTGCTCGTCGACGCGCTGGCCGCGCGTATGGTGCGGAGCCCGGCCTCGCTCGACGTGGTCGTCGCCTCGAACCTGTTCGGGGACGTCCTCACCGACATCGCCGCGGAGCTGCAGGGCGGGATGGGCATGGCGGCGAGCGCGAGCCTCGCCCCTGGTGCCGGGACGCCGGGAATCTTCGAGCCGGTGCACGGCTCGGCGCCGGACATCGCCGGCCGGGGGATCGCAAACCCGCTGGGCGCAATCTGGAGCGCGGCGCTGATGCTCGAGCAGCTCGGCGAGCTCGACGCGGCCGACGGCCTCCTGGCGGCCGTCGAGGCGGTCTGCCGGGAGGGCATCCGGACGGCCGACGTCGGCGGTACCGCGACGACGAGCGAGGTGGGCGACGCCGTGACCGCACGTGTCTGACACCGGCGCGGAGTGGTGGCGGACGGCCGTCATCTACCAGATCTACGTCCGGAGCTTCCAGGACACGGACGGCGACGGGCTCGGTGACCTGCCGGGGATCCGCTCACGGCTGCCCTACGTCCGCGAGCTCGGCGTCGACGGCATCTGGCTGACGCCCTTCTACCCGACGCCCGACGCGGACCACGGCTACGACGTGAGCGACTACGAGGACGTCGATCCGCGCTTCGGCTCCCTCGCCGACTTCGAGGCGCTCGTCTCGGAGGCGCACGGGCTCGGCCTGCGGGTGATCGTCGACATCGTCCCGAACCACACGTCGAACGAGCACCCCTGGTTCCGGAGCGCGCTCGCCGACCCGAACGGCGCCGACCGCGCCCGCTACGTCTTCCGGCCGGGACGCGACGGAGGGCCGCCGAACAACTGGGAGTCGGCGTTCGGCGGGCCGGCGTGGACGAAGGACGAGCGGAGCGGGGAGTACTACCTCCACCTGTTCGCGCCCGAGCAGCCCGACCTCGACTGGCACAACCGGGCGGTGCGCGAGGACTTCGAGCGCATCCTGCGGTTCTGGCTCGACCGCGGCGTCGACGGCTTCCGGGTCGACGTCGCCCAGTCGCTCTTCAAGGAGCCGCAGCTGGAGGACGTCGTGATCCCGAGCCCTCGCCCCCGGTTCGGCGACTGGCACACGGGGCTCCAGCAGCCCGAGCTCCACGAGCTGTACCGCGAGTGGCGGCAGGTCGTCGACGCCTACCCGGGCAGCCCGATGCTCGTCGGAGAGATGTTCCTCGCCGACCAGACGAGGCTCGCCCAGTACGTCCGCCCCGACGAGCTGCACCAGACGTTCAACTTCCGGTTCCTCTTCGAGGAGTGGGACGCCGCCTCGCTGCGCTCGTGCATCGACGAGATCCTCACGGCATTCGGCGCGGTCGGGGCGCCCGCGACGTGGGTGCTCGAGAACCACGACGTCCCGCGCGTCGCGACGCGCTACGGCGGTGGGGCCGAGGGGCTCCGCCGCGCGCGGGCCGCGGCGCTCCTCATGCTCGCGCTCCCCGGTGCGGCGTACGTCTACGCCGGTCAGGAGCTCGGCCTGGAGGAGGTCGACGTCCCGGACGAGCTGCGACAGGACCCGATCTTCGCGCGGACGGGCGGCGAGCGGGTCGGTCGCGACGGGTGCCGGGTGCCGATCCCGTGGGCGCCTGGGCCCGGTCTCGGCTTCACGACGGGCACGCCGTGGCTGCCGATGCCTGCTGAGTGGGAGCGGTCGAGCGTCGCCGCGCAGGATGCAGAGCCGGGGTCGATGCTCGCGCTCTACCGCGCGGCGCTCCACCGCAGGCACGAGCTGCCCGCACTCACGTCCGGCGGCTTCGCCTGGCGCGACGGCCCGCCCGGCTCGCTGGTGTTCGAGCGGTCGACGAGCTCGGGGAGGGTCGTCTGCGCGGTCAACGTCAGCGCGTCGTCGCTCTCCCTCTCCGACGGCGAGCTCGTGCTCGCGAGCGAGGCACTCGAAGGGCCGACGCTCCCGCCCGGAACGGCAGCCTGGCTGCGGAAGTGACCCCGTGCCGCGAAAAAGAGCCTTGCTACACTCCGCTCGGCTCGGCGGCGTAGCTCAGTTGGTTAGAGCAGCGGAATCATAATCCGCGTGTCGTAGGTTCGAGTCCTACCGCCGCTACCTGTACCGCCCTTTCGTTTCCGACCAGAAGAGAAGAGATGGCCAGCGGAGTCAGAGTCGCGATCACGCTCGCGTGCACCGAGTGCAAGCGGCGCAACTACCAGTCGCAGAAGTCCAAGCGGAACACGCCCGACCGCGTCGAGTTCCGCAAGTACTGCCGCTGGTGCGGCTCGCACACGCTCCATCGCGAGACGCGGTAAGAGGGGCGGGCATGGCAGGAGAGACGAGACGCCAGCGGCGCGACGCGCGTCGGGCCGCCGGCCAGGAATCGGCCCGGGCCGGTTCGCCGCGTCCGGTCCCGGCAGGCCCCGCCGCACCGGCTGCCCCGACACACGTCGAGCATCCCCGCCGCGGCGGCTTCGTCCGCGAATCGGTCGCCGAGCTGCGCAAGGTGGAATGGCCGAACCGTGCGCAGGTGATCCAGGGGACGATCGTCGTGATCATCGCCTGCGCGATCGTCGGGGCGTACCTCTGGGGCGCCGACCAGATTCTCCGGCCGTTCGTCCGCGACGTGCTCCTCGGGCAGTAGGGAGAAGACGAGCCCAGATGTTCCACTGGTACGTGATCAACACCTACTCCGGGCACGAGAACAAGGTGAAGGCCAATCTCGAGCACCGGATCGTCTCGATGAACCAGCAGCAGCGGTTCCGGCGCGTCGTCGTCCCGACCGAGCAGGTGATCGAGACGAAGGACGGGCAGAAGGTGCAGACGGAGAAGCGCGTGCTGCCCGGGTACGTCCTGGTCAACATGGACCTGAACGACGAGGCATGGACGGTCGTCAAGGGAACGCCCGGCGTGACCGCGTTCGTCGGCGCCGGCGCGAAGCCCTCGCCGCTCTCGACCGCCGAGGTCGACCGGATCCTCCACGCGGGGGGCGCCCCGGGGGCACCGGCGACGCGGGCCCAGGTCGAGTTCTCGCTCGGCGAGTCGGTCAAGGTCACGTCCGGCCCGCTCTCCGACTTCGACGGCGAGATCGTCGACGTCAACGCAGACGCACAGAAGCTCAAGGTGCTCGTGGACATCTTCGAGCGCCAGGTGCCCGTCGAGCTCGCGTTCGACCAGGTGAAGAAGATCGACTGACGACACGGATAGGAGGAGGCGCGACGCGCCGCACGCACTCCGATGGCGAAGAAAGTCCTCACACTCATCAAGCTCCAGATCCCCGGCGGGCAGGCGAACCCCGCGCCGCCGGTCGGCCCTGCGCTGGGCCAGCACGGCGTCAACATCGTAGAGTTCACGAAGGCGTTCAACGCCCAGACCGCGCACGAGAACGGCCGGATCATCCCGGTCGAGATCACCGTCTTCGAGGACCGCTCGTTCACGTTCATCACGAAGACGCCGCCCGCGGCGGTGCTCATCAAAGAGGCGCTCAACCTCGAGTCCGGTTCCGCGGAGCCGAACCGCAACAAGGTAGGACGCCTGACCCAGGCGCAGCTCCGCTCGATCGCCGAGACGAAGATGCCCGACCTGAACGCGAACGACGTCGAGGCCGCGATGCTCGTCATCGCCGGGACCGCCCGCAGCATGGGCGTGGAGGTGGAGCAGTGAGCGCGCACGGCAAGCGGTATCGCGAGGGGCGGGCGGCGATCGACCGCGAGAAGCTCTACGGGCCGGGCGAGGCGTTCGCGACGCTGAAGGCGGTCCCGGACGCGAGGTTCGACGAGACGGTCGAGGTGCACTTCCGGCTGGGCCTCAACGTTCGCCACGCGGACGAGCAGCTCCGCGGCACGATCATGCTGCCGCACGGCACCGGCCGCTCGACGCGCGTCGCGGTCTTCGCCGAAGGCGACAAGGCGCGCGAGGCCGAGGAGGCCGGCGCGGACGTCGTCGGCTCGGCCGACCTGGCCGCGAAGATCGAGGGCGGGTTCCTCGACTTCGACGTCGCGATCGCGACGCCCGACCAGATGGGCAACGTCGGCAAGCTCGGGCGCGTCCTCGGCCCCCGCGGGCTGATGCCGAACCCGAAGACCGGCACGGTGACGTTCGACGTCGCCAAGGCCGTCTCCGACGCCAAGGCCGGCAAGCTCGAGTACCGCACCGACCGCGGCGCGAACGTGCACCTCCCGATCGGGAAGAAGAGCTTTGCCGAGAGGCAGCTGCTCGAGAACTACGCGGCGGTCGTCGAGGAGATCGTCCGGGCGAAGCCCGCCGCCGCAAAGGGCCGCTACATCAAGGGCATCACCGTCACGACGACGATGGGCCCCGGGCTCCACGTCGACCCGACCCGTACGCGCGACATCGCCGAGGGCCCCGTCGCGGAGGCTGCTACCGTCTAGCGTCGACAATCCGACCAGAACCCGCCGAAGACAGCCGGCAGCCCCGCGGGGCGGAGGACCGGCCGAGGTGCGGTCAGGAACGCCGTGGGCCATAGGCCCGCGAGTCCAGGCCCGCCTCACGAGGTGGGCCTCGTCGTTTTCCGAAGGAAACGAGCATGCAGAGAACCGAGAAGGAACAGGTCGTCGCCGATTTGGTCGAGCGACTCCGGTCGACGGAGTCGCTGATCGTCGCCGACTACCGCGGGCTGACGAATGCTCAGCTCGCCGACCTGCGGGCGAAGCTCCGCTCGAGCGGAGCGCAGCTCCAGGTCGTGAAGAACACGCTCACGCGCCGGGCGGCCGAGACCGCCGGCACCGAGTCGCTGCTGGCGCTCCTCGAGGGCCCGACGGCGATCGCGTTCGTCGAGACCGACGGCGATCCCGTCGCGGTCGCGAAGGCGCTCTCCGACACCGCGAAGGACACGAAGATCCTCTCGCTCCGTGGAGGGATGCTCTCGGGACGCTCGATCTCGGGCGACGAGATCGAGGAGCTCGCGAAGCTGCCCGCGCCCGAGGTGGTCAAGAGCCAGCTCGTCGGCGTGATCGTCGCGCCGGTCACCCAGCTGGTCGGGCTGCTCGCGGCGCCGGTGCGCGACCTCGTCGGCCTGATCGACGCGCGGATCGAGCAACTGGGCGGCGATTCCGCCGGCGCGGAGGCAGCGCTGGAAGAGCAGGCTCCGG
>JBKPNM010000205.1:0-14080 GCA_046732615.1 Actinomycetota bacterium | reverse complement strand
GGCCCGGGGGCAATGCGTGCCGAGGCGAGCTCGAGTGTGCCGGCGAGCCAGAGTCCTCCGAGCGCGGCGGCCGTGCGCCGCCGGCCCACCGCGAGCGCGACCAGCGACGCGAGCCCGGACGCCGCGATCGCGGCGTGACGTCCGAGACGGCCGTGCGGCGCCTCGATCGCGCGCCGCCAGCCCCTCCCGTGCTTCGCCTGCATCCGCGCGTCGTCCGCATTGCCGGCCTGGCGCGCGACGCTCACCCAGACGGACGCAGGGCCGACGGCGTGCACGACGCGCCGCGAGCCACGCCGCAGCTCGTACCCCGCACGGATGACGCGGAGCGCGAGGTCGGAATCCTCGCGGTACGGGCGCGGGAACGCCTCGTCGAAGCCTCCGAGCTCCTCGAGCACGCTGCGCCGGTACGCCATGTCGGCAGTCGCCCAGCGCGCGGTCTCGAGCGCGCGCACGGAGCGCTCCCAGTCCGTCGGCCGGCGGCCGCTCGGCAGGGGCACCGTCACGCGCCCCTGCGTGCCCGCGGCCCCGAGTGCCTCCGCGTCCTCGAGGTCGGCTCGGAGCGCTTCGCCCCAGTCGGCGGCCGGCTCGACGTCGTCGTCGAGGAACGCAACCCAGTCGGCAGCCGAGCGCCGCCAGCCCGCGTTCCGGGCCGCCGCGGGGGAGCGTCCGTTGCCGTCGACGACGATCACCTCGCCGGGCGCGTCGAGCGACGCGAGCAGCGACGCGAGCCGGTCGGGTCGCGTCGAGGGAATCACGATGTCGACCCTCACCCGTGTCTCCGGACGATCGAGCCGCCGATGGAGAGGACGTCGATCGGCGCCGATCCGAAGCACTCGAGCGCATCGCGAGGGTCGTCGACCATCGGGCGGCCGTCGGTGTTGAGGCTCGTGTTGACGAGCACCGGGAGGCCGGTCAGCTCGTCGAAGCGCTCCAGCAGGCGCGCGAGCAGCGGCTCCGAGCGCGGATCGACGGTCTGCGCGCGCGCCGTGCCGTCGACGTGGACGACGGCGGGGATCCGGCGGCGCCATTCCTCGCGGACCGTGTGCGTGAAGAGCATGAACGGGCTCGGCAACGGCCCTCCTTCGAAGATCTCGCCGGCGCGGGACGCAAGCACGACGGGCGCGACGGGGCGAAACTGCTCGCGTCCCTTCACGTCGTTGAGCCGCGCGACGTTCTCCTCCCGCCCCGGATGGGCGAGCAGGCTGCGATGGCCGAGCGCGCGAGGGCCGAACTCGCTGCGCCCGTGGAACCACGCGACGACCTCGTTGCGCGCGAGGGCCTCTGCGACCGGCCGGGCCGGGTCGTCGACGTCCTCGAACGGCACGTTCGCGGTGCGGAGCGCGTCACGGATCTCACCGTCGCTCCAGGAGCGGCCGAGGGCGGCCGTTCGCATCTTCTCGGGACGGCCCTCGAGCTCCGCGGCGACGTGGAGCGCGGCTCCGAGCGCCGTTCCCGCGTCGCCGGCCGCCGGCTGCACCCAGATCTCGTCGAACGGCCCGTTCTCGTGGAGCCACGTGTTCGCGACGCAGTTGAGCGCCACGCCGCCCGCGAACGCGAGCCGCGTCTCGGCCGTCTCGGCGTAGAGGTCCTCCGCGAGCTCGAGAAGCATCTCCTGGAGCCGCTGCTGGACGCTCGCAGCAAGATCGGCATGCTCGCTCCCGAGCGCTCCCCCGCGCACCGGCTCGGTGAGCGCCGACCAGTCGATCGGGTCGCAGGCGAAGCGGTGGGGCCCGACGTGGCGCACGGCGTCGCGCAGCTCCGGGAGGAACCGCGGCTCGCCGTAGGCCGCGAGCGCCATCACCTTGTACTCGTCGGAGGAGCGGCGGAAGCCGAGGTGCTCGGTCGCCTCCTCGTAGAAGAGGCCGAGCGAGTGGGGAAGCGGCTGGACGTCGACGACGTCGAGCCGCTCCCCGTCGAAGCGCGCGGCGAGGTACGAGGCGCGCTCGCCTCGGCCGTCGAGCACCATCACCGCGCACGACTCGAAAGGCCCGGCATGCGCTGCCGAGGCCGCGTGCGCGATGTGGTGCGGCACGAAGCGGACGACCTCGGGCCGCAGACCGGGGAGCGCCGTCGCGAGGAACTGCGGCGCCCGCGACGCGTACAGCGTGCGCAGCGGCTCCCAGCCCTCGTGCGTCACGTCCCCGTCGACCGGCGACGCGAGCGACGGGTCGTACGAGTACGCGACGGCGTCGAGCTCGGCCGCCGCGACGCCGGCGTGCTCGAGACACCAGCGCGCGGCGAGCTCGGGGAGCTCCCATGTCGAGAACGGGACGCAGGGCTTGCCGTGCTTGCGCCTCGTGAACCGCTCCTCCTCCGCGGCGCCGACGATCGCGCCGTCGACGACGATCGCGGCGGCCGGGTCGTGGAACACCGCGTTGACCCCCAGCACTTTCACCAGGCTGCGGTTCCACCGCTCCGGTGGTGATAAACACTTCTCCGGTTTGCCCGGCGCGGGAACCGGGGACCCAGGCTCATGGCCTTCGCCCGACCCGACCACCGCGGGTGGCCGTGCTCCACCCGCGACCTCGTCGGGATGCGGTTGCGGATCGGAGACGTCGTGGTCGGGCGCATCGTCGACGTCCTCCTCAACAGGAGCCTCGGTCACGTCCTCGGGTTCGTCGTCGAGGGCCGCGGCGCCCACCGACACTTCCTTCCCTGGGTCGCGGGTACCGTGGAGGACGGCCACGTCGTGACGCTCTCGGTCTTCGCGCTGCTCTCGACGAGCGAGCTCGCGTTCTATCTCGACGCCGGCCTGCCGCTCCGGGAGGTGCTCGGTGCTCCGCACGACGGCGACCGAATCCTCGAAGACGTCCTGGTCGACCGCGACGGCGACGTCGTCTCGCTCGTCCACCGCGCGTCGGGGGCGAACGGATCGAGGGCCCACTCGGCCCGGGAGCCGGCGGCATCGTGAGCGGTCGTCCGCCGACGGAGCCCCTCTTCGCGCACCCCGTGGAGCGTGAGCTCGCGGACGTCTTCGACGCGCACGGGATCCGCTGGCGCTACGAGCCGCACACGTTCGTGCTCGAGCGCAGCCGCACCGGGCAGGTGAAGCAGGCGTTCACGCCCGACTTCTACCTCCCGGACCTCGACTTCTACGTCGAGTGCACGGTGGCCCGCCGTCCGCTGACGCGGGTCAAGCGGCAGAAGGCCGAGGCGGCGAGGCGGCTGCACGGGATCATGGTCGAGATCTTCTACCGCGCCGACTTCGAGACCCTCGCCCGCCGCTGGTCGCTCAGGGGCCTCGGGGCCGTCCTCGAGTCGACCCCGTAACCCGCGACGACCTCCTCGAAGAGCTCGGTCCACGCGCGCCCGAAGCGGTCGATGCCGTGCCGCTCGCGGGCGAGCAGTCGCGCGCCGTCGCTGAGCCGCCGTGCCTCGTCGGGCTGCTCGAGCAGCCTGCGCATGTGGCCGACGAGCGTGTCGAGGTCGGTGTCGACGTAGCCCGAGGTGCCGTTGACGACCGCGCGCGGCATCTCCGTCGTCGCCAGGCCGATCACAGGGAGCCCGACGTGCATCGCCTCGCACACGGCCAGCCCGAGGCTCGTCCAGCGGATCGGGTTGAAGAGGAACCGGTAGCGGCCCGCGAAGGCAGGCAGGTCGGGCGGTGAGATCTCGCCGAGGCCGCCGAGCGCCTCGGAGCGCATCCCGACGAGGTCGAGCGGAACGAGCTCTCGCACGCGCTCGAAGACGTCGAGGCCGAGCCGGCGGCCGCGCGTCGCGAGGTCGTTGACGATGACAAGCCCGCGCTCGAGCTCGCCCGTGTACCGCACGTCGGCCGGGACCGCCACGCCGTGCTCGATCACCCGCGTCGGCGTCCCGCCGTTGTCCCACATGAGCTCGTTGAAGTGGGTCACGTGGACGAGGAGCGCGTCCTCGCCGGCGAGTGGGTGACGCATCTCGAAGGGGCTCGCCCGCGGCGGGTCGTGCTCGAGGTAGAGCTGCGGCAGCCGACGCTGCGTCGGCGAGAGGACGATGTGCCGGTCGTGGCGCCAGGTCCCGAGCGACTGGTGGAGCACGGCGTCGAGCGGCTCGTGCCTGATGTCGTCGAGCGGCACCTCGACGAGGTTGTCGGGCCAGGGGAACGTCCCGGCGCGCCCGCCGTAGGGATGCCGCCGTTCCTGCACCACGGGGACGACGAGCTCGACATCGGCATGGGCGAGGTAGAGCAGATAGTTGCCGTGGACGTGCCACGTGAGGACGCGCGTCACGGCTCAGCGCGCCGCCGCCGGTACGTCGGCGTAGCGAGGGAGGATCTCCGACTCGTAGAAGCGCAGGAAGCCCTCCTGGTCGGGCCCGACCTGGTGGACGTACACGTGCGTGAACCCGGCGTCGACGTACGTGTCGATGCCCTTCGCGTGCGCCTCGGGATCCGGGCCGCACACGATCGCCTCCGCGATCGCCTCCTCGTCGACCATCGCCGATGCCGCCTCGAAGTACGAGGGCAGCGCGAGCTCCTGGCTCAGCGGTCCCTGCAACGCCGCGTTCGGCCACCATTCGAGGGCTGTCCGACGGGCGTCCTCCTCGCGCTCTGCCCAGCAGACCGTCACCTGCGCGTAGCGCGGCTTCCCCTCGCCGCCCGCCTCGTCGAAGGCCTCGACGACCTCGGTGTCCGGCGAGGTTCCGATCAGCCCGTCGCCGATCCGCCCCGCGAGCTTGCCAGCCTCGGTGCCGCCGGCGGCGACCATCACCTCGATCGGCTCCTCGGGCAGCGTGTAGACGCGCGCGTTCTCGACGGTGTAGTGGCGGCCGCGGTGGCTCGTCAGCTCGCCGCGCCAGAGGTCGCGCATCACCTCGACGGCCTCCTCGAGCATCTCGCGCCGCACCTCGGTCGCGGGCCACCGGAGGCCGAGCACGTGCTCGTTCAGGTTCTCGCCGGTGCCGACGCCGAGGAAGAAGCGGCCGGGAAGCATCGAGGCCGCCGTCGCCGCGGCCTGCGCCACGATCGCCGGATGGATCCGCATCGTCGGGCACGTCACGCCCGTGCCGACGACGAGACGCTCCGTCGCGAGCGCGATCCCGCCGAGGACGCTCCAGACGAACGGACTCTGCCCCTGCCGGTCGACCCACGGATGGAAGTGGTCAGAGACCAGGGCGAACGTGAATCCGGCTTCCTCCGCCCGCGCTGCGTTCTGCACGAGGTCGAGCGGGCGGTGCTCCTCGCTCGAGATCGCATATCCCAGCTCCACGGCTCCTCCTCGTCTTCGCTCACACACGCCGTCGGCCGCGGGGCGCGCACCGTCCGACGAGATCGTCGAGACGGCCCTTCCCGCTCCCCCTGCAACCGAAACGGTCGCGGCACGCAGGGGTTTCGGCGGCGCGCGCGGACGGAAGGACCGCTCGCATGGTGCGCGTCGGCTGCTCGGGGTGGAGCTACCAACACTGGAGAGGTCGCTTCTACCCGGAGCGCGAGCCCGAGTCGGCGTGGCTCGAGCGCTACGCAGAGGCGTTCGACACCGTCGAGGTGAACGCGACCTTCTACCGCCTGCCGCGGCGGAACGTGGTCGCCGGCTGGGTGCGGCGCACGCCCCCGGAGTTCACGTTCGCGGTGAAGGCGAGCCGCTACCTGACCCACGTCAAGCGTCTGCGCGAGCTGCCCGCCGGTCTTGCGCGACTCGAGGGGCGGATCGCGCCGCTCCGCGAGGCGGGGAAGCTCGGGCCGGTGCTCTGGCAGCTTCCCGAGAGCTTCCGCCGTGACGACGAGCGGCTCGCGCAGGCGCTCGCACGGCTCCCCGAAGGACGACATGCGTTCGAGTTCCGGCATGCGAGCTGGTTCGACGAGGACGTCTACGCGCTGCTCCGCGGTCACGGCGCAGCGCTCGTCGTCGCCGACCGCAAGGGGCTCCCGGAGGCGCCCTGGGTAGACACCGCCGGCTGGTGGTACGTCCGCTTCCACTACGGGAGGGCGGGCCGCCGGGGGAACTACTCGCACGCGGAGCTCGAGCGGTGGGCCGAGCTCCTGCGCCGGAGTCACGGCGACGCCTATGTCTTCTTCAACAACGACTGGGAGGGCTTCGCCCCGGACAACGCCGCGACGCTGCGGTCGCTCCTCGCCGACCGTTGAGCTACTGCGGGATCCGCGTGCAGAGCGCCGACGCGAGCGCCGCGTCGAGCGTCTCGAGCACAACCTCGGCACCGAAGCCGGCGACGCGGAACGCCCACGAGGAGGGCGAGCCGGGAGGCGAGACGATGAAGAGCGACCGGTGCTCGGAGGCGAGCTGCCGGTGGCCGCGGTCGATGGCCCTGAGCCCGGAGCTGTCGAGGTACGACACGGCCGTCACGTCGAGCACGACACCGCCGGCCGTCGTCGCGGAGACCGCGTCGCGGACGTCCTCGGCGTTCGTGAGGTCGATCTCGCCCTCGAGCCGGACGACCGCGACGCCGTCCCGGTCCTCGGTGGTGATCGCGCAGGGGCCGTTCGTCACACGGACGCCCCGTGGCCGACCGGCTGCCCCATGCGGACGACGGTCGCGCCGTTGTCGCGTTCGACCGAGAGGCGTTCCATGATCGATCTCATGATCGCCAGGCCGCGGCCTCGGTCGCCATCCCCCGGGTCATCGCGCCACCTGCCCTCGTCGCGCACCTCGACCTCGAGGCGGCCGTCGCCGAGCGATGCCATCACGGTGACGACACCCTCGCCGTCGCAACCGTAGGCGTGCTCGATCGCGTTCGCCGCGGCCTCCGAGATCGCAAGGACGACGCCCCGCTCCGCGTCCTCGCCGACCCCCTGCTCGACGAGCCAGGCGCGGAGCCGCTGGCGGAGCGCCGCCAGCTCGGCAGGGGCCGCCAGGAGCGAGTGACTGAAGAGCGGCGTCGTGGAGATACGTCGCATGGTGAGGACGCAGACGTCGTCGTCTTGCTCCTCGCGCCCGAGCAGCGCGTCGCAGATGTCGTCCGCGTGCGTCGCCGGGCTGCCGCCGGAGAGGAGCGCGGCTCGGGCGAGGCGCTCGAGCCCCGCGTCGATGCTCTCCGAGCGCCGCTCGACCAAGCCGTCGGTGTAGAGCACCAGCGTTTCTCGATCCTCGAGACGGTCGACGGCGTCGGGCCGCCGGTCGCTCAGCATCGAGCCGAGCGGCGGCGAGCGGCCCTCCCAGAGGAACCGGGTACGGCCGTCGGCCGAGACGACGAGCGGCGGCGGATGGCCGGCGCAGGCGTACCGGATCCCGCCGTCGGCGGGGTCGAGCTCGACGTACGCGAGCGTCGCCGTCGCCGCAGAGGGCACGGTCTCGACGAACGCGTCGAGCCGCTCGAGCAGCTGCGACGGACCTGTCATCTGCGCGAGCGCGCTGACGGCGCCCCGCAGCTGCCCCATCGCAACAGCTGCCTCGAGGCCGTGGCCGACGACGTCACCGACCACGAGCGCGACCGCGCCCGAGGGGAGCGTGAAGGCGTCGTACCAGTCGCCGCCGACCTCGAGCGCGGCCGTGCCCGGCCGGTACGCGGCGGAGACGGTGATGTGCTCGAACGACGGCGGGCCGCCGCCGAGCAGCCCGAGCTGCAGCGTGTGGGAGACCTCGCGCTCGTGCTCGTAGAGGACGGCGTTGTCGAGGATCACCGCGGCCCGGGACGCGATCTCGCGTGCGAGGTCGTCGCCGATCAGCGGCGCCCAGTCCTCGTCTGCCGCCGACCGGATCGTGAGCGCGCCGAGGGTGTGTCCACGTGCGCGCAGCGGCACGACGACAGGCGTCGCCGCCTCGGGCGAGCCGGCCGGCCGGGGACGGACCTCCTCGCCGGCGGCGATCGCCATCTCGACGAGCTCGGCCCAGTCCGAGTCGTCGGCGAGCTCCGAGGGTCGGGAGCCGGTGCTCACGACGGCGCTCGGGGCGCCGTCCTCGTCCAGCAGGTGGACGCCGGCGAAGGTCGCATGCTCCTCGGTCAGCACCTCGACGAGCCGGCGTGCGCGGGCGTCGACCGTCGTCGCCCACTCGAGCGACTCGCCGAGACGGACGAGGAACGCGCTCGCGTCGGCCGCCTTGACCGCGTCGGCGTAGAGCTTCGCGCGCTCGACCGCGAGGCCACACTGCTCCGCGACGCCGAGCACGACGTCCCGTCGCGCCGAGCTGCTCCACGGCCTCTGGACGAAACCGACGGTGAGCACGCCGAGCACGTTGCGGCTCGCGGACCTGAGCGGAACCGCGACGACCGCCTGGACGCCCGTTCGCTTCCTGACGCCCGCGAGGCCCGGGTACCGGTCCGCGAGGTCGACGTCGCCGACGACCTCCACGACGGCCTCGGTGCGCAGCGCCTCCGCGGCGGGCGAGGCATCGGAGCCGAGCGACTCCACCGTCTCGCCGAGCATCTCGTCGGGTACCCCGGCCACCGCGAGGATCTCGAACGCGTTCTCGTCCGCGCAGGCGTGGATCGCGGCCGGCCCGAAGCCCGCGCGGTTCAGGTCGGTGACCGTCGAGCGGGCGACGTCGTGGACGGTGACGGCGCTCGCGAGGTGCGCGGCGTTCTCCTCCAGGAGCTCGGCGAGCTGCCGCGCCTCGCGCTCGGCCTCGAACAGCGTCGCCCGCTCGAGCGCGACGCCCGCCTGCTCGGCCATGCCGACGAGCAGCGGCCTACGCTCCTCGCTCGCCCACCGCAGCCTGCGCGACGCCGCGAAGATCGCTCCGATCACCTCGCCGCTCGCGGCGCGCAGCGGCAGCGCGACGAGCGACTCCAACCCGACGCGCGCGCGCTCTGCTGCGAGCGCGGGATACAGCGCGTCGTACGTCTCCGCGGTGACCGCCAGCACACTCCCCTCCCGCATCACGTCCGGGACGAGGCCGCCGAGCTCGAGCGGATACTCCTCGAACCTGCCACGACTGGCCTCCGGGACGTCCGAGGACGCCAGCCCCTCGAGCCGCGACGGCGCGACGAGCCGCCAGACGAACACGACGTCGGCGCCGAACGCCTCGATGTCCGCGACGGTCGACTCCGCGACCTCGGCAGCCGTCGCGGCCGCTGCGAGCCGCGTGGCGTTCCGCTCGAGGAGCTCTGCCTGGAGGCGCGCGTCGCGCTCGGCCTCGAGCAGCGCAGCACGCTCCAGCGCCTGCGTGAGCTCCTCCGCGACCGCGTCGAGCAGCCGGTGCTCGTCGTCGTCGAGCACGTGCGGCTCGGCGAAGGCGACGCCGACGGCGCCGGTCTGGCGCGGGAGCGGCACGACGACCATCGAGACGATGCCCTCGAGCAGCTGCTCGACGTCCGGCGGGTAGTGCTCTGCGATCTCCTCCGAGCCGTGGAGCTCGATCACGCGCCGGTCACGCAGAGCGTCCGCCGTCGGTGTCGACTCGGTCCGCGGAACAGGACGCCAATGCCGGTCACCGGGTGCGCTCACACGAACCTTCAGCGTCCGCACGTCGTCACCCCAGGCGATGCCGACGGTGCCGAGGTCGGCCGCGAACGCCTCGAACAGGAACGGCACGGCGGCCTCCGCGACCTCGTTCGGCAGCGCGGCGGCCGACAGCGCCGCGGCGAGGCGCTGCAACACGCTTGCCCGGGCGTGGAGCCGTGCCGCGTCGCGCTCGAGCGCCTCCGAGCGGCTGCGTGCCTCGCGCTCGGCCTCGTTCGCGCGGAGCAGTCTCCGCTCGGACGACGCGCGCGTCCACGTGAACGCTGCGAGCATGGACATCAGGATCAGGCCGCCTACGAGAATCGCGAGGGAGGACGTATGGCCGACCGGCTCGCCGGAGGCGGTGAAAACCCAGGTTCTCCCCCCCAGGCCGAGCGTGCGCGTCATGCCGCCGGCCGGGAGATCGTCGGTCGAGTACACGTCCGTCCCGTCGATCGTCAGCCGTGCCCTGATGTCGGGCGGCAGCCCGCGAAGCACGCTCGCGATGCGCTGCATCGGGAATCGCGTCGCGACGAAGGCGACGGGCGCCTCGGACGTCCCTCTCGGCGGATACACCGGTCTGAACGCTGCGTATCCGCGGCCGGGTACGACGAAGTCGACGGCGGGCGTGAACACCGTGCTCCGCGTCGCCCGCGCGCGCACGAGCGCCGCGCGGCGCACCGGGTCGCTCATGAGGTCGTACCCCAGGACCGCGCTCTGCGTCCCCGAGGCCGGCCAGACCGCGACGACAGGAACGTAGAGTGGTCGGGGCCCGGCGACGCGCAGGGCGCCGTCTCTCGTCTGCTCGACGATCCGCCTGCCGACCCCGGCTTCGAATCCCTCGCGCTGTGCCGCCGGAACGATCTCGGCGAGCGCCAGCCCGTCGGCGACGCCGATCGACCCTACGGCCTGCGCGAACGCCTCGAAGCTCGCCGTGTCCACGTTGCCGTCCGCTTTCACGAGCCCGGCCGACGCGCGCAGGCTCGTCAGCACCTGCCCGACGCTGTTCTGGAGGGCCTCGTTCACCGACTGGGCTGCGCGCTCGTCCTGCGCGTCCTCGCGGTCGCCGGCCCGTGTCCAGAGAAGCCACGTCACGACGACCGTCGCAATCGCGACGAGCATGACGAGCACGCCGCCGACGAGCGTGGGGGCGCCGACGCGAGTCCTCACCCGGTGGGTGATAGCACGCGGGTGATACGACGCTGTTAGAAGTGGGCGTGGTGGAAGTCCCCGGCGAGCACCGGTCGCGCGACGTTGTGTACCGGCACCGTGCCGATCGCGCCGAGCGCACGGCCGTGGTGGGCATGTCCGTGGAAGACGGCGTCCGGCCGGTGCGCGCCGATCGGGCCGGCGAGGCGCCCGGAGCCGAGGAACGCCCAGATCCCCTCCGGCTCGCCCACGATCGTCTCCGTGATCGGCGCGTAGTGGAGGAGCACGAGACGCGTCTCGCAGCCCGCGACGGCCTCCAGCCCCTCCTCGAGCGCCGTCACCTCGCGCGTGGTCTCCGCGTAGACGTCCCGCAGCAGCCGTTCGCCGAAGTCCGCGATCTCCGCACCCGGAAAGCCGCCGACGAACCCCTTCGTGCCGACGACCCCGACCTGGAAGGCGCCGACGTCGAACACCGCATGGGCCCCGTCGAGCATCGTCACGCCTGCCTCGGCGAGCACGCCGGTGATCCCGTCGGCAAGCCCGTTGTGGTGGTCGTGATTGCCGAGCACGGCGACGACGGGCGCGACGGCGGCGCGGCAGGCGTCGGCGAGCACCGCGGCCTCCTCGACGAGGCCGTGCGTCGTCAGGTCGCCCGCGAGGAGCACGAGGTCGACGTCGGTCAGCTCGGCGAAGACGCGCACGAGGCGGTCGCGGTGGTCCTCGGAAGCATGGAGATCGCCGACGGCCGCAATCCGTGCTCCGGTCACGAAACCGGCATACCCAACCTCTGATTGACCGTACCGCGCGACGGGTACCACGCGGACGTGAGTTACAGGCCGAACGACGACTTCCCCGAGCTGATCGAGGCGATGAAGCGCGCGGCGGCCGCGCTGCGCGAAGCCGAGGTGCCGTTCCTGCTCGGCGGCGGCATGGCGGCCTGGGCGCGCGGCGGGCCCCCGACCGACCACGACGTCGACCTGCTGCTCCGCGAAGGCGACGCCGAGCGTGCGCTCGAGGCGCTCGAGGCCGCCGGGATGCGTGGCGAGCGGCCGCCCGAA
Source organism: Actinomycetota bacterium (assembly GCA_046732615.1). Lineage (GTDB taxonomy): Bacteria > Actinomycetota > Thermoleophilia > Gaiellales > Gaiellaceae > Gaiella. The sequence goes on along the minus strand of JBKPNM010000205.1, from coordinate 2,563 downwards.
GGATGGCTGCTGAAGGCATGGGACGGCGACGTCCTCGTCGACCTCATCTTCCGGCCTTCCGGGGGGCCGGTCGACGACTCGTACTTCGAGCGGGCGAGCGAGCTCGAGGTCGTCGCGCTGCCGCTCCTCGTCGCGTCCACCGACGACGTTCTCGCCACGAAGCTCTTGGCGATGACCGAGCAGGACCCGGACTACCGGCCCGTGCTCGAGATCGCGCGCGCGCTCCGCGAGCAGATCGACTGGGAACACCTCCGTGAGCGGGTCGACGAGTCGCCGTTCGGCGCCGCGTTCTTCACCCTCGCCGAGCGGCTGCGGATCCTTCCGGACGCCCGTGAGACGGACGACCGCGTGGTCCCGTTCCCGACGCGCCGCGCCCGTGCCTCGGGCGACCCGGCGCATCAGTAGTCGCCCGCAACGTCGCCGCGGCCCTGAACGGACGCCCGTCGAGCGCTCGCGGCGCTAGCGTCGAGGCAGCTGGGTGCGCGCGTCTCGCTGCGCCCGCCGATCGTCTGCACACGGCCAAGGAGGAACCATGATCGACCCGTCCCGCACCGTCGCCGAGCTCGTGCTCGAGCAGCCCTCTCGCTCTCGCGTGCTCGAGGAGCTCGGCATCGACTACTGCTGCGGCGGCAAGCGGAGCCTCACCGACGCGTGCGCGGCGCGTGGGATCGCTCCGGCCGACGCCCTGGTCGCGCTCGCCGCGGCGGAGAACGAGCCCTCGGAGGAGCGCGACTGGACGCAGGCGTCGCTGCCCGAGCTCTGCGATCGCATCGTCACGAGCCACCACGAGCCGCTGCGCGAGGAGCTGCCGCGCCTGGACGCACTGCTCGAGAAGGTGGTCCGCGCGCACGGCGACGAGCGCCCCGAGCTGGCCGAGCTGCGGGACAGGTTCACCGCACTCCGGAGCGAGCTCGAGGAGCACATGGTGACCGAGGAGCAGCAGCTCTTCCCGCTCGTCCGAAGCGGCGGACCGTACGACGCAGAGCAGGTCGCAGAGCTCGAGCACGACCACGCGTGGGCCGGTTCGGCGCTCGCGAAGCTGCGCGAGCTCTCGGGCGGCTACGACCTCGAGCGCGCGCTCTGCAACACGCACCGCGCGACGATCGACGGTCTGCACGCGCTCGAGATCGACCTTCATCAGCACATCCACGAGGAGAACAACGTGCTCTTCCCGCGCGCGCTCGCCGCTGCATGACCCTTGGCGCCCGGGTCGGCAGGCCGGCGCGGGCCCGGCTCGTCGCCGCGTACCTCGGCGCTGCGCTCCTCTGCTGGCTCGGAGCGGCAATCGCGATCGCGCGCGCGGCTCCTGAGCTGGCGTCCGCAGGCCTTGGCGCGCCCGACGTCCTCTTCGCCGTCCACCTCGTCGGCCTCGGCTTCCTGCCGCTCGCCGTCACGGGCGCCGCGCTCCACGTCCTGCCGACGCTGCTCCGGAACGACGCCTCCGCCGCGCGCGGCTGGCTTGCCCTCCCCCTCCTCTGCGCCGGGCCGCTCCTCGCGTACGCGATCGCCTACGACCGCGAGACCGCGACCTGGATCGCGGCGACCGTGGAGAGCGCGGGATTCCTGCTCGTCGCGTGGGAGCTCGTCGCCCTCGTCGTCCGCGCCCCGCACGACCGGATGCTGCTCGCAAGCCGCTCGGGCGTCCTCCTCTCGACCTTCCACGCCGCGGCCGCGCTCGCCGTCGGGGCGGCGCTCGCCGACCGCGGCTTCCGGCCGCTCCTCGGCATCCCGCACGACCGGGCGATCGGCATCCACCTGAACCTCGCCGTGGTCGGCTGGCTCACCCTCCTGATCGTGACCGTCGGCCGAACGCTGACCCCGATGCTCTCGCTCGCCCCTGCGGCCGGCCGCAGGCGGCTCCCGGTGGAAGAGCTCGTGCTCACCGTCGGGTTGTGGCTGCTCGTCGCGGGGCTCGCGCTCGGCGAGCGGGCCCCGGCCGTCGCGGGCGGGTTGCTCGTGCTCGGGACGATCGCCGCCTTCGCGTTCCTCACCGCCCGGATCGGTCGGCAGCACCGGCTGGAGGGAGTCGAGGGGCCACTGACGCACATGGTCACGGGCATGTTCTTCCTCCTCCAGGCGGCGATCCTCGGCATGGGCATGCTCCTCGGGCTCGACCCGTCGCCCGCGCGGCTGACCGCGTACGTCGTCGCGTTCCTCCTCGGCTGGGCGGCGGGCGTCACGCTCGGACATCTCGGCAAGCTGCTCTCGCTCTCCGCCTGGACGTGGTGGCCGTCCGGGCCGCGACCGAAGCAGGCGGCCCTCTATCCCCGCCGTGTGTGGCTCGTCGAGGCGATCGTCTTCGCCGTCGGCATCGAGCTCCTCGTCAACGGCGTCCTCGGCGCGTCGGAGAGCATGACGCTCCTGGCCGGAATGCTGCTCGTCGGCGCGGCTGGAGCGGCCTGCGTCGGCGCGGCGCTCACGCTGCGCGCCGGCCAGCCGGCCCTCGGCCCCACCCACCAAGCGCGGACGGCACCCTGACCCACCCCGCAACTGACACAGTGTCACGGCCCCCTGAACGGCGGAGAACCTCCCAGTGCCGATCGAGATCGACACACCCCATGGT
>JBKPNM010000204.1:0-10042 GCA_046732615.1 Actinomycetota bacterium | reverse complement strand
CCGATCTGCGAGTTTCGCGCCAGCTCGACCGCGCTGCCGGCCGCCTGCAGGGCGTCCTCGAGGCTCCGCTCGCTCATGGGTGTACAGCCTCCTTCTCGTGGGCGACGTCGGGGGTGCCGTAGGTGTGGAAGCTCTCGACCGTCTTCACGCCCCAGTATTGACCGCGCGCGCGCTCCGCGGCGGTCCAGGTGACGGGCTCGGCATCGGGGTCGTAGACGAAGTAGCCGCCGGTCGTGACCTCGATGCGGTTGCCGCCCGGCTCGATGCCGTAGAGGAAGAACCCCTGCGCGACGCCGTGCTTCGACGGCGCGGCCTCGATCGGGACGTCGGCGTCGACGAAGATGTCGGCGGCGCGGAGACACTCCTCGCGCGTGTCGACCCAGAAGGCCAGGTGGTGCAGGCGGCCGCGCGCGCCGTGGGCGTCGGCGACGTAGATCAGCTCGTGCGCGGCGATCGAGACGCTCATCCAGGCGCCGGTCTCGGTGCCGTCGTCGAGCTCGATTCGCTCGTAGAGCCGGTAGCCGAGCGCGTCGTGGCAGAACTCGCGCGTCGGGCGCACGTCCGCGGCCAGCAGGTTGACGTGGTCGAGCCGCTTCACCGCGGCGCCGCGGCCGACGTAGCGCTGCGGCTGGTTGCGCCACGACGGCGCAAGATGGGGAGGGGCGACGTAGCGCTCGGCCTCGAAGAAGAGCTCGAAGACGTGGCCGTCGGGGTCGGTGAAGCGGTAGGCGGGGCCGTGCCCGACGTCACCGTCGATCCAGCCGGTGCCGAGACCCGTCGCCTCGACGGCCGCGACGCGACGCTCGAGCGCCTCCGGGCTCCACGCACGGAGCGCGACGTGGCCGATGCCCGGCTCCGCGGACTCGGTGAGCTCGAGGCTGTAGCGGAGGTAGTCGCCCCAACCGCGGAGGAAGACGGACTGGCCCTCGCGCGCCTCCTCCTCCATCCCCAGCACGTCGACGAAGAACGCGAGGCTCTCGTCGGGCGTCGGCGTCTTGAGCTCGGCGTGCGCGATGTGGGCGACGTCGTGGACGTGCTCGCTCATGGTTCGCCGGCGACGCGTCGCGACCCCGCGACGATCATCTCGCGCGTCTCGTCCTCGCCGAAGCCCGCATCGAGGAGCCGGTCGGCCCACAGCGCCAGGCCGTCCTCGACAGGCGGGTAGTCCGGGTTGCCGAGGTCGCTCGAGAAGAAGTTCCGCTCGAGCCCGACGGCGCGGACGCCGTCGAAGACGTGGTCGAAGGTCGTCTTGCCCGAGTGGGGCGTCGAGAGGCAGCGCTCGATCAGGCAGCCGCGGTCGGCGAGCGCGACCTGGTCCTCGATCGTGAAGCGTTGCGACGTGAACTCCGGATGCGTGACGACGACCTGCTCGACCCCCTCGTCGAACGCAGCCTCGACCACCGCGAACGTGTCGTCGCGCGCGAGGTGTGCCGTCGCGAGCACGAGGCCGTGCCGCGCGACCGCGCGCAGGACGTCGCGCGTCTCCGGGAGGACGCGTCCCTCGTCGTCCGTCACGTGCACCGGCTCGACGCCGAGCCCGAGGCTCCGCAGCTCGTGCTGGAGCTTTGCCCACTGCGGCACGTTGTCGCCCGGCTTCGGGTCGGAGCGACCGGCGGTCTCGGCGGGCGAGTCGAAGGTCGGCATCCACACGATCCGCGCGCCCTCGCGCGCCGCGATCTCGACCGCGAGCGCGTTCATGCCGCCGATGGCGCGGTTGAGCGTCACCGCGCCGAGCACCCGGGCCCCGGGCACCACGCCGGTGACGACCTGCGCGCGCTCCGCCGTCGACGTGTAGTGGGACTTCAGCGCAAAACCGGCGAGCCCGAGCTCGACGAACCGTCGCGCCAGTGTCACGTCGTCCACCCGGCGCGGCGGCACGTCGGGCTCGATGTGGACGTGGAGGTCGAAGGCCCCGACGACGAGCGCGCGGGCGCGGTCGCTCGGCGCGTCGGGCTGCGCTGCCCGCTGGGGCACGGTCGAGGAGACGGTGGTGTCGGTCACGCGACCTCGGGAGTTGTTGACAATATTGATGCTGATCTGGTTGACTCGATCATACGCAAAGTTTGGCGTCGCGTTCACTCTCAGTGGAAGGAGAGCCATGAATCGCTTTGCCCGGAGCGCCGCGCTCGCAGGCGCAGCGCTCGTCGCGCTGGTGCTGGCGATCGCCGCATCGGCGACGAACGCAAAGACCGAGAGGAGCGCCGCTCCGTCGGCCGGCGCAGCGGTCACGAACTACCTCACGTACGTGAAGGGCAAGCGGGGGAAGGCCAACCCCAGGTTGTCGAAGGTCTACATCGGCTGGGTCAACCAGCAGGGCGGCCAGGTCGTGATCGGCGGTCTCGCGACGGCGGGTGCCCAGCTCGCGGTGAGGTACGTCAACGACCAGCTCGGCGGCGTCGGAGGCCACCCGGTCGCGCTCGTCCAGTGCTTCATCAAGTCGAACGAGGAAGAGGGCACGACCTGCGGGCAGAAGCTCGTCAACAACCGTCGCATCTCCGTCATCGCGACGGGCGCGGTCGCCACGGGAGCGCAGTCGCTCTTCGCGACGATCCGCGGCCGCAAGCCCGTCGTCACGGGCGTCGCGGTCACTCCGGTCGACGGTGCGTCGAAGACGGCCGTCGTCCTCTTCGGCGACGGCCCGCACATCCTGCTGCCGTTCGGCAACTATGCGAAGAACGTCCTCAAGGCGAAGACCGCGGCGGTCATCTACCCGAACGCGCCGGGCCTCGCGGAGTCGGGGCAGGTCATCGCGGCGGGGCTGAAGGCGGCCGGGATCGAGACGAAGCAGGTCGGCTACACGCAGGGCCAGTCCGACCTCACCGCGCCCTTGACGGCGGTCGGGGCGACGTCGGCCGACTTCATCGCTCCGTACGGCTCGGCGGCCGACTGCGCGAACCAGGCGAAGTCGCTGCAGCAGCTCGGCATCACCGACTCGCGCAAGATCATGACGGCGCCGCTATGCCTCAACTCGACCGTGATCGACGCGCTCGGCGACTGGTCGAAGTGGACATACGCGATCGCCTCGTCGCTCTACGGCGATCCGACCGACAAGGGCATGCCCGCCTACGAGGCGGTCATCAAGCGGTACAAGGCGCAGAAGAACGCGCCGGACCCATGGCACATCGTCGCCTTCTCGCAGCTCCTGACGACGGTGCGCTTCCTCAACGAGGTCGGGGCGAAGAACGTGAACGCGATCACCCCGGCGAAGGTCCTCACACGGGCCAAGGCGTTCCGCGGCCCGCTCGCGCTGGGCGCCCCCAGGCTCCAGTGCGGGAAGTACAAGGACGCGCCGGCGATCTGCAACGACATGTTCCAGGCCTTCACGTACGAGGGGAAGTTCCAGTTCAAGCGCGCATCAGGCTGGATCGGCCCGCTCCCGGGCTGAGCTCGACGGTCCGAACCGGTGGGGCCGGCGACGGGCCGGCCCCACCGAACGACGCTGACGAGGGCACGTGAACGAGATACTCCTCTTCGGGCTGCTCGGCCTCGGGACGGGGGCGGTGATCGCCGCAATCGCCGTAGGCATCGTCATCACGTACCGGGGCTCGGGCTTCATCAACCTGGCCGCGGGAGCGATCGCGATGCTCGCGGGCTTCTCGTTCTGGGCGCTCCGGACGGGCGAGCTCGGGTTCACGCTCGAAACCCCGCTCGCGGTGGCGCTCACCTACGCCTTCGTGATCGTTGTCAGCATCGGCATCGAGCTCGCGGTGTTCCGGCCGCTTCGTACGGCCGCCCCGCTCGCGAAGCTCGTCGCCTCGCTCGGCGTGCTCTTGACGGCGCAGGCGGTGATGCTCCTCGCCTTCGGCACGTCGCAGCATCCACAGCCGACGATCATCCCCATCCGCGTCGTCCGGATGCTCGACGGGGCGGTGCCGCTCTCCGCCTTCGTGCTGAGCGGGATGGTCGTCGGGATGACGGTCCTCTTGTGGGCGCTCTACCGCTGGACGCGCTTCGGCCTCGCGACGCGGGCGGCGTCCGAGAACGACGTCGCGGCACGCCTCGCCGGCCTCTCGCCGAACGAGCTGTCGCTCGCGAACTCCGTGCTCGCGAGCCTCGTGCTCGCCACGCTCGGGATCCTTGCCGGCTCGGTCGCGGCGCTCGACACCACCACGTTGCCGTTCCTCGTCGTGCCCGCTCTCGCCGCTGCCCTCTTCGCGCGACTCACCTCGTTCACGATCGCATGCATTTGCGGTCTCGGCATCGGGATGGCGGAATCGCTGATCGAGTACGCGTCGACGAAGTCGTGGTTCCCGACGAGCCAGAGCGTGGCCTGGCCGGGCGTGAAGGAGCTGCTCGTGTTCGTGCTCATCGTGGCGGCGATGTTCCTGCGGGGCAGGTCGCTCCCGACGCGCGGCGAGCTCGTCGAGCAGCGCCTGCCGGACGTGCCTCGCCCGAGGCATTCCGTCACGCTCGCGATCCCCTCGACGCTCCTCTGCGCGATCGCGCTCGTCGTGCTGCCGTACGACTTCCGCCAGGCGTTGACGAACTCGCTGATCGGGATCGTGATGGCGCTCTCGCTGGTGGTGATCACCGGCTTCGTCGGCCAGATCTCGGTCGTGCAGCTCGCGCTCGCGGGTGTCGCGGGCTTCGCCGTCTCGCACCTCGCGGTCGACGCCGGAATCGGCTTTCCGCTCGCGCCGCTCGCGGGCATCGCCGCCGCGGTCGTGCTCGGTCTCGTGACCGCGGTCTCGGCGCTCCGGGTGCGCGGCGTCGCCCTCGCCGTCGTGACGATCGCCGCGGCGGTCGCCGTCTACAACTTCGGCTTCGTCAATCCGACGTGGGGCGGAGGCGCCACCGGCTCACCGGTACCCGACCCGCACCTCTTCGGTCTCAATCTCGGGCCGAATGCGTCCTACCGCGGCCTCGACGGGAACGTCCCGAGCCCCGTCTTCGGCTGGGTCGCGCTCGCCGCCACCGTGCTTCTCTCGCTCCTCGTCGTCGCCGTGCGGCGTGGCACGCTCGGACGTCGCATGCTCGCCGTCCGCTCGAACGAGCGGGCGGCGGCGGGCGCGGCGATCGACGTCCGGAACGTGAAGCTCGTCGCATTCGGCATCAGCGCGCTGATCGCGGGCGTGGCAGGGACGCTGTACGCCTACAACTTCGGCTCCGTGAGCGCGGACCGCTTCAGCGTCCCGCTCGCGTTGAGCCTGATCGCCTTCGCCTACGCGGGCGGCATCACGCTCGTCTCGGGCGCCGTGTTCGCCGGGCTGATCGCCGCACAGGGGCTCGTGCCGTATGCGCTCGACACCTGGTTCGGCCTTTCCGGGAACTGGTTCCTGCTCTTCGGCGGCGTCGTGCTGATCTTCACGCTGATCCAGAACCCCGAGGGCGTGGCCGGCTCGTTCTACCGGACGGCGCAGATGCGCAGGAAGCGGAAGGTCGAGGTCGAGGTCACCGAGTCCGAGCCTGCGAGGGCCGCATGAACGGGGTGCTCGCGACGCGCGACCTCTCGGTGCGCTTCGGCGGCGTGCATGCCGTCGCGGGGGTCGACGTCGTCGCCGAGGAGGGGCAGCTCGTCGGCCTGATCGGGCCAAACGGCGCCGGCAAGACGACGTTCGTCGACGCGATCACCGGCTACGTCCGCTACACGGGGCGGGTCGAGCTCGACGGGCGCGACCTCTCCGGGATGCCCCCGCACACGCGGGCGCGGCTCGGGCTCGCCCGCACGTGGCAGAGCACCGAGCTCTTCGACGACCTCACCGTGCTCGAGAACCTCACCGTCGCGGCCGAGCGGCCGTCCGTCCTCGCGCTCACCGCCGAGCTCGTCGGCAAGCGGATCCGTACTCCCGAGTCGCCCGCGAAGGCGCTCGAGCTGCTCGACCTCGTGCCGCTCGCCGACGCGATGCCGGCCGACCTGACGCAGGGGCAGCGGAAGCTCGTCGGCGTCGCCCGCGCGATCGCGATGGAGCCGCGGCTCCTGTGCCTCGACGAGCCGGCGGCCGGGCTTGACACGCGCGAGAGCGAAGACCTCGGCCAGCGGCTCCGGCAGATCGCCGACCGCGGCATGACGACGCTGCTGATCGACCACGACATGGGGCTCGTGATGAACATCTGCGATCGCATCGTCGTGCTCGAGTTCGGCAAGGTGATCGCGGCGGGGCCGCCCGACGAGGTGCGCCGGAACGAGCAGGTCGTCCGCGCATACCTGGGCGGCGCGTCGGCTTCGCGGCCGGTCGAGCCGGTCGCCGAGGAAGGCCACACCCGCGCGGGGAGCGCATGAGCGTGCCGCCCGTGCTCGAGATCGACGGCCTCACCGCCGGCTACGACGGCGCCGCCGTCATCCGCGCGCTCGAGCTCAGCGTGCAGCCCGGCGAGGTCGTCGCCCTCCTCGGCGCCAACGGCGCGGGGAAGACGACGACGCTGCGTGCGGTCTCCGGCCTCGTGCATCCGTTGGAGGGAAGCATCCGGTTCGCGGGCCGGGATCTGGCCCGCGTCTCCGCGAGTGCCCGCGCCCGGCTCGGGATCGCGCACGTCCCCGAGTCGCGCGGGCTCTTCTTCGGGCTCACGGTTGCGGAGCATCTGCGCCTGGGCTATCGCCGCGAGCGGATCGACGCAGACGTCGCCTACCGCTACTTCCCGGCGCTCGCGGAGCTCCGCGACCGCCGCTGCGGGCTCCTCTCGGGCGGGGAGCAGCAGATGCTCGCCGTCGGGCGGGCGCTTGCGCGACGCCCGGCGCTCCTGCTTCTCGACGAGCTCAGCCTCGGCCTCGCCCCGCTGATCGTCGAGCGGCTGCTCCCCGTCGTCCGGGCGTACGCCGGGGAGAGCGGCTGCGGTGTCGTCCTCGTCGAGCAGCACATCGAGCTCGCGCTGACGATCGCCGACCGGGCGTACGTCCTCTCCCACGGCGAGATCGTCCTTCGCGGCCGCGCCGAGGAGCTGCGGACGAACCACGACCTGCTGATCTCGAGCTACTTCGGCGAACATGTCGAGCTCTTTGCCGGGAGACGGCCGTGACCCCGCTGACGAACCACTCCGACTCCGACTACGAGAAGCTCCGCGAGGCGATCGTCCGCGGCGAGATCGCGCCGAACTCCCGGCTCGTCGAGTCGGACGTCGTGACGACGTTCAACATGTCGCGGGGTGCGGTCAGGAATGCCCTGATCCGGCTCGAGCAGGAGGGGCTCGTCGTCCGGGAGCCGCACCGCGGCGCGCGCGTGCGTCAGGTCTCGGACCGCGAGGCGATCGAGATCCTCCAGGCGCGCGCCGTGCTCGAGGGGCTCGCCGTGCGCCTGACCGCCGAGCGGATCGACGAGGCGGGAGCCGAGCGGCTCCGTGCGGCTCTCGCGCGGCACCGGCAGCTGCTCGAGTCGGGCGACCTCCTCGGCGCGTCGGACGCGAACGCCGACCTTCACGCCGCGCTCCTCGAGCTGTCGGGGCACTCGACCGCACAGCGCCTGATCCACGGGCTGAACGCGCAGACCGTGCGGTACCAGTACCGCACGATCCTCATCCCGGGCCGGCCGCAGGCGTCGCAGGCGGAGCACGCGGCAATCGTCGAGGCGGTGCTCGCGGGCGAGGCGGAGGAGGCCGAGCAGGCCATGCGCAGGCACCTGTTCAACGTCGCCGAGGCGCTCCAGGGAGGGGAGCTCGGCGGGATCGACCGGGCAAGCCGCGGTGTCATCCAGTCGATGCGCGAGGAGGAAACAGCATGAGTGAGAGAAGCCTCGAAGACGTGCTCCGCTCGTCCGGAAACCCGGTCGAGCTGCTGCGGAACTCGCCGGCGGGACCGAACGTCTATCCCGGCGTGCCGGCCGAGTACACGAACTGGCGGGACGAGCAGCTCGCCTGGCAGCAGACGTGCGTCCTCTACAACCAGTCGTACCACATGGCCGACCTGGCGGTGGAGGGGCCGGACGCACAGAAGCTGCTCTCGCACCTCGCGGTCAACAGCTTCGAGGGCTTCGGCGTCGACCGGGCGAAGCATTTCGTGCCGTGCACGCCCGACGGCTACGTCATCGGCGACGTGATCCTCTTCCACCTCGCGGAGAACACGTTCAACCTCGTCGGGCGCGCGCCCGCGCTCAACTGGATCACCTACCACGCCGAGACGGGCGACTACGACGTCCGGGTCGAGCTCGACCAGCGGTGGGCACTGCGTACGGACGGCCGCCGCAGGTCGTACCGCTTCCAGGTGCAGGGGCCGAACGCGATGGGCGTGATCGAGGACCTGCTCGGCGGGTCGCCGCCCGAGCTGAAGTTCTTCCACATGACGACGGTGACGATCGCCGGGAAGACGGTCCGGGCGCTTCGTCACGGCATGGCCGGCCAGCCCGGCTGGGAGCTCTTCGGTCCGTGGGACGACGAGGCGCCGGTGCGCGACGCGATCGTCGAGGCGGGACGCGCCCACGGGCTGCGCCAGGTCGGCGGGCGGGCGTACTCCTCGAACACGCTCGAGTCCGGCTGGATCCCCTCGCCGCTGCCCGCCGTCTACACCGGCGACGCGCTGCAGGCGTACCGCGAGTGGCTCCCGGACGCGGGCTATGAGGGCTCGGCGTCGATCGGCGGCAGCTTCGTCGGCGACTCGATCGAGGACTACTACTTCACGCCCTGGGACCTCGGGTACGGAAGCTACGTCAAGTTCGACCACGACTTCATCGGGCGGGACGCGCTCGAGCGCATGGCCCGCGACGACCACCGCCAGAAGGTGACGCTCGCGCTCGAGGACGAGGACGTCATGAAGGTCGTCGGCACGATGCTCGGCAAGGGCGAGCGCGCGAAGTTCGTCGACTGGCCGTCCGCGGTCTACTCGATGCATCCGTACGATCGCGTCACGGTCGACGGCGAGACCGTCGGTGTCTCGACGTGGATCGGCTACAGCGCGAATGAGGGGAAGGTGCTGACGCTCGCCGTCCTCGACGCCGAGCACGCCGAGCCGGGCACCGAGGTGACGCTCGTGTGGGGCGAGGAGGACGGGGGCACGGCGAAGCCGACCGTCGAGCCGCACGTGCAGGCCGAGATCCGTGCGATCGTCAGCCCCGTGCCGTACACGGAGGTCGTACGCCGCACGTACGCGCCCGACAGCTGGCGGACGGCGCAGGTGTGACGGTTGGTTCCGGATAGCGTGTCGCCGTGACGTCGACGACCGTCCGAGACGCCGCGTTCGACGTCCTGCGCGAGTACGGGCTCACGACCCTCTTCGCCAACCCCGGCTCGACCGAGATCTCGCTGCTCACCGACCTCCCGGACGACCTCCGGTTCGTGCTCGGGCTCCACGAGAGCTCGGTCGTCGGGATGGCAACCGGGTGGGCGCTCGGCAGGCGGGAGCCGGCGCTCGCGATCCTCCACACGACTCCGGGCCTCGGCAACGCCGTGAGCGCGCTGGCCACCGCCCGCGTCAACCGGGCGCCGCTCGTCGTGCTCGTCGGCCAGCAGGACCGCCGCCATCTCGCGGCGGAGCCGTTCCTCGCCGGCAAGCTCCAGGGTCTCGCGGGCGAGTACCCGGTCTGGGTCGAGCAGCCGGTGCACGCCCAGGGCGTGCCCGGGGCGCTCGCGCGAGCCCACCACGAGGCGCTCACGGGCCGCGGACCCGCTCTCGTCATCGTCCCGATGGACGACTGGGACGCCGAGGCGAGCGCTCCGGAGGAGCGCGCCGCGCCGCGCCGCGTCGCGCGCGCAGCGGGGGGCGACCCCGCGCTCGTCGCAGAGCTCGCGGACCTGCTCGACGGTGCCGAGCGCCCGGCGCTCGTCGTCGGTGCCGGGGCCGACGACGACGAGACGTGGGGCGCCCTGGTCGCGCTCGCCGAGCGGCTCTCGTGCCCCGTCTGGCAGGAGTCGTTCAGCGGGCGGGCGGGGTTCCCTCAGGACCATCCGCTCTTCGCCGGCCACCTGCCGGCCGACCGGCCGCGCCTGCGCGAGACACTCGCGGCGTTCGACGTCGTGCTGGCCGTCGGCGCGCCGGCCTTCCGGCAGTACGCGTACTCCCCTGGGCCGTTCACGGAGGAAGGCACCCGGGTCGCGATGGTCAGCCGCGACCCCGCCGAGGTACACCGCAGCGCGGCGGAGCTCGCCGTGCTCGCGCAGCCTGCTGCGGTCTGCGCAGAGC
>JBKPNM010000203.1:0-10513 GCA_046732615.1 Actinomycetota bacterium | reverse complement strand
GCGCCGATGAGCCCGGTACCCACGACGGCGAGACGAGCGACCGCCATGCGCCTCCTCTAGCGGCGCCCAACGGCGTTCATGCGGCCCGCATCATCTCCGCGACCCGGAACGCGAGGTCGAGCGACTGCCGCACGTTGAGCCTCGGGTCGCACAGCGTCTCGTAGCGGTGGTCGAGCTGCTCCTCGAGCACGCTCTCCGAGCCGCCGAGGCACTCCGTCACGTCCTCGCCCGTGATCTCGAGGTGCACCCCGCCCGGCCACGAGCCGACCTCGCGGTGAGCGCCGAAGAAGCCCTCGATCTCACGGAGGACGTCGTCGAAGCGGCGCGTCTTGTGCCCCGACGGCGTGACGAAGGTGTTCGCGTGCATCGGATCGCACGCCCAGAGCACCGGGATGCCCGTCTCGCGGACCGCCCGCAGGAGCGACGGCAAGCTCTCGCGGACGCGGTCGGCCCCGAGGCGCGCGACGAGCGTCAGCCGGCCGGGGATCCGGTGCGGGTTGAGCCGCTCGCAGAGCGCGACGAGCTCGTCCGGCGTCGCATCCGGCCCGACCTTGACGCCGACCGGGTTCTCGACGCCCGTGAGGAAGGCGACGTGCGCGCCGTCGGGCTGCCGCGTCCGCTCGCCGACCCAGAGGAAGTGCGCGGAGCACGCGTACCAGTCCCCCGTCGTCGAGTCGCGCCGCGCGAGCGGCTCCTCGTAGTCGAGCAGGAGCGCCTCGTGGCTCGTCCACACGTCGACCTCGTGGATCGTGCGCTCGTCGCCGAGATCGATGCCGATCGCCTGCATGAACCGCAGCGCACGGCCGATCTCGTTCGCGATCACCTCGTAGCGACGACCCTCGAGCGAGCTCGCGACGAACTCCTGGTTCCAGGTGTGCACCTGCGTCAGATCGGCGAAGCCGCCCTTCGTGAACGCGCGCAGGAGATTGAGCGTCGAGACCGCCTGGTAGTAGGCCTGCACCATCCGCTCGGGGTCGGGGACGCGCGCCTCGGGGGTGCGCTCGTCGGAGTGCACGGCGTGGCCCCGGAACGACGGCAGCTCGACGCCGCCGACGCGCTCGGTCAGTGACGAGCGCGGCTTCGTGAACTGGCCTGCGATCCTGCCGACCTTCACGACCGGGAGCGTCGCGCCGTACGTGAGGACCGCCGACATCTGGAGCAGCACCTTGAGCCGCTCGCGGATCGCGACGGCCGAGACGTCGCGGAACGACTCGGCGCAGTCGCCCGCCTGGAGGAGAAACGCGCGTCCCTCGACCGCCTCGCCGAGCGCGCGGCGGAGTGCCCTCGCCTCGCCCGCGAACACGAGCGGCGGAAGCTGCCGCAGGCGGTCGCGAACTGCGTCGACCGCGGCGGGATCCGGCCAGTCCGGCTGCTGCAGCGCGGGCAGCGAGCGCCACGCCGACGGCGTCCAGGGCTGGGCAACGGCCATGGGGCGAGTGTATCCGTGCCTTTCTTGACGCTCCGCGGCAGGAAAGGCTAGAAGTACCTGCATGCCGAACGTCGACCGCCACCATCTCTTCTGGCGCGTGTCCGCGCACTCGTACTCCGGCGGCCGGCGGCTCTTCTAGTCCTTCGGTCGCGATGCGAGCGAAAGGACGACCGTGAGGATCTTCTCCGGCATCCAGCCGACGGGCGACAAGCACCTCGGCAACTACATCGGCGGCTTCCGCCAGTACGCGCAGACGCAGGAGCTCGGTGAGGCGTTCTTCTGCATCGTCGACCTGCACTCGATCACGGTCGACCACGACCCGAGCGACCTGCACGACAGGACGCTCGACTTGTTCTCGATGCTGATCGCGACCGGGCTCGACCCCGACCGGTCGACCGTCTTCGCCCAGAGCCACGTGACCGCGCACGCCGAGGCGAGTTGGCTGCTCTCGGCCGTCACCTCGTACGGCCAGCTCGGCCGGATGACCCAGTTCAAGGACAAGGCCGACCGCCGGGAGTTCGTCTCCGCGGGCCTGTTCACCTATCCGGTGCTGATGGCCGGCGACATCCTCCTCTACCGCACCGACCGGGTGCCGATCGGCGACGACCAGCGTCAGCATCTCGAGCTCGCACGCGACGTCGCGGAGCGGTTCAACGCGCGCTTCGGTGAGACGTTCGTCGTGCCGGAGGGGATCTACCCAGAGGTCGGCGCGAGGATCATGGACCTGCAGGAGCCGACGCGGAAGATGTCCACGACGGGAGGCACCGAGCAGGGCACCGTGAAGGTGCTGGACGAGCCCGACACGATCCGCAAGAAGTTCCGCTCCGCCGTCACCGACTCGGGGCGCGAGATCCGCCGGGGGGACGACAAGCCCGGAGTCTCGAACCTGATCGACATTCTCGCAGTGGCGACGCAGCGCTCGCCGGGCGAGATCGAGACGTCGTACGAAGGCTCGGGCTACGGGGATCTGAAGGGTGACGTCGGCGAAGCCGTCGTCGAGCTCCTCACGCCCGTCCGCGAGCGCTACCTCGAGCTCCGCGCGGACGAGCCCGAGCTGCTCCGCCTCCTCGCGCTCGGCGCCGAGAAGGCACGCGCGGCCTCGGCGCCGACGCTCGAGGCGATGTACGAGCGGATGGGCTTCGTGCGGCTGTGATCCGCACGATCGTCGTCGCGGCGGCGGTCTTCGCCGTCGCGATCCTCGGAGGCGTCCTCCACTACACCGACGCCGAGCCGGTCGTGACGTTCGTGGTGACCGGAGCGGCGCTCGGCGGCGTCGCGTGGACGATCGGCATCGCGACGGAGTCCGTCGGCGCGCGGTACGGCCCTGCGGTCACCGGGGCGCTGCAGTCGACGCTCGGGAACCTGCCCGAGCTCTTCATCGTGCTCTTCGCGCTCTCGGCAGGTGAGCTCGTCGTCGCCCAGTTCTCGATCCTCGGCTCGATCTTCGCGAATGCCCTGCTCGTGCTCGGGCTGGCGATCGTCGCCGGATCCGCGAAGCGCCCGGACGGCATGATGTCCTTCGGCGCGCGACTGCCGAACGACACCGCGACGCTCCTGATCCTCGCCGTCTTCCTGATCTCGATCCTCGGTCTCTCGGACCAGGTGGGCGACGAGGCGAGCCACCACCAGGTCGAGATCTCGGTGGTCGGCGCGATCTGCCTCTTGGTCGTCTACGGGGCGTGGCTCGTCGGCTACCTCAAGTCCGACCGAACCGCCGAGGTGGCGCTCGTCGAGTCGAAGCACTCCGTGCTGCCGTTCGGGCCTGCGGTCGGGCTGCTCGCCGCGTCGGGCGTCCTGGCTGCGCTGGTCTCGGAGTGGTTCGTCGACGCGATCGACCCGGCAGTCGAGGCGCTCGGCATCTCGAAGGCGTTCACCGGGCTCGTGATCGTCGCAATCGCCGGCAACGCGGTCGAGAACGTCGTCGCCGTACAGCTCGCGTGGAAGGGCGAGAACGACCTCGCGATCTCGGTCGTGAAGAATTCCGTCGCCCAGATCGCGTGTTTCCTCTGGCCGGTGCTCGTCCTCGCGTCGCTGTTCTTCGAGGAGCGGCTGACCTTCGTGATCGAGCCGGTCTTCCTCGGCGCGCTCGCGCTGACGGCGATCGCGCTCTGGCAGATCACGGGCGACGGCCGGGCGGCGCTCTACGAAGGCCTCGCGCTCGTGAGCCTCTACGTCGTCCTCGCGACGCTCGTCTGGTTCGAGTAGCGGCCTACAAGCCGACCAGCCGGCGGAGCCTCCGCACCTCGTCGCGCGTCAGGTCGCGCCAGTCGCCGGGCCGCAGCCTGCCGGGGCCGAGGCCGGCGTAGCGCGACCGCCGCAGCCTGACGACGGGGTGACCGACGGACTCCAGCATCCTTCGCACCTGGCGGTTGCGGCCCTCATGGAGCACGAGCTCGATCTGCGACGGCCCGACCCGGCGCACCCGCGCCGGGGCCGTGCGGCCGTCCCTGAGCTCGACGCCCGCCGCAAGTACATCGAGGACGTCGTCGCCGGGCTCGCCCTCGACCTCGGCGACGTACGTCTTCTCGACGCCGTAGCGCGGATGGGCGAGGCGGTGGGCGAGCGGCCCGTCGTTCGTCAGGAGCAGCACGCCCGTCGTGTCGCGGTCGAGCCTGCCGACCGGAACGACGCGGGTGTCGCCGCCGACGAGGTCGACGACGGTCGGCCGGCCCTTTGGATCCCGGGCGGTCGTGATCGTTCCGCGGGGCTTGTTGAGGAGGACATGGCGGAGCGCCTGCTTTCCCACCTCGCGGCCGTCGACGAGGACGACGGTCGACCCCTGGACGAACGTGTTCAGCTCGCCCGGCCGTCCGTCGACGGTCACACGACCCGCCTTGATGAGCTCGTCCGCGCCGCGGCGCGACGCGATGCCGGCCCGCGCGAGGTACGCGTTCAACCGCACGGGCGCCATTGTCGCCGGATACCCTCCGCGCCGGTGCAGGACTACGCGGACCTGACGCGCCGCCTCGCCGACCTCGTCGTCGGCTACGGCGCGAACGTCCAGCCCGGGCAGATCGTCGGGGTGACGACGTACCCCGGGAAGGAGGAACTGACCCGCGAGGTCGCGCGGGCGTCATACGAGCGTGGCGCCATGTGGGTCGACGTCTGGAGCTTCGACCCGTGGGTGAAACGGCAGCGCCTTGCACACGCCGACGAGTCGACGCTCGACTACATCGCGCCGTGGCTGATCGACCGGCTTCAGTGGCTCTCGGACGAGCACGCCGCGCGGGTGACGCTGAACGGGCCCGCCACGCCGGACGCCCTCGTCGGCGTCGACCCCGCCCGCGCCGGCCGCGACCTGCTCCCGTATCTGCCCAACACGGGCGAGGTCGTGAACGCGGGGACGACGAACTGGTGCGTCGCGCCGGCACCGACGCGCGGCTGGGCGACGCTCGTCTTCCCCGACCTCGGGCCCGACGAGGCCTACGAGCGGCTCTGGCGCGAGATCGCGCACGTGTGCCGCCTCGACGAGGACGACCCGGCGGAGGCATGGCGCCGGCGGGCGCACACGCTCGAGACCGTCGCCGCGCGGCTGACCGAGCGCCGCTTCGACGCAATCCGGCTCCACGGGCCGGGCACCGACCTCACCGTCGGCCTCATGCCGACCTCGATCTGGCACGCTGCGGACTTCACGACGGTCGACGGACTGCGCCACTTCCCGAACATCCCGAGCGAGGAGATGTTCACGACGCCGGACGCTGCGCGCGCCGACGGCTTCGTCACGGCGACGCGGCCGCTCGAGGTCTACGGCGCGATGATCGACGGGATCCGCGTCGAGTTCGCAGACGGGAAGGCCGTCCGCATCGACGCCGACAGCGGCGCCGACACGCTCCGCTCGATCGCCGCGAAGGACGAGGGCTCGTCAGGCCTCGGGGAACTCGCGCTCGTCGACGGCGAGGGCCGCATCGGGCCGCTCGGGACGATCTTCTACGAGACGCTTCTCGACGAGAACGCGGCGAGCCACATCGCGCTCGGGAACGGCTACGACCTCGGTGTCGAGTCGGCCGAGGACAAGGCGCGCGTCAACGCCTCGTCGGTGCACGTCGACTTCATGATCGGCTCGCCCGAGCTCCACGTCGACGGCCTCACGGCCGACGGCGAGGCGGTGCCGCTCCTACGCGGAGGCGCCTGGCAGGTGTGACCCAAACGCGGGCGGGCGCGTCCCTCTTCTGCGTGTTACACCGGCGGCTCGGGGTCGTACTGGATGTACCGGCGCACGTCGCGCGCCCGTTCCACCGAGTGGAGCCGCGCCACGAGGTGGAGCGCCATGTCGATCCCGGCGGAGACGCCCGCGGCCGTGACGATCTCTCCGCTGTCCACGAACCGGTCGTCGGGCCGCACCTGGATCGTCGGATCCGCCTCGCCGAGCCGTTCGAGCGAGCCCCAGTAGGTCGTGGCGGGCCGGTCGTGGAGCAGCCCAGCCGCGGCGTAGACGATCGAGCCCGTGCAGACGCTGGTCATCAGGGTGCCGCCGTCGCGCAGCCCGCGGAGCCGCTCGAGCACCGCCGGGTCGGCGACCTCGCGTCGTGTCCCCTGGCCGCCTGGATAGACGAGGACGTCGATCGCGGGTGCCGTCTCCCACGTGTGGTCGGCGAGAACCCGCAGCCCCTTCGCACAGCTCACCGGCTCAGTGGAGGACGCGACCGTGAAGACCTCGACGCCGTCGTCCGGCCACTGCCTCGCCCACGCCGCAAGCACCTCCCACGGACCGGCGAAGTCGAGCTCCTCGGCGCCGTCGAACAGCGCCACCGCGATCCTCGTCACGCTGCCCATGCTAGTGGGCGAGGCATGGCAGCCCTGCGTCGGCGGTCGGCGCGCGCGTTACGAGGCGCGCGCTTCGGCGACCGCGAGGAGACGCTCGCGGATCGCCTCGGGCTCGCCGCCGAGATCGTCGAGCCGCGGCAGCTCGGCGAGCGAGTCGAGCCCGAAGACGCGCTCGAACAGCGGTGTCACCCGGTAGCGGACGGCGCCGCCGGGCCCGCTCTCGCGTCCCGCCTCGGCGACGAGACCGCGCTCGACCAGCGAGGCGACGGCCGAGTCCGCGGCCACCCCGCGCACCCGCGCGACCTCCGGGCGGGAGACCGGCCCCATGTACGCGACGATCGCGAGCGTCTCGAGCGCCGCCTGAGAGAGGCCGCGCTCGACGGGCCGCTCGAACAGGCGCCCGCAGGCCTCTGCCGCCTCGCGCGAGGCTCGGAAGGCGAAGCCGCCCGCGACCCGCTCGAGCACGATCCCGCTGCGTCCCTCGGCGAAGCGCTCGCGCACGAGGCCGAGCGCGGTCTCGACCCGTTCGGAGTCGTCCGCCGTGGCGGCCGCGAGGTCGTCGACGGACAGCGGCTGCGAGGCGACGACGAGCAGGGCCTCGATCGTACGCGCGAGCGCGTCGATCGGCGTCCCGACGATGGTGTCGGCGGAGATCAGGCGGAGCGGACGGTCCACGCGTGTGTCCTTTCTGCCTCGTCGCGCGAGACACGGATGGGTGCGAAGGGAGCGGCCTGCGCGAGCACGACCTCGCCGGCCTTGCGCAGCTCGAGCAGCGCGAGGAAGGCGACGGCCTGCTCGACCCGCGAGAGGCCGGCGACCTCGCCGTCGAAGTCGAAGACGCGCCGGCGGCGGAGGACGGCGCGGAAGCGCTCGAGGAACTGTGCGACGGGCGGGAAGCGAAGGGCCATGTGCGAGAGGGACACCTTCGGCGGCGGGACGGCCAACCCTCTGAGCGCCGTCGCGAGCGACGCGAGATCCTGGTCGGCGAGGCGCCGCTCGGCGCGCGGCGCGAGCGGCGCCGGCCCGAGGCGGAAGTAGCGCTCGCGCTCGAGCGCGAGCCGCTCCCGCAGCCACACGGCAGCCTCCTTCATGCGCCGGTACTCGGCGAGGCGGCGCGCGAGCTCCTCGGCCGCCTCCTCGGGCTCGAGCTCGGCGAGCTCCGCCCCCTCCTCGGGGAAGAGCTGGCGCGCCTTGATCTCGAGCAGCGCGGCGACGAGCACGAGGAACTCCCCGCAGGCGTCGAGGTCGATCCGGTCGCCCGCGGTGAGATGCTCCACGAAGGCGACGACTATCGACGCGACGTCGATCTCAGCGGGCTCGAGCTGCTCCTTCAGGACCAGCGTGAGGAGGAGGTCGAAGGGCCCCTCGAACGCGTCGAGGTCCAGCTCGAGCTCGCGAACCGCCGACGCCACGGTGGCGAATCTAGCCGGGCGGTCGGACGCGCTTGCCGTGCGGGACGGCCATCTTCCGGCCCGGCGGCGCCGGCTTCTCCTTCCTCCGCCGCGGCCGCGCGGGGCGATCCGCGCGCTGCGAGAGCACATACCAAACGGCCCCGGCCGCGATGCCGATCAGCGAGACCCACGCGTTGAGCCGCAGGCCGGCGATGTGGTGCGCAGGGTCGATCCGCAGCAGCTCCTCCCCGAACCGCCCTATGCAGTAGAGAACGATGTACGCCGCGAAGACGCCGGGCGGCCGTGGCCGCAGCCGCCGCTCGATCACGTAGACGAGGAACGCGGCCGCGCCGAAGTCCCAGAGGAGCTCGTAGAGGAACGTCGGGTGGAACGTCGCCTGGTCGAGGTGGTCGAGCGGCCGGTTGACCGGGTCGATCTCGAGGCCCCACGGCAGGTCGGTGGGCTTCCCGAAGAGCTCCTGGTTCCACCAGTTCCCGAGACGGCCGAGTCCCTGGGCGAGCAACAGGCCCGGCGCGAGGCAGTCGGCGAGCAGCCAGACGTCCGCGCCCGCGCGCTTCGCGACGATCCCGCCCACGAGGCAGCCGAGCGCGATCCCGCCCCACACGCCGAGCCCGCCGCGCCAGATCGCGAAGACGCCCCACCACTCGTCGGGCACCTCGTCCCAGCTCGTCGCGATGTGGTACAGCCGCGCGCCGACGATGCCCGCCGCCACGCCCCAGACGGCGCAGCGGAAGATGAGGTCCCAGTCGCCGCCGCGCGACACCCAGCGGCGCCCGGTCACCCAGACGCACAGTGCGATCGCCGCGAGGAGCGTGAGGCCGTACATGTGCAGCGTGAACGGGCCGATCTCGAGCGTGCCGGAGCTCGGCGAGGGGATGGACGCGAGGAAGGTCACCGCGTGCGAATCCTACGGCGCCGGGCCAATGCCCTTCGCGCGCAGCTCCGCGAGCGCGGCGTCCGTCTTGGCGAGCCCGCCGAGACCCATCCCGGCGAGCACCTCGGGCGCCTTCGTGAACTGGATCTCGCCGTAATCGACCACCTGGAGGAGGTTGCCCCACGGGTCGCGGACGTCGAGCGACGGCGGCCGCGAGACCTCGATCCCGGCGGCCCCGGCCGCCTCACGCACCGCCTCTTTGTCGTCGACGACGATGCCGATGTGGCGGTGGACGTCCGGCGCTCCGCCGGCCGCGCGCATGAGGGCGACGAACTGGTCGCCCATGTCGACGAATGCCATCGACCGCGACCGGCCGCGGAGCGTCAGCGGCCCGAAGAGCCGCTCCCAGAACGCGAGCGCCTCGTCGATCGAGCCGACCTCGAGCGCGACGTGGTTGATCCCGACGAGCGCCACGCAGGGAGCGTAGAGGGAACCCGTTCCGCCCCGGTGGTGTAGGACAGCCAACCGAGAGAGAGGAGCGTCCCATGCGTCGGTCGATCGCCGTTCTGGCTGTGCTCGCCGCCGTCGTCCCCGCCACCGCGCTCGCGGGCGGCTGGGCGACCGTGAAGCTCAGCTCGACCCCCGCCGGAGCCGAGGCGCGGGCTCCCTGGGTCGTCGACCTGACCGTGTTGCAGCACGGTGTGACGCCGCTGTCCGGCGTGACGCCGGAGGTTCGGATCTCCCAGGGCACGTTGCGCCGCGCGTTCACGGCCCGGCCGACCGCACGCGTCGGCGTCTACCGCGCGCGCGTCGTCTTCCCGCGCGCGGGGACGTGGCGCTGGACGATCTGGGACGGCTTCTCGCGCACGCACACGTACTCGCCGGTCCGGGTGGCCCCGGCGGCATGAGAGGCGCTGAGCGCGTCCACAGCGCGGGCCGACGGACCCGGTAGTTGCGGCCCCGAAGGGGCCGCCTTCAGGGATCTGCCCCGCCGAAGGCGGGGATCAAGCGGCAGGAATCCGCTGCTTCCGCGGATTCCTGCTTCGCGCGACAGGTACGGCGCAGTTGCGGCCCCGAAGGGGCCGCCTTCAGGGATCTGCCCCGCCGAAGGCGGGGATCAAGCGGCAGGAATCCGCTTCCGCGGATTCCTGCTTGCGCAAAAAGTCAGAGCGCGTCGGAATGGAGCCTTTGCCCGAGGCTCTGGAGGACCTTGGTCGCGATCGAGGGCATCTGCTCGATGAGGCCGCGGAACGCGCGGTCGGTGACGACGAGCAGACGAACCGGCGACGTCGCCGTCACGGTCGCGGTGCGCGGCACGTCGGAGACGAGGGCGATCTCGCCGATGAAGTCGCCGGCGCCCAGCTCCCGCACGTTCTTGCCGCCGCGCGACACGCGCACCGTTCCGTCGACGATCACGATGAACTCGCGACCCCGCTCGCCCTCGCGGATGAGGGTCGCGCCGTCGGCGAGGTCGAGCTCGTCGGCGAGCGCCGCGATCTTCTGGAGCTCGGCCTTCGAGCATCCTGAGAACAGCGGCACGGCCTTCATCAGCTCGACCTTCCTGTCCTTGTGGAGGCGCACCGGCCGATCCTACGAAGCCGGGGGCCCGCACCGCAAGTCCCAGCGACCCGCCGCGCGCCGGGCCCCGAGGATTTACACCTCCTTCACCCGGGTACCGCAATTCCCAGACGATCGTCGCGTACAACAGGACAACCGGAGAGAGCGTTCGTGCGAATACCCAGGTGAGGAAGGACGTTCGCAGAAGAGGCCACCCATATGTCGATCATCGAAGTCACCGAAACCAGCTTCGAGCTCGAGCGCGTCGAGCTCTGGCGCCTCGACACCCTCGAGCGCGCGGGCTACGACGCGGAAGCGGCGGCGGTTCTTGCTGCGTCGCCCGAGGTCGACCTCCACTTCGCCGTCTCGCTCGTCGAGCGCGGCTGCTCGGTCGATCTCGCCCTGCAGATCCTGCTCTGAACGGCCGTTGCGCCAGGTCGTCGAGCGCTACAGCAATGCAGCCGTGCCGCCGAGCAC
>JBKPNM010000202.1:0-5860 GCA_046732615.1 Actinomycetota bacterium | reverse complement strand
CTCCGCCGCCTCGGCCCGCTCGCGCTCGGCGGCGGCCTCGGCCGCGGCCGCAGCGTCGGCGGCGAGCCGCGCTGCTTCCTCCGCTGCGGTGGCCCCCGCCGCGACGGTCTCGACCTCGGGCGCGTCCGGCACGACGCTCATGCGGGGGCTCGAGACGCCGAGCGCATCGTTCAGCCGCCGGAGCTCGCTGCGGCGGATCTTGCCACTCGAGGTCTTCGGGAGCTCGTCCACGAAGGTGATCTCGCGCGGGTACTTGTACGGCGCGGTCACGGCCTTCACGTGCTCCTGGAGCTCGCGCGCGAGGCGGTCGCCCGGCTCGTGGCCGGGCCGGAGCACGACGAACGCCTTGACGATCTGGCCCCGGTCGAGGTCGGGCACGCCGACGACGCCGCTCTCCGCGACGGCGGGGTGCTCGAGGAGGGCGCTCTCGACCTCGAAGGGCCCGATCCGGTACGCCGCCGAGAGGATCACGTCGTCGGCGCGGCCGACGAACCACAGGTATCCGTCCTCGTCCCGCATCCCACGGTCGCCGGTGAGGTACCAGCCGTCGCGGAACACCGCCTCGCTCTCCTCGGGCGCGTCCCAGTAGCCGACGAAGAGCGTCGGCGGCCGGCCGATCAAGGCGAGGTCGCCCTCGACACCGGGCGGGCACACGTGGCCCGATTCGTCGATGACCGCGACGTCGTGCCCGGGGGTCGGCACGCCCATCGACCCGGGCCGCAGCGGCGCCCCCGGCGGGTTCGCGACGAGAAGCGAGTTCTCGGTCTGGCCGTAGCCGTCGTGGACGGTGAGCCCGAGGGCGTCCTGGAAGCGCGCGATGACCTCGGGGTTGAGCGGCTCGCCCGCGGAGACGGCGTGGCGCAGCCGCGGCAGGTGGGCCGCACCGAGGTTGTCGAGCTTTGCCAGCATCCGGTACTCGGTCGGCGCCTGGCAGAGCACCGTGACGCCGAGCCGCTGGAGCAGCGAGAGGCGCTCCTCCGCGTCGAACGGCCCCTCGTGCAGGACGATCTCGGCGCCGTGCGACCACGGGCCGAGCAGCGAGTTCCAGATCGCCTTCGCCCATCCTGTCCCGGCGGTGCACCACACGACGTCGCCCTCGTGGGCATCGAGCCAGTGGGTCGCCTGGGCGCGTTGGGCCCAGGTGTAGGCGTGCGTGTGGACGACGCCTTTCGGGTCCTTCGTCGTTCCCGACGTGTAGAGGATGAGCGCGGTCTCGCCGGCCACCGTGTCCTCGGTCGGAGCGACGGGCATGTAGCGGCGGAGCTCCTCGAGCGCCTCGTCGAGGTAGAGGACGGAGACGTTCGTCCCGACCTGGTGGCGCATCTCCTCGATCTCCGGCTCGAGGGAGCGGTCGGCCACCACGAGTCGCGCACCGGAGTGGCGGGTGCGAAAGGCGAGGTCGCGCGCGCGCAGCATGTCCGGGCTCGGGACGGAGACGAGGCCGCTCTTCAGCGCGCCGAGCATCGCGCAATGCCAGGCCGGCACCTTGCCGATCGCGAACAGGACGCGGTCGCCGCGGTCGAGGCGCGTCCGGAGGAGATGCGCCCAGCGGGCGGCATCGCCAGAGATCTCGTGGAACGTGCGCCGGTCGACGATCCCCTCGCGATCGACGAACGTCAGCGCCGGCCGCGCCGGATCCGCCGCGAGCGTGTCGACGACGTCGCGCGTGAAGTTGAAGTGCGCCGGCACCTCCCAGCCGGGTGCGTATGGGCCGGCGTGGGGGATTTCCGCCCTGGTCCGTCGTCGAAGGAGCGCCACCTCAGATCCTCCGGCGCCTCAGGCGGTGCGCTCCCACGCGTCGCGGTAGTCCTCGCGGACCGGCTGGAAGACGTCGAGCACGAGCGCGCCCTCAGGCCCGCAGTAGGCGGAGTGCTCGACCCCGCCCGGCAGGACATAGCCCTCCATCGGGCCGAGCTCGTGGGCGACGCCGTCGACCACGAGCGCCTGCATCCCGCGCAGCACGAGGCCGAGCTGCTCGTGCACGTGGCTGTGGAGCGGGACCGTCGCTCGGGGCTCGAACTCGATCACGTTGAGCATCGCGCCGGCCCCGAAGAGCGGACGTCCGGTCACGCCGTCCGCGAGCACGAACGGACGCACCTCGTCGAAACGGACGAATACGGGCTCCACCAGCATGACTCTACTCCGCCTCATGGTCGGCACTTTCGCCCCCCGACTTGATCGATCATCGATCGCCGCGAGCAAGGCGGTATCGTCCGCGCCGTGGCGACGATCGCCTCGGATCTGCTTCGGACGCAGGCCTACGTCGACGGCCGCTGGAGCGACGCGGAGAGCGGCGAGACGTTCCCGGTCGTCGATCCGGCGACGGGCGACACGGTCGCCTCCGTGCCGCGGCTCGGCGCGTCCGAGACCCGCGGCGCGATCGAGGCCGCCGCTCGCGCGCTTCCCGCCTGGCGCTCTCGCAGCGCGAAGGACCGCGCGCGCGTTCTCCTCCGGCTCGCCGGCCTGATGGCAGAGCGGGGGGAGGACCTCGCGACGCTGATGGTGCTCGAGCAGGGCAAGCCGCTCTCCGAGGCCCGTGCGGAGATCGCCTACGCGCTCTCGTTCTACGAGTGGTTCGCGGAGGAGGCCAAGCGCGTCGACGGGGCGATCATCCCGTCGCCGTGGGCGGACAAGCGCATCCTCGCGACACGCGAGGCCGTCGGCGTCACTGCCGGCATCACGCCGTGGAACTTCCCGTCGGCGATGGTGACGCGGAAGTCCGCTCCCGCGCTCGCCGTGGGCTGCACGATGGTGCTCAAGCCAGCCGAGCAGACGCCGCTCTCGGCGCTCGCGATCGCCGCGCTCGCCGAGGAGGCGGGGGTCCCGCCCGGAGTCTTCTCGGTCGTCACGGGCGCGGCCGAGGACGCACCGGCGATCGGCGCCGAGCTGACGTCGCACCCGCTCGTGCGCAAGCTCGGCTTCACCGGCTCCACCGAGGTCGGGAAGCTGCTGATGCGGCAGTGCGCGGATCAGGTCAAGAAGGTCTCGTTGGAGCTCGGCGGCAATGCCCCATTCATCGTCTTCGACGATGCCGACCTTGATATCGCGGTCGACGCCGCGCTGGTCTGCAAGTTCCGCAACTCGGGCCAGACCTGCATCTCGGCGAACCGCATGCTCGTGCAGGCCGGGATCTACGACGCCTTCGTCGAGCGGTTCTCGGCCGAGGTCGACGCCCTCAAGGT
This sequence comes from Actinomycetota bacterium, assembly GCA_046732615.1. Classification (GTDB taxonomy): domain Bacteria; phylum Actinomycetota; class Thermoleophilia; order Gaiellales; family Gaiellaceae; genus Gaiella. The sequence continues at coordinate 2,678 of JBKPNM010000202.1, read as the reverse complement.
CGCGGACGGGTTCACGCAAGACGTCCAGGTCGGCCCGCTGATCGACGAGCCCGCCCTCGAGAAGGTCGAGAGCCATGTCGCCGACGCGCTCGACGGCGGCGCCGAGCTCGTGACCGGCGGCGAGCGGATCGAGGGGCAGTTCTACCGCCCGTCGGTGCTCACCGAGGTCACGGCGGCGATGAGGATGAGCCGCGAGGAGACGTTCGGGCCCGTCGCGGCGATCGCGCGGTTCGAGACCGAGCAGGAGGCGATCGCGATCGCGAACGCGACGCCCTACGGGCTCGCGGCGTACTACATGACGAGCGGCCTCGCGCGGACGTGGCGCGTCGGCGAAGCGCTCGAATACGGGATCCTCGGGGTCAACACGGGCCTCATCTCGACGGAGGTCGCGCCGTTCGGCGGGGTGAAGGAGTCGGGCATCGGGCGCGAGGGGTCGTCGTTCGGCGTCGACGACTGGACGGAGCTCAAGTACTGGGCGGTCGGCGGTCTCGCGCCGACGGGCGACTGAGGAACGCGACGGTGATCGTCGAGCAGCGCGACTACCACGTGCACACGGGGAGGCTGTCCGAGCTCGTCCGTCTCTACGCGGAGGAGGGCATCGCGATCCAGCAGGAGGTGCTGGGAGGCCTCGTCGGGGCGTTCACGACCGACGTCGGCGCGCTCTCGACCTACACGTCGCTGTGGAGCTACGAGAGCTTCGCCGAGCGGGAGTCACGCCGCGCGGCTCTGCAGGCGAGAGCCGACTGGCAGGCGTTCCTCGCCCGGATCCAGCCGCTGATCCACACCCAGGCGAACCGCATCCTCGTGCCGACGTCGTTCTCCCCCGTCGCGTAGGAGACGCCATGGGCCGGCTCGAGGGGAAGGTCGCCGTCGTCACCGGAGGGGGGCAGGGGATCGGCCGGGCGATCGCAGACGGGCTCGCGGGCGACGGCGCCCGGGTCGTCGTCGCCGACCTCCGCGGCGCGGACGAGGCGGCCGCGACGTATCCGAACGGCGTCGGCCTGACGGTCGACGTCGCCGACGAGGAACAGGTCGAGCGGCTCGTCGACGAGACGGTCGACCGGTGCGGCGGCCTCGACGTGCTCGTCAACAACGCCGGTCTCTACGCGTCGCTCGCGATGCGGCCCTTCACCGAGATTCCGCTCGAGGAGTGGCGGCACGTGATGGACGTGAACGTCGCGTCGATGTTCCTCACCTCACGCGCCGCGGTGCCCGCGATGCGGGAGCGCGGCGGCGGCGCGATCGTCAACATCTCGTCGGGAACGCCGTTTCGCGGCGTCCCGTTCCTGCTCCACTACGTGACGAGCAAGGGCGCGATCGTCGCCTTCACCCGGGCGCTCGCGAAGGAGCTCGGGCGCGACGGGATCCGGGTCAACTGCGTCGCGCCCGGGTTCACGATGTCGGACGGGGTCAAGGAGCACCCCGAGGTGATCGAGCAGCTTCGCGACGTGTCCGTCGCCGCCCGCACGATCCAGCGCGACCAGGAGCCCGAGGACGTCGTCGGCGCGGTCACGTATCTCGCGAGCCCGGCGGCCTCGTTCGTCACCGGGCAGACGATCGTCATCGACGGCGGGCAGTACTTCCACTGAGATGCGCCTCTCGCTCTACCACTTCGAGACCGGAGTCGAGACGATCGGGGGCAACCGCGTCGTGTACGACCTCGAGCGCGGCGAGGCGCGCTTCGGGGCGGCCGCCGTCGACGGTCCGGCGCTCGTCTGGCAGCTCGACCCCGCCGAGGCCGACGCGCACTCCGCGCTGCTCTCGCACTTCGTGCAGCTCGACCCGTACGCGGCGTGGGTGATCCGCTGCGACCGCGTCGACTTCCGGCTCGGCGGGATCGCGCACCGGCACACGCACCCCGGGCCGGGGATCCGCTACCTCCTCCGCGGCGAGATCGAGGTCGAGACGGAGGGGCACTCGGCGTTCTACGGGCCCGGCGGCGCGTGGTTCGAGAGCGGGCCTGACCCGGTCCTCGCCCGGGCGTCGGCTCACCTCGAGACGTCGTTCGTCCGCGGGCTGGTGCTCCCCGCCGAATGGGCGGGCAAGCGGACGATCAGGTACCTCGAGCCGCGGGACGGGCGCGAGACCGGCCAGAGCGCCTCGGTGCTGCTGGAGCACGCGATCGCGCTGCCGCGGTGAGCCGCACCGGCGGCAGGATCCTCGTCGACCAGCTCGCCGTGCACGGGGCCGGCCTTGCGTTCGGCGTGCCCGGTGAGAGCTACATCGACGTCCTCGACGCGCTGCGCGACAGCCCGCTCCGCTACGTGACGTGCCGTCACGAGGCCGGCGCCGCGAACATGGCCGAGGCCTACGGCAAGCTCACCGGGCGGCCCGGGATCTGCATGGTGACGCGCGGTCCTGGCGCGACGCAGGCGTCCGTCGGCGTGCACACCGCGTTCCAGGACGGGACGCCGCTCGTCCTCCTCGTCGGGCAGATCCGCCGGGGCGACGCGGAGCGCGAGGCGTTCCAGGAAATCGACTACCGCCGCATGTTCGGCCCGTTGGCGAAGTGGGTCGCGGAGATCGACCGCGCGGAGCGGATCCCCGAGCTCGTCGCGCGCGCGTTCCGCACGGCGACGTCCGGCCGGCCGGGGCCCGTCGTCCTCGCGCTGCCCGAGGACATGCTCGCCGAGCGCGCCGACGTCCCCGACGCCTCGCCCTACGCGCCTGCGCAGCCC
>JBKPNM010000201.1:0-24043 GCA_046732615.1 Actinomycetota bacterium | reverse complement strand
CACGTACGCGACGATCCCCGTCGGCTGGGGCCGCTCGCCGGGTCGGGCCGTCGCGCCGCGCGCGATCTTGCGCCCCGCCTCGGCCGAGCGGCCGCTCGTGGAGCGGATCGTCGTCCCCGCCGTCGCCACCCTGCCCGGCGTGGCGGGTCGGCGGCTCGGGACGCTCGTCGTGACCGACGGCTCGCGCGTCGTGGCGCGCTCGCCGCTGGTCGCGGCGCGCGCGGCGGCGGCTCCGGACCTCCCGGCGAAGGTCTGGTGGGTCGCCCGCAGGACGGTCCATCATCTCGGTGGGGCAATACCGTGATCGTCACCGTCACCCTCAACGCCGCGCTCGATCGCTCGCTCACCGTCCCCACGCTGCAGCTCGGCCAGCGTCACCGCGCGAGCGAGGTGCTGACGCTCGCCGGCGGGAAGGGGATCAACGTCGCGCGGGCGCTGAAGCGCCTCGAGGTGCCCGTCGTCGCGACGGGGCTGGCGGGCGGGCGCACGGGGACGCGCGTCGTCGAGGAGCTGACGGGCGAGGCGATCCTCAACGACTTCGTCCGGATCCGCGACGAGTCGCGCACCTCGACGCTCGTCGTCGACCCGACGTCGGGCAAGCAGACCGAGATCAACGAGTGGGGGCCGAAGGTCTCCGAGGCCGAGCTCGGGATGCTCATGGACAAGCTCCGCTACCTCTCGCGCGGCGCGGACGCGGTCGTGTTCGCCGGCTCGCTGCCGAGGGGGGTCGGCGACAGGTTCTACGCCGACGCGGCCCGCGAGCTGGCGCGGCGCAACGTGCGGGTCGTCCTCGACGCGGAGGGCGAGCCGCTGCGCCTGGGCGTCGACGCGGAGCCCTGGCTCGTCGCGCCGAACCAGCACGAGGCGGAGCAGCTCGTCGGACAGGAGCTGAACGACGACGAGGACTTCCTCATGGCGCTCGACACGATCGCGGAGCTCGGCGCCCGGAACGTCCTCGTCACGGTCGAGAGCGGCGGCTTTGCGCTCGTGCGCGAGGACCGGCAGGTCCGGCGCTACCGGGCGGTGGTGCCGCGTCTCGAGCCGGTCTCGGAGGTGGGAGCCGGCGACGCGCTCCTCGCCCAGTGGCTCACGTCGGTGCTCGACGGCGCGCCGGCGTCGGACGCGCTGCGGCTGGCCGCCGCGACCGGAGCGGCCTCCGTGCTCGACGTCGGCGCCGGCCGGTTCGATCCCGCCGAGGCGAGGCGGCTCGCGGCAGCCGTCGACGTCCACGAGCTCGAGACTGTGAGCTAGTCCGCGAAGCGGAATCCGCCGAGCGGATTCGCGCCGCTCGGATGCGCCGCCTCCGGCGGGGCAAATCCCTGAGGACGGCCGCTCTCGCGGCCGCGGACGGCCCGCCGCGGTCGGAGGCATCCAGCTCCGCTGTTACGATCGGCGCACTTGGGCGATCCGCGGGACAAGTTCGCGAAGGAAGGCCTCACCTTCGACGACGTCCTGCTCGTCCCGGCCGAGTCGGCCGTCCTCCCGAACGACGTCGTCACCGCCACCCGCCTCACCCGCACGATCGCGCTCGAGATCCCGCTCGTCTCGGCGGCGATGGACACCGTCACCGAGGCGCGCATGGCGATCGCGCTGGCGCGGCTCGGCGGGATCGGCGTGTTGCATCGCAACCTCTCGATCGCCGACCAGGTCGCGGAGGTCGACAAGGTCAAGCGCTCGGAGGCGGGGATGATCGTCGAGCCGGTGACGCTCTCGCCCGAGGCGCTCGTCGGCGACGCCCTGGAGCTGATGCGGCGCTACCGGGTCTCGGGGATCCCGATCACGGACGACGACGAGCGGCTCGTCGGGATCCTCACGAACCGCGACCTCCGCTTCGGTGTCCCTTCGACGATGCGCGTCGCGGACGCGATGACGAAGGAGGGCCTCGTCACCGCTCCGGTCGGGACGACGCTCGAGGAGGCGCAGGCGATCCTCGGCCGCCACCGCATCGAGAAGCTCCCGATCGTCGACGTCGAGGGCCGCCTCAAGGGGCTCATCACGGTCAAGGACATCTCCAAGCGCGAGGCCTATCCACTCGCGACGAAGGACGAGCGCGGCCGGCTGCGTGTCGCCGCGGCGGTCGGGGTCGGGACGGACGCCGTCGAGCGCGCCGCGGCACTCGTCGAGGCCGAGGTCGACGCGCTCGTCGTCGACACGGCCCACGGCCACTCGCTCGGCGTCGTCGAGATGGTGCGCCGCCTGAAGGACGCTCACGACGTCGACCTGATCGCCGGCAACATCGCGACGGCCGAGGCAGCCGAGGCGCTCATCGACGCGGGCGCAGACGCGGTGAAGGTCGGCGTCGGACCCTCGGGGATCTGCACGACCCGGGTCGTGGCGGGCTCCGGCGTTCCCCAGGTCACGGCGATCTTCGACTGCGCCCAGGCCGCCTCGGAGCAAGGAGTCCCCGTGATCGCCGACGGCGGCATCACCTCGTCCGGCGACGTCGCGAAGGCGATCGGCGCCGGCGCCGACACGGTCATGGTCGGCGGGATGCTCGCGGGCACGGACGAGACGCCGGGCGGCGTGATCGTCGTCCAGGGCGAGCGGTTCAAGGAGTACCGCGGCATGGGGTCGCTGGGCGCGATGAAGGCGCGCGGCTTCTCCAAGGACCGGTACTTCCAGGGCGATGTCGAGGACGTCGCCGAGCTGATCCCCGAGGGCATCGAGGGCCGCGTCCCGTACAAGGGGCCGCTCGGGCCGATCGCCCACCAGCTGGTCGGCGGGCTGCGCCAGGCGATGGGCTACTGCGGCGCAGCGACCGTCGAGGAGCTCAAGGAGGCGCGCTTCGTCCGCATCACCGGCGCGGGCCTGCGTGAGAGCCACCCGCACGACGTGACGATCACGAAGGAGGCGCCGAACTACCGCCGTGGCTAGCGTCCTGCCCTTCCCCGAGCGGCCCTCCGAGCCGGCCCCGGAAGAGCGTCCCGTGCTCGTCCTCGACTTCGGCGGCCAGTACAGCCAGCTCATCGCACGGCGCGTGCGCGAGGCGCGGGTCTACTCGGAGCTCGTCTCGCACCGCCTCGCCCCGGAGGAGATCGCGAGGCGGAGCCCGGCGGCGCTGATCCTCTCCGGCGGCCCCGCCTCGGTCTACGCGGAGGGCGCGCCGCACGCCGACCCGGGGATCTTCGCGCTCGGCGTCCCGACGCTCGGGATCTGCTACGGGATGCAGCTCATGGCGCTCGAGCTCGGGGGCAAGGTCGAGGCGAACGACGTGTCGGAGTACGGGAAGGCGGACGTCGAGCTCGACGGCTCGGGCGCGCTCTTCCACGACCTCGCGCCCGAGCAGGTCGTCTGGATGAGCCACCGCGACTCGGTCACGGCGGCGCCCACCGGCGCGCGCGTCACCGCGTCGTCCGAGACGACGCCGATCGCAGCGTTCGAGGATCCCGATCGGGCGCTCTACGGCGTCCAGTTCCATCCCGAGGTCGTCCACACGCCGCAGGGGCAGAGGATCCTGGAGACCTTCCTCTACGACGTCGCCGGCGCCCCGCCCGCGTGGACCCCGGCCGCGGTGATCGAGGAGCAGGTCGAGCGGATCCGCGCGCAGGTCGGCTCGGAGCGGGTCATCTGCGGGCTCTCCGGCGGGGTCGACTCGGCGGTCGCGGCGCTGCTCGTGCACAAGGCGGTCGGGGACCAGCTCACCTGCGTGTTCGTCGACCACGGCCTTCTGCGCGAGAACGAGGCGGAGCAGGTCGTCGAGACGTTCGGCAACTACTTCCACGTCCCGCTCGTCCACGTCGACGCGCGCGAGCGGTTCCTCAGGCGCCTCGCCGGCGTGAGCGAGCCGGAGGAGAAGCGCGCGATCGTGGGCGAGGAGTTCATCCGCGTGTTCGAGGAGGAGGCACGTCGATTGGGCGACGTCCGCTTCCTCGTCCAGGGGACCCTCTACTCCGACGTGATCGAGTCGGGCGGCGACGTCGGCGTCGCGGCGAAGATCAAGTCGCACCACAACGTCGGCGGCTTGCCCGCCGACATGCGCATGGAGCTCGTCGAGCCGCTGCGCTCGCTGTTCAAGGACGAGGTGCGCCGGGTCGGCGAGCAGCTCGGGCTGCCCGAACGGATGGTGTGGCGCCATCCGTTCCCGGGGCCAGGCCTGGCGATCCGGATCATCGGCGACGTCACGGAGGAGCGGCTCGCGATCCTGCGCGCGGCGGACGCGATCCTGCTCGAGGAGGTGCGCCGTGCCGATCTCTACCGCGACCTATGGCAGTGCTTCGCCGTCCTTCCCGCGGTGCGCTCCGTCGGCGTGCAGGGCGACGAGCGAACGTACGCCTACCCGGTCGTGATCCGTGCCGTCACCTCGGAGGACGCGATGACCGCGGACTGGGCGCGGCTGCCGTACGAGCTGCTCGATGCGATCGCGAGCCGCATCGTCAACGAGGTCCCGGGCGTCAACCGCGTCGCGCTCGACCTCACCTCCAAGCCTCCGGCCACGATCGAGTGGGAGTGAGCGCCCCGCTCCGCGGGACGCTCACTCCACCCAGACGCTCGATGTCGGTCATGGGCACGCGCGGATGGGGGCCCGCGCGCGGCGCATCGCGGCCGTCTCGCTGCTCGCCGATACCTGCGGGTATCGGGGAGCACTGATCCGACCACGCTGCTTGCGCAGGCCCTCCCCGCTACGCACCCCTAACCCACATCAAGCGTCCAGTCCTGGGGCGTGGCCGCAGCCTCGCCCCTCTCGCTCTCCCGCCACACGCTGACGTCCACGACCCCGGCCGGATCCACCTCCACCGCCACCCGTTCCCCCGCGCGCGGCACCTCGACCCCGACGACCACCGCCTCGAGCTCGCGCCCGCCGTCCTCGCGCACGCGCAGCCGCACGACCGGCCCGTCCCTGTCCGCGGCCGTCACGACCGCCCCGTCGCCGGCGACGACTCGCACCGCCTCTGGCCGGATCACGAGGGCGCGGTCACCGTCCGCCGAGACGTTCGCCATCCCGAGGAAGCGCGCGACCCAGTCGTCGGCCGGGCGCGCCCAGAGCTCCTCGGGCGTCGCGACCTGGGCGATCCGCCCCTCGCGCAGCACCGCCACGCGGTCTCCGATCGCGAAGGCCTCGCCGACGTCGTGCGTGACGTGCACGACCGTCAGCGAGAGCCGCTCGAACAGGTCGCGGAGGTCATCCTGCAGCCGCTGCCGGAGCGGGCCGTCGAGCGCGCCGAGCGGCTCGTCGAGGAGAAGGACGCCGGGTCTCGGCGCGAGCGCCCGTGCAAGGGCGACGCGCTGGGCCTCGCCGCCCGAGAGCGTCGTCACGTCGCGCCGCTCCGTCCGCGCGAGCCCGACGAGCTCGAGCGCCCCGGCGACCCGGGCCTCGCGCTCGACCTCGGGCAGGTGCGCGACCCGCGGCCCGAAGCCGACGTTGCCGGCGACGTCGCGATGCGGGAACAGCGCCGCGTCCTGGAAGACGAGGCCGATTCCGCGGCGGTGCGGCGGGACGCCGGTGACGTCCGCGCCGTCGACGACGACGCGCCCCTCAGTTGGCCGCTCGAGCCCCGCGGCAACGCGAAGCGCGGTCGACTTCCCCGATCCGCTCGGGCCGAGCAGCGCGAGCCGCTCGCCGGCGCCGACCTCGAGCGACACGTCGTCGAGGATCGTCTTCCCGTCGATCACGACGCCGATCCCGTCGAGCGCGAGCCTCACCGCGGAGGCCTCCTGACGAGCGCCCGCTCCGACACGAGCGCGACGGCGGCGACGAGCGCCATCAGCACCACACAGAGAGCCATCGCCGCGCCGACGTTGGCCTCGCCCGGACGGCCGAGGAAGCGGAAGATCGCGACGGGCACGGTGGGCCAGTCCGCGCGGACGACGAAAAGCGTGGCACCGAACTCGCCGAGCGAGACCGCGAACGCGAGCCCAGCGGCGACTGCGAGCGGGCGCGCGAGCAGCGGCAGCTCGATCTGGCGCCGAACCTGGGCGGGGGTCGCGCCGAGCACCGCTGCGGCCTCCCGCAACCGCAGGTCGACCGCGCGGAGCGCCGGGACGAGCGCACGGACGACGAACGGCAGCGCGACGAGCGCCTGCGCGAGCGGGACGATCGCAGGCGACGAGCGGAGGTCGAGCGGCGGGTCGTCGAAGGCCAGGAGGAACCCGAACCCGAGCATCGCCGCGGAGGCGCCGAGCGGCAGCATGAGCGCGACGTCGAGCCCACGTCTCCCGCTCGCGACGGCGACCGCCGCCGGGATGCCGACCGCGAGAGCGATCGCGGTCGCGCCGGTCGAGAAGAGCAGCGAGTTGAGGATCGCGTGCCAGGGAGCGACGAACAGCGCGGGCGTCTCGTGGGCGAGCGCGGTGAAGTGTTCGAGGCCGTAGCCGGTCCCGACCTGGAGCGACCGCAGCAGGAGCGCAAGCGGCGGCAGCCCGAGGAGCCCGAGCGACCCGACGACGACGGCCGCCACGGCGACCCTCTCTCCACCGGCCGGACGACGTGCGGCGCCGCCCCGTCGACGGCCGCCGCCGAGCCGGCGCTCGAGCCTCCCCGAGACGAGCACCGCGGCGGCGATCGCGGCGAGCTGGAGCAGCCCGAGCGCCGCCGCCGTGCGGAGGTCGAACAGCCGCGCCGCCTGGTTGTAGATCTCGGTCTCGAGCGTCGCGTAGCGAGGCCCGCCGAGTATCAGGATGACCCCGAACGACGTGAAGCAGAAGAGGAAGACGATCGATGCCGCCGACGCCAGGGCCGGGGCCAGGAGAGGCGCGGTGAGCCGGAGCTGACGATCCGCCGGGGACGCGCCGAGAGTCGCCGCGGCGTCCCAGAGACGCTGGTCGAGGCCGGCCCAGAAGGCGCCGACGACGCGCACGACCACGGCGACGTTGAAGAAGACGTGCGCGAGCAGGATCGCCCACACCGAACGCTCGACGCCGCCGGGGAGGAGCGCAACGAACGCGGTCGCCACGACGACCGTGGGGAGGACGAAGGGGACGAGCACGAGCGCCTCGATCACCGAGCGGCCCGGGAACCGGAACCGCGAGAGCGCCCAGGCGAGCGGCAGGCCCGCGACCAGGGTGAGAACGGTCGAGACGGTCGCCTGCCAGAGCGTGAACCACGCGACGTCACGGGTCGTCGAGTCGGTGAGCACGTCGAACGGCAGGTCGAGCCGGCCGTCGACGACGAGGCTCCGCTCGAGGATCGCTGCGAGCGGCCAGGCGAAGAAGACGGCGAGGAACGCGACGGGCAGGACGACCGCCGCGGCGCGCCCCGCCGCGCTCAGCGCACGACGATCTCGGTCCACCGGGCGACCCAGCGATCGCGGTTTGCGGCGACCTCGGCCGACGGCAGTTGCAGCGGGTCGCGCGGGACGATCGCGTGCTGCACGAACTCCTCGGGAAGCGGCACGTCGGCCCGCACCGGGTAGACGAACATCGATCCCGGGACGTCGGCCTGGAAGCGCTCGGAGAGCATGAAGTCGATCAGCTCCCTCGCGCCGTCCTCGTTGTGCGCGCCGCGCAGGATGCCCGCGTACTCGACCTGGCGGTAGCAGCCGTCCTCGACGGCGGCTGTCGGCGCCTTGGCGGGCCGCTTCGACGCGAAGATCACCTCGGCGGCCGGGCTCGACGCGTACGAGACGACGATCGGTCGCTTGCCCGGGCTGCCCGAGGCGCCCGAGAACTGCTGGGTGTACGCCTCCTCCCAGCCGTCCACGACCCGCACGCCGTTCGCGCGCAGCGCCCGCCAGTACGTCTCCCAGCCCGGGTCGCCGTAGGTCGCGACGGTCGCGAGCAGGAACGCGAGACCGGGCGACGAGGTCGCCGGGTTCTCGACGACGAGCAGATTGCGGTAGCGGTCGAGGATGAGGTCGTCGAGCTTCGTCGGCGGCGGGACGTCGCGCGACGCGAACCAGCCGCGGTCGACGTTGAGGCACACCTCGCCGTGGTCGATCGGCGTGACGTGCGGGTCGGGATCCGCGAAGTCGGCCTGGAGCGACGAGAGCTCGGCCGAGCGGTACTCGTCGAGCAGGTCGCCGCCGACCGCCCGCGAGAGCACGCTGTCGTCGATCCCGAAGACGACGTCCCCCTGCGGGTCGCCGGCGGTGAGAAGGGCCCGGTTGAGCACCTCGTTCGCGTCGCCGCCCTGAAGGATCCGGAGCGTGAGGCCGCTCTCGCGCTCGAACGCCTCCCTGACCGGCTTGGACACCGCGAACGAGTCGTGCGTCACGAGGACGACGTCCTTCGGCGACGACCCATCGCCGCACCCCGCGACGACGAGCGCAGCGAAAGCACCCGCGACCCCGGTGGAGACGCACCGCCGTCCGAGCCTGTGTCGACTCAACACAAGCTCTCCCGCGCTGCGGGTCGAATCGCGAGGAGGACGCCGCTCGCCACGCTCACCCCGGCCTCCACCCCGGCGAAGACATTCGAGACGCCGCGGCTCGAGCCGGGCTCGAGCGTCTCGTCGAGGAGCGAGTACTCGAGGCCGACCGTCGTGACGCCGTGCGCCGGGCCGCCGAGCGCGAGCAGCGTCACCATGTCGCCGGACGTGCCGCACATCGTCCGCTCACGCCGGATCACGTGCACGAGCGCCTCGCCGACGAGCGCGTCGAGCTCGAGTGCCTCGTACCGCTCGGAGCCGAGGAGCAGGAGCGAGGCGAGGAGGTGGTCGAGCCGTCCGCCGCCGCTCGCGACGACGAGCACGCGCTTCGCTCCGAGCGCGACTGCCTCGTCGAGCGCGAGCTCCAGATCCGTCGCGTCCTTGGCCTCGGGGTGCCGGACGACACGGGCTCCGTTGGCTTCGGCACGCTGGAGCGCCGCCGGCGAGACCGAGTCGAGGTCTCCGACCACGACGTCGACGGCGAGGCCCAGCGCCGCGGCGCGGTCGAGCCCGCCGTCGGCCGCGACGACGGCACGGGCCGCGGGCACCTCGACTGCGGGCCCCTGGCCCGAGGCGACGACCACGACGTCCGGCTCGTTCACGCCCTTCCTCCGCTGGCATTACCCAGATCAGGTTCTGCGGGTCGGCGGCGCGCTAGCCGCCCTCTCAGCCCGGTTGCCCGAGCTCCCCGATCGCTCCCCGCATCCTAGTCGACGGCTCAGGCCACGCGGAACCCGCGCTCGCCGACCGGCGCGAGCTCCGCGACGTCGACGGAGTCGACCCGGGCGCGGGACGGCCCGCGGCGGAACCACGAGACGAGCGCGTCGACGCCGTCGTGAGCGCCTTCGAGCTCCGCCTCGACGGCACCGTCGTCGGTGTTCCGCACCCAGCCCGCGACGCCGAGCTCGTCGGCGCGGCGCCGCGCGCTCTCGCGGAACCAGACGCCCTGGACGCGCCCGCGCACGACCACCCGTCGACGCACCACTGCTCTCGGCTACACGGCGTCGGCCGTCGCCTCGTCGCTCTCCGTCCCCGCGTCGCCGGCCGCGAGGGAGCGGGCGCGGGCCTCGAGGCTCGGCACGAGACCCGGGTGGATCACGACGCCGTCCGCGACGGGCGCGGCCTCCGTCGTCGCGGCCGCCCCCTCCTCCTCGTCGTCTTCGACGACGGTCTCGAGCTCCGCGTCGTCCGGCTCGAGCCAGTTCTCGATACGGAGGCCCGGAACGCGGTCGTAGAGGCGTGCGTTCGCGGTCACGAGCGTCAGGTCGTTCGACAGCGCGATCGCCGCGATTCGCAGGCTCGGCTCGTCGAGCCGCACGCCGACGCGCTCGAGCTGCGCACGCAGCGTTCCGTAGACCTCTGCGGCCTCGTGGTCGAACGGCAGCACTGTGGTCGCGGACGCGATCAGCTCGCGGACGCGGCCGGTCACCTCCGGCTCGCCGTTTCGCTCGGCCGCGTACGCGATCTCGGCGACCGAGACGGCTGTCGTGCACTGCTGGTCCCCGGGGGTGCGCGCCAGCCGGCGGACGAGGTGCATCGGCGGCTCTCCGAGGAGCGCAGCGGCGAGGATGTCGGTGTCGAAGCAGTACACCCTCAGTCGACCTCCGGCGGCTCGCGGTCGCGCGCCACGGCCCTCAGCGCGACGACCTCGCTGACCGCTGCGTGGAGCCCGCGGCGCGGTGCGCCCGCGCCTGCGAATGCCGCGAGCCCGAGCGGTGGCTCGCCGTCGGTCTCGGGCGGAACAGGGACGATCGCGGCGACGGGCGCGCCGTAGCGCGTCACGACCATGTGCTCGCCGCCGACCACCCGCTCGAGAACCTCCGTGAGGTGCTCACGCGCCTCGGTGAGTCCGATCGTGACGTTCATCGTCGCGTCATGATGACAGCGCCGGCGAGGTCCGTGGGGGCCCTGGCGTGCCGTTCGGCCCGAGCGCGGCCTGCTACACTCCGCCGCCGGCGGTCACGGGACCGCCCTCTTTCCGAGCAATGACCACGTACACCGCAAAGCCGGGCGAGATCCAGCGCGACTGGTACGTCGTCGACGCCGAGGGGAAGACCCTCGGCCGGCTGGCGACCGAGATCGCCGACACGCTCCGCGGCAAGCGGAAGCCCGCGTACACCCCGCACGTCGACACCGGCGATTTCGTGATCGTCGTCAACGCCGCGAAGGTACGCGTCACCGGCAACAAGCTCGACGAGAAGATGGTCCGCTGGCACACCGGCTATCCCGGGGGCCTCAAGGAGCGCACCCTGCGCGAGCAGCTCGAACGGCGCCCGACGGAGGTCATCCGCCGGGCGGTGAAGGGCATGCTCCCGAAGAACAGGCTGGCGGCCGCCCAGCTGCGCAAGCTCAAGGTCTATGCAGGCCCGGAGCATCCGCACGAGGCGCAGGCCCCGAAGACGATGGAGCTAGAAGAAAGGAGTCGGGAACAGGCTTGAGCCTGTCCGCGACACGGTTTTCCATGGCTGAGATCGCCCAGTACCGCGGCACCGGCAAGCGCAAGACCTCGGTCGCCCGCGTGATCCTCCGACCCGGCGACGGGACGACGTGGGTGAACGGCCGGACGCTCGAGGACTACTTCCCCCGCGCGACGCACCGCACGCTCGCGCTTGCTCCGCTCAAGGTCGCCGACGCCGAAGGCCGCTACGACCTCCGCGTCCGCGTCCACGGCGGCGGCGTGAGTGGGCAGGCCGGAGCCGTCCGGCACGGGATCGCGCGAGCGCTCGTCGACGCCGATCCGGAGCTCCGCGTCCCGCTCAAGCGCGAGGGATTCCTCACGCGCGACGCACGCCAGGTCGAGCGGAAGAAGGCCGGCCTGCACAAGGCGCGCAAGGCGCCGCAGTTCAGCAAGCGGTAGCGCCGCACCCCTTGCGGGATGCGCCGTTAGGAACCACGCTACGGTGGAGGTGGGGTCGATGGCGGGAACGGATGCGGTGGGTGTAGCGCGTTCCGACGCAGCCCAGGGCCGCAGGTGGTTCGGCACGGACGGCGTTCGGGGGATCGTCGACGAGGCGCTCACCGAAGAGCTCGTCGAGCAGATCGGCCGTGCGGCCACGCTCTGGTCGGGCCGCGGGCGCGTGCTCGTCGGCCGCGACACGCGGGCCTCCGGCCCGCGGCTCGAGGCGGCGCTTCGGCGGGGCATCGTCGACGCCGGGGGCACGGCGGTGCTCGCAGGCGTTCTGCCCACCCCGGCGGTCGCGCTGCTGTCACAGGATCTCGGTCTCGTCGTCTCCGCGTCGCACAACCCGCCCGAGTACAACGGCGTCAAGGTCTTCGATCGCGAGGGCCACAAGCTGACCGACGCCGACGAGCTCGAGATCGAAGCGCTCGTGGGCGCACCGGGGCCGGGAGGCGGTGCGATCGAGCATGCCGAGGACGTCGTCGAGAGCTATGTCGACCACGTCCTCGAGCACTTCGGGGCCGACCTCCACGGCCTGCGGATCGCCGTCGACTGCGCCAACGGCGCGTACTCGACGATCGCGCCGGGTGTCTTCGAGACGCTCGGAGCCGAGGTGACGGCCCTCGCCGCGACGCCCGACGGCAACAACATCAACGCCGGTTGCGGCGCGACCGACCTGTCCATGCTGCGGGCGGCCGTCAGCACCGGCGACTTCGATCTCGGAGTCGCCTTCGACGGTGACGGCGACCGTATGCTCGCGGTCGACGCGAACGGCGACGTCGTCGACGGCGACGGCATCGTCGCGATCTGCGCGCTCGCGCTCGGCGTCGATCTCGTCGCTGTCACGAGCATGACGAACCTCGGCTTCCATCGGCTGATGGACGAGCACGGCATCCGCGTCGTGACCACCGACGTCGGCGACCGCTACGTGCTCGAGGCGCTCCGGCGCGAGGGCGGGACCCTCGGCGGCGAGCAGTCCGGGCACCTGATCGTCCTCGACGGCCACGTGACCGGAGACGGCCTCGCGGCTGCGCTGACGCTCTGCCGCGCGCTCGACGGGCGTCCGCTCGCCGAAGCCGCGTCTGGGCTGCGCCGTTTTCCCCAGGCCACACAGAACGTCCATGTCGAGCGCCTGGAGGTGCCCGTCGCCGTCGTGCGGGAGGTGGAGCGGCTGAACGCCGAGCTCGAGGGGCGCGGACGCGTCCTCGTGCGGCCGTCGGGCACCGAGCCCGTGATCCGCGTCCTCGCAGAGGCGGAGGCCGCCCAGGAGGCCGCCGACCTCTGTGGTAGCATCGCTGACCTCGTCCGGCAGGAGGCCGGCGCCCGGTAAAAGCCCTGCAAAGCGGGCGCTCCGGCCGGACAGGCGCGTCCGGGGCGAAAGGAGCAGCCAGGATGTGCGGGATCATCGGATACGTCGGGCCCCGTGAGTGCAAGCCGTTGCTCCTCCACGGCCTCGAGCGCCTCGAGTACCGCGGCTACGACTCGGCCGGGATCGCGCTGCTGGAGGAGTCCGGGCTCACGTACACGCGGGCGGTCGGCAACCTGCAGAACCTTCGCGAGCGCGCCGGGAACGGGACGTCGCCGGCGACCACGGGCCTCGGCCACACGCGCTGGGCGACGCACGGCGGCGTTACCGAGGCGAACGCCCATCCCCTCGCGGCGGAGGACGCCGAGAAGCTCGCCGTCGTCCTGAACGGGATCGTCGAGAACTACCGCGAGCTGCGCGAGCGCCTTGCCGCGCATGGCCACGTCTTCTCCTCGGAGACCGACGCCGAGACGGTGACGCACCTGATCGAGGAGCACTACGAGGGTGACCTCGTCGAGGCGGTGCGGCGCGCCTACAACGAGCTCGAAGGGCACTACGCGTTCGTCGCCATCCACCGCGACCACCCCGGCCTGCTGGTCGGGGCGCGTCATCAGTGTCCGATGGTCGTCGGCCTCGCCGCGGGCGAGACGTACGTCGCGTCGAACGCGGCGGCATTCCTCCGCGAGACCCGCGACGTGCAGTTCCCCTCCGACGGCGAGGTCGTCGCCGTCACGCCGGAGGGGTCGAGCTTCTACTGCGCCGCGGACGGCTCCCCGGTCGAGCACGAGGTCGTCGAGCTCGACTGGGACGACGAGGGCGCCGAGAAGGCGGGCTTCGAGACGTTCATGCTGAAGGAGATCCACGAGCAGCCCGATGCCGTCGCAGAGACGATCGGCGACCGGCTCCGCAAGGGCCGCCTCGAGCTCGAGGGCCTCGGGATGGGTGACGACGAGCTCAAGCACCTGCGGCGGATCGTGATCCTCGCCGCGGGCACGGCCTATCACGCAGGCGTCGCGGCGCGCTACGCGATCGAGGAATGGGGCCGCGTCCCGGTCGAGCACGACATCGCGTCCGAGTGGATCTATCGCAATCCCGTGCTCGACGCCGACACGCTCGTGATCGGAATCTCGCAGTCCGGCGAGACGCGCGACACGATCGAGGCGATGAAGCTCGCCCGGTCGATGGGCGCGCACACCGTGGCGATCACGAACATGATGGGCTCGCAGATCACGCGCGAGGTCGACTCCGTGCTCTACACGCGGTGCGGGATCGAGGTGGCGGTTGCGGCGTCGAAGACCTTCACCGCGCAGCTCTCGCTCCTCTTCCTCGTCGCGATGAAGCTGGCGCAGGTGCGCGAGACGCTGCCCGCCGGCGAGCTCGAGTACATCGTCAACGCGCTCTACGGCCTGCCCGACAAGATCACGCAGTTCCTCGAGGGCGACCACCCGATCGACGAGATCGCGCGGAAGTTCCACGACAGGCCGTTCTTCCTCTACCTCGGCCGCAACATCGGCCTCCCGGTCGCGCTCGAGGGGGCCCTCAAGCTGAAGGAGATCTCGTACATCCCGACCGAGGCGTACTCGGCCGGGGAGATGAAGCACGGCCCGATTGCGCTGCTCGACGAGTCGACGCCGGTCGTCGTCGTCGCGACGCGGATGGATCGGGTCTACGAGAAGCTCGTCTCGAACATCCAGGAGGTCCGCGCCCGCGGCGCGCACGTGATCGCGATCGCCTCCGACGGGAACGAGGACATCCAGCACCACGCCGACGACGTGATCTACGTCCCGAAGGCGCCCGCCTTCCTGTCGGCGATCCTCGCGGTGATCCCCTTGCAGCTCCTTGCGTACCGGATCGCCCGCCTGCGCGGCCTCAACGTCGACCAGCCGCGCAACCTCGCGAAGACGGTCACGGTCGAGTAGCGCCGCCGCGGCGTGGCTTCGGCCTCGCACCTCCTCGTCTGGGTTCGTCTGGGCTCGTGCGCGAAGCGGCCCGGCCGACTCGGGCGTCGCGCGACCACGACCCGTCGGTCGCCCGCTTCGTCTTCGACGACGAGGACTGACGGACCCGCCGGAAGAGGCGCGCGACGACCACGTTCGAGCGGCTTCTCGGGACATCTCTAGGCTCAGCGCATGGCGACGCCTCACGAGACGGCACGCGCCACTGTGCGGCGACTGCCGGGCGGAGCGGAGGAGGCCGACCGGCTCGCCGTCGAGGAGCCGCTCGAGATCCGCGTCAACGGCACCGCCGTCGCCGTGACGATGCGGACTCCGGGCCACGACGAGGAGCTCGCGCTCGGCTTCTGCCTCACCGAGGGGCTCAGGCCCGTGTCCGCCCGTGCCCCCGACGACCTCGCCGCGAACGTCGTCGAGGTCGATGCGCCCGACGCCCACCTCGGCCGGATCCAGCGCTCGTTCTACACCTCGTCCTCCTGCGGCGTCTGCGGCAAAGGCGCGCTCGAGGCCGTCGCCGTCGACGCGCCGCGGATCGAGAGCGACCTGCGCGTGCCGTTTCGCGTCGTGACCCACCTGCCGGACGTACTCACGGCGGCACAGGCGACGTTCGCCGTCACGGGCGGCCTCCACGCCACGGGGCTGTTCGCGCCAGACGGCGAGCTCGCCTGCGCCCGCGAGGACGTCGGCCGCCACAACGCGATGGACAAGGTCATCGGCTGGGCGCTCGGCGAGGGGCGCCTTCCGCTCGTGCGGTCCGTGCTCTGCGTCAGCGGCCGCCTCTCGTTCGAGCTCGTCCAGAAGGCGGCCGTCGCGGGGTGCCCCGTGCTGGTCGCGGTGGGCGCGCCGTCGTCGCTGGCCGTCGAGCTCGCGGCCGACCGCGGCGTGACGCTGTGCGGCTTCGTCCGCGACCGCTCCGCGACGGTCTACACCTGCCCCGAGCGCATCACCGCCTGAGCGCGGCCGGGAAACGCGCAAGTGACACAGTGTCACAAGCCCGTGACCGGCGTCCTCCTCGTGGGTGGCGCCTCCGCGCGGTTCGGGTCGCCGAAGGCGCTCGCGCGGTTTCGCGGCGAGACGCTCGCGGAGCGCGGCCACCGGACCCTGACGGAGGCATGCGACGAGGTGCTCGTCGTCGGGAAGGCCGGCGAGCTGCCACAACTGCCGTTCCCCGTCGTCGACGACGGCACCGACGGCCGGGCGCCTGTCCACGGGGTGATCGCGGGGCTGCGACAGGCGCGCCACGACACGGTCGTCGCGCTGCCGGTCGACGTGCCGCTCGTCACGCCGGACATTCTCCGCGCGCTCGCATCGGCGCGCGCGGTGCCGTCGCGCGTCGTGCCGCTTCCAGGCGCCTACCCTCGGTCGCTCCTGCCGGTGCTCGAGGCGCGAGTCGGCGAAGGAAGGCTCTCGCTGCGCGGGGTCAACCCGGTCACGCTCGCGGTGCCCGAGGCGCTGCTCGTCGACGTCGACACACCCGAGGCGCTGACCGCGTTGGCGGCGGAGTCCCCACGCTGAGAGAAGACCCGGCGGGGTAGATTGGCAACGCCGCAACGAAAGGAGGTGACACGCATGCCGCACCCACAGGGCCGCCTGACCACACCGCTCGTTCGCGAGGGAGGCGAGCTTCGCCCGGCCTCCTGGGACGAGGCGCTCGACACCGTCGCAGCGGGGTTCGCGCGGGCGCGCGAGGCCGATGCGTCGACGTCGTTCGGGATCTTCTCCTGCTCGAAGGCGACGAACGAGATGAACTTCCTCGCGCAGAAGTTCGCGCGCCAGGTGATGGCGACCAACAACATCGACTCGTGTAACCGCACCTGACACGCGCCCAGCGTCGTCGGTCTGGCGACGGTGTTCGGAGCGGGCGGCGGGACCTCGTCGTACCGCGAGATCGAGGAGACGGACGTGATCCTCCTCTGGGGCTCGAACGCCCGGGAGACGCATCCCATCTTCTTCCACCACCTCCTCAAGGGCGTGCGCGCCGGCGCGCGCCTGCACGCAATCGACCCCCGCCGGACGAGCTCGGCGCAGTGGGCCGACCGCTGGCTTGGCCTCGACGTGGGCTCGGACGTCGCGCTCGCGAACACGATGGCGCGCGAGATCATCCACGCCGGCCTCCACAACCGGCCGTTCGTCGAGCGCGCGACCGAGGGCTTCGAGGCGTACGCGGCCTCAGTGGAGCCGTTCACGCTCGCCGAGGGCGAGCGACTGACCGGAGTTCCCGCCGAGGCGATCCGCGAGACTGCGCACGCCTACGCGCGCGCCGACAGGGCGATGATCTGCTGGACGCTCGGGATCACCGAGCACCACAACGCGGTCGACAACGTTCTCGCCCTCATCAACCTCGGGCTGCTGTGCGGGCACGTCGGGCGCTACGGCTCCGGCCTCAACCCGCTCCGCGGGCAGAACAACGTCCAGGGCGGCGGCGACATGGGCGCGATCCCGAACAAGCTCCCGGGCTTCCAGGACATCGAGCGCGACGCCGACGCGCGCGCGCGGTTCGAGGCCTCGTGGGGCGCGGCGATCCCCTCGCACTACGGCTGGCATCTCACGCAGATGTTCCACGGGATGGAGCGTGGCGAGCTGCGGACGCTCTACGTCATCGGCGAGAACCCGGCGCAGTCGGAGGCGGACGTCACCAAGGCACGGAAGCTGCTGAGTGAGCTCGACCTCCTCGTCGTCCAGGACATCGTCATGACGAAGACGGCGGAGATGGCGGACGTCGTGCTGCCCGGGACGGCCTCGTGGTGCGAGGCCGAGGGAACGGTCACGAACAGCGAGCGGCGCGTGCAGCGCGTCCGCAAGGCGCTCGATCCCCCCGGCGACGCGCGCGACGACACGTGGATCCTCTCCGAACTGGCGCGGCGGCTCGGCCACGACTGGGGACAGCCGACCGCCGAGGAGATCTGGGACGAGTGCCGCTCGCTCTCGCCGATGCACCGCGGGATGCGTTACGACCGGCTGGACGCGTTGCGCGGCCTGCAATGGCCGTGCCCGGACGAGGAGCATCCGGGGTCGCTCTTCCTCCACGGCCGCCTCTGGGCCGACCCCGTCGAGGGGCCGCTTGCGCCGTTCAGCGTCGTCGACGCGGTGCCGCCTTTCGAGGCTCTCGACGCCGAGTACCCGATCCGGCTCACGACCGGGCGCCGGCTCGAGTCGTACAACACGGGCGCGCAGTCGAACCGCTACCGCTCGCCGCTCCACCGCGGCGAGACCCTCGATCTCTCGCCGGAGGACGCCGAGCGGCTCGGAATCGCGGACGGCGAGGTCGTCCGTGTCTCCTCGCGGCGCGGCTCCGTCGAGGCACCTGCGCGGATCGACCCGTCGCTGCGGGCGGGGCTCGCGTTCATGTCCTTCCACTTCCCTGAGCAGGTGGACGTCAACCAGCTGACGATCGACGCGACCGACCCGAAGTCGGGCACCGCGGAGTTCAAGGCCGCTGCGATCCGCGTCGACAGGCTCGTTCCGCCCGAGCGCGTCGTGAGCGAGCGCGAACGGGAGCCGGCAGAAGCGCGGACCTAAATGGATATTCGCCTCATCCCCTATGCGGAACCGACGCCGTCGGAGCGCTCGGCGCTCGACGGGGTGCTCGGCGTGGCCGCGTCCGGGTGGGAGGGCGGCGTGCGGCTCAGCGGCGCCGAAGGGAACACCGCCGACGGCGGGCGTGCTGCGCGCGCGCGGCGACATCTCCTGCTCCCGGCCCTGTGGGCGCTCCAGGAGCGGATCGGCTGGATCAGCCCGGGCGGGCTGAACGAGATCTGCCGCCGGCTGACGATCCCGCCGGCGGACGCATACGGCGTCGCGTCGTTCTACGCCCTCCTCGCGCTCGAGCCGCGCCCCGCGCGCGTCGTCCACGTCTGCGACGACGTCGCCTGCCGCTGCCACGGCGCCGAGGATCTCGTCGCCCAGGTCGAGGAGCGCCACGGCGCCGAGGGCGAGCTCTCCGACGACGGCTCCGCGACCTGGTACCGGAGCCCCTGCCTCGGCCGGTGCGACCAGGCCCCCGCCGCGCTCGTCTCGATTGCGGGCGAGGTGCCGCTCGAGCGCGCCCAGGCGCCGGTCACCGCGGACGCCGTCCTCGGCCTCCTCGCGGGGAGCGAGCCTGGCCCGGCGCCGTCGGGACCCATCCCGCAGGCGGGCGACCCCGCGCTGCGGCTGCTGCGTCGCGTCGGCGCCGTCGACCCCGAGAGCATCGACGACTACCGCGCGCACGGCGGCTACGCCGCGCTCCGGCGCGCGTTCGAGCTCGGCCCCGAGGGCGTCCTGCGCGAGGTGAAGGACTCGAGGCTCGTCGGCCGCGGCGGCGCCGCGTTTCCGACGGGCGTCAAGTGGGAGGCGGTTGCCCGCCAGCCCGCGCGGCCGCACTACCTGATCTGCAACGCGGACGAGTCCGAGCCGGGGACCTTCAAGGACCGCGCGCTGCTCGAGGGCGACCCGTTCGCGGTGATCGAGGCGATGACGATCGCCGCCTACGCGACCGGCTGCGCGCGCGGCTTCCTCTACCTCCGCGGCGAGTATCCCGAGGCGCAGCATGCGCTCGAGCGCGCCCTCGAAGGGGCCCGGCAGCGCGGATTCCTCGGCGACGACGTGACGGGCGAGGGCTTCTCGTTCGACGTCGAGCTCCGCCGTGGCGCCGGCGCGTACATTTGCGGCGAGGAGACGGCGATCTTCGAGTCGATCGAGGGCAAGCGCGGCGAGCCGCGGAACAAGCCGCCGTTCCCCGTCGAGGTCGGGCTCTTCGGAAAGCCGACCGTCGTCAACAACGTCGAGACGCTCGTCAACGTCCTCGACGTCGTCCTCCGCTCGGGCCCGTCCTTTGCGGGCACCGGCACGGACGGGTCGACCGGGACGAAGCTGCTCTGCGTCTCCGGCCACGTCGCGCGGCCGGGGACGTACGAGGTGCCGTTCGGCGCGACCCTGCGCGAGATCCTCGGCCTGGCGGGCGGCGTGCCGGACGGACGGGCGCTGCAGGCCGTCCTGATGGGCGGTGCGGCAGGGGGGTTCCTCGGCCCGGATGACCTCGACGTCGCGCTCACGTTCGAGGGTGTCCGGGAGGCCGGGACGACGCTCGGGTCGGGCGTCGTGCTCGTGCTCGACGAGACGGTCGACCTCCCCCGGCTGCTGATGCGCATCGCCGGCTTCTTCCGCGACGAGTCGTGCGGCCAGTGCGTCCCGTGCCGCGTCGGCACCGTGCGCCAGGAGGAGGCGCTCGCGAGGCTGCTCGCGAGAGAGCCGCGCGGCGGCGTCGGGCGCGAGCTGGCCCTCATCGCCGAGGTCGGCCAATGCATGCGCGACGCATCGATCTGCGGGCTCGGTCAGACGGCCTCGAGCGCCGTCGAATCCGCGATCCGGCGGCTCCACGTCTTCCAGGAAGGTGTCGCATGAGCGAGCTGCTCGCGCCGAGCCGGATGGTCGAGCTCGAGGTGGACGGCCAGCCCGTCCGGGTGTTCGAGGGCTCGACCCTCCTCGACGCCTGCCGCCGGCTCGGGATCGACACGCCGACCCTCTGTTACGGCGAAACGCTCCAACCCGCGAACGTCTGCCGTGTGTGCGTCGTCGAGCTCGAAGGCTCGCGAGTGCTCGTCCCCGCGTGCTCGCGCAAGGCCGAGGCCGGGATGAAGGTGCAGACGGACTCGGAGCGGGTGCGGCTCTCGCGCAAGCTCGTGATGGAGCTCCTCGCCTCCTCCGTCGACCTCAGCACGACCCCGGTCGCCCCCGGTTACGTCGAGCGCTACGGCGCCCAGCCCGAGCGCTTCGGCCCCTCCGCCCGGCAGACCGTCGACCGCGACCACGCGCGGGCCGGGCACCACGTCGTGCCGGACGGCCGCACGGCGGCCACCGTGCACCAGCCGGTGAAGGTCGACAACGAGCTCTACGTCCGCGACTACGCGAAGTGCATCCTCTGTTACAAGTGCGTCGACGCCTGCGGCGACCAGCACCAGAACACCTTCGCGATCCACGTCGCCGGGCGCGGCTTCGACGCCCGCATCTCGACGGAGCTGGCGACGCCGCTCCCCGAGTCCGCCTGCGTCTACTGCGGAAACTGCATCGCCGTCTGCCCGACGGGCGCGCTCATGTTCCGCTCCGAGCACGAGCTTCGCGACGCGGGGGAGTGGCGCGAGGACGAGCAGGTCGTGACCGAGACGACGTGCCCCTACTGCGGCGTCGGGTGCTCGCTCGAGCTCCACGTCCAGGACAACGCGATCGTCAAGGTGACGAGCCCGGCCGACCACGACGTCACGCTCGGCAACCTCTGCATCAAGGGTCGCTTCGGCTACACCCACGTCCAGTCGTGAGGCGTCCGGTGTCCGACTCGGAGTCGGACACCGATCTCCCCGCTCCCCACGAACAGCGTAGAGCCGTCGTCCCGCTGCACCGTGAGCCGGCCGTCGGGCGCGATCCGGCTTGCGGTGCCGCTCTCGACGCCCGCGGTCACGCGCTTCCCGCGCAACGCGTTCCGCGGCTCGAGCTCGTCGAGGAGCGACGCGAGGCCGCGCTGCCGCCAGGCGTCGTAGCGGTGCTCCAGCGTGACGAGCAGCGACGCGAGCAGCTCGGCGCGATCGGGCGCCTCGCCGGTCGCGGTGAGGAGCGACGCCGAGGGCAGGCGCGTGCCGACGGGCAGCTCCGCCTCCGTCTGGGAGACGTTGACGCCGATCCCGCAGACGACCTCCTCACCGGACGCCTCGAGCAGGATCCCTGCGACCTTGCGGCCGTCGAGGAGGACGTCGTTCGGCCACTTGAGCGACGCGACGTCGCGCGCCGGCTCGACCGTCTCCGCGACGGCGAGGCCCGCCACGAGCGAGAGCTGCTGCACGTGCGAGCCGGCCGGCGGCCGCAGCAGGAGGGAGAGGAGGAGTGCCCGGCCGGGCGCGTCCTCCCAGCACCGCCCCGCCCGGCCCCGGCCGGACGTCTGGTGCTCCGTGACGGCGACCGCCCCCTCCGGCAGCCCGCTGCAGCGGAGCACGTCCTGCGTCGAGGCGCAGCTCTCGTTCCAGAGGTACGGCCTGCCGAAACGGCCGCCGAGCAGGGGCTCCACCGCAGCGGGGGTCAAGGACTTCTGTCGACTCGACACGAAGTCCTACTCGGGGTCGGGCTGCGCCCGGTTGCGCTTGAGCTGCGCGCGGCGGCGCTTCTCCGCAAGCCGGCGCTCCTCGGCCGCTCTCGTCGGCCGCGTCGGTACCCGGCGGCGCTCGACCCGCAGAGCCTCGGCGAGCTTCGCGACGAGGCGCTCGACGGCGAGCTCCCGGTTCCGCAACTGGCTGCGCTCGTCCTGCGAGACGGCGCGGAGCACCGGCCCGGCCCTCGCAACGACGCGTCGCTTCTGCGCAGCCGAGAGCGAGGCGGAGGCCTCGACGTCGAACACGGCCTCGACGCGCGTCTCGGCCTTGTTCGCGTGCTGGCCGCCGGGTCCCGAGGAGCGGGAGACGCGGAGCTCGATCTCGTCCGGGTCGAGCGAGACCGAGCGCGTGACACGTATAGGCTCACGGCCCATGGCGTGCATTCTCCTGGACGTCGACGGAGTGCTGCACGTCTCCGGGGAGGCGATCCCGGGCGCCCAGGACGCCGTTGCCGACCTGCGCGCGGAAGGGCACGCGCTCCGCTTCGTCACGAACAACTCGACGCGGCCGCGCGCCCAGCTCGCGCAGGAGCTCCGCGGGCTCGGCTTCGACCTCGAGGACGCCGACCTACAGACGCCGGCTCGGACGGCGGCGCGCGAGCTCGCCGGCAAGCGGGTCTGCGCGCTCGTGATGGCGGGGGTCGTCCCCGACCTCGAGGGACTCGACCTCGTGGGCGACGGCGCGCACGCGGTGCTGCTCGGAGGCTGCGACGAGACGCTCGAGCCGAACCAGGTGTTCAGCTATATGAACCTCGCGCGCGCCTTCTCGGAGATCCAGATGGGCGCGGAGCTCTTCTGCCTCCACAAGAACCGCTGGTGGCAGACGAGCCGCGGGCCGCTCCTCGACGCGGGCGCGTTCGTCGCCGGTCTCGAGTACGCCACGGGCGTCGAGGCGACCGTGCTCGGCAAACCGAGCCCCGCCTACTTCGCGGCCGCCCTCGACGCGCTCGGCGCCGAGCCGGAGCTGACGTGGCTGGTCGGCGACGATCCGGAGTCCGACATCCGAGCCGCGCAGCTCTTCGGCATGCGCACCGCGCTCGTGCGGACGGGCAAGTTCAGGCCGGACACGCTCGAGGGCCTCGACGTCCGGCCCGACGTCGTGCTCAGCTCGGTCGCCGACCTGCCCGGCTGGCTCGAGCGGAGCGCGTAGGCGCCGTGGCGGTGCGGATCGGGACCGACGTGATCGAGATCGAGCGGATCCGGCGCGCGCTCGAGCGTCCCGGCTTCCGCGACCGCTGCTTCACGCCGGACGAGCAGGCGTACTGCGAGTCGCGGCGCAACCCCGCCGAGTCGTACGCCGCGCGCTTCTGCGGCAAGGAAGCGGTCGGCAAGGCACTCGGCTGCGGCGTCCTCTTCACCTGGAAGGAGATCGAGATCGTCGGCCCGCCGAAACCGGGCGTGACGCTCGCGGGGAAGACGCTGCGGTGGGCCGAGAAGGTCGGGATGCGCGAGATCGACGTGTCGCTCACGCATTCGCACACGATCGCCGCCGCGAGCTGCGTGGCCGATCTCGAGGCGCCGCCGGTCCGACGTCCGCTGCCGTGATGCACGAGCCGCTCTACTCGGCCGACGAGATGCGCGCGGCCGAGGCGCGCCACCCCGGGTACCCCGAGACGGCGGGCGAGTTGATGGAGCGTGCCGGGCGGGCCGTCGCGGACGAGATCCTGCGCTCCTACCCGGACGCGCGCCGTATCGCGGCCGTGTGCGGCGGCGGCGCGAACGGCGGCGACGGGCGGATCGCGGCGCGCGTTCTCCGTGAGGCCGGGCGCGACGCGGTCGAGAGCGAGGACCTCGCGGGGGCGGACATGGTCGTGGACGCGCTCTTCGGGACGGGGTTTCGCGGCGAGCCGCGCGCCGACGCGGCGAAAACGATCGAGCGGATCAATGCGAGCGGCGCGCCGGTCGTTTCCGTCGACGTGCCCTCGGGCGTCGACGCGTCCACGGGAGAGGTCGCCGGGGCCGCCGTCGAGGCCGACGTGACGGTGACGTTCCACGGCCGCAAGGTCGGCCTCGTCGTGGCGCCGGGCAGGTTCCACGCCGGACGGGTCCTAGTCGCGGACATCGGACTCGAGCCGGCGCCGACCGCGACGCTGCTCGCGACGGCCGCGCTCCTCGAGCGCATCCCGCGCCGCGGCGCGGGCGACACGAAGTTCACGGCCGGCTCGCTCCTCGTCGTCGGCGGCGCCCCCGGGACGACGAGCGCCGCCGTGCTCACCGCGAGAGCGGCCCTTCGCGCCGACGCCGGCTACGTGACCCTCGCGGTGCCCACGGCCTCGCTCGCCGTCGCCGAGACGCTTGCCCTCGAGCCGGTCAAGCGCGGGTTCGAGTGGGGCGACGCGCTGAGCGCTCTCCAGAGCGACGTCGAGCGCGCGAGCGCACTCGCCCTGGGGCCCGGCCTCGGCCGCTCGGGCGACGCCCGAGCGCTCGTCCGGGGGCTGCTCGAGCGCTCGCGGCTTCCGGCAGTGGTCGA
>JBKPNM010000200.1:0-8323 GCA_046732615.1 Actinomycetota bacterium | reverse complement strand
GTGGCGAAGTGGTCGACTTGCGACGCTGCGTCGGCCTCGAGACGTTCGAGTGCGGCGATCAGGTCCGCCTTCGTTCCCGAGTTGCCGAACAGGACGCGCAGATGCGCCTCGGACTCCATGCGTTGCGCCGCCGGTGGCGTTGCCAGCCATTCCCGAAATGCAGCGCGTCCTTTCTCCGTGATGGAGTACACGGTGCGTCTCCGGTCGCCGTTCCACTCTTCGCGCGCCTCGGCGAGGCCGGCCTCGACGAGGCGCTTCGGCTCCGCGTAGAGGTTGCTCTCTGCCCGCGGCCAGAAGAAGTGCAGGGACCGCTGGAGCTGCTTCGCCATCTCGTAGGTCGCCCAGGGTTTGACCTCGAGCAGGCCGAGGATCGCGTACGAGGTCGTGGTCAGCTGACGGCTTGACATTTGCTCCTACCAGGAGTATAGCTTACTCCTATCAGGAGGGTCCTAGTAAGAGTATGAAGGAGGAACCATGCACCGATCGCTTCCCGTTCTGATCCGGATCGTGGCGACGACGGTCCTCGTCGCCACCGTCGCGTTCGGCTTCGCATCGGCGGCGCGTGCCGACGATTGGGGCCGAGACGAAGCCGCCGCGCAGGCGGTCGCGTCTCTCGATCCCGCCATCCGGACGGCGATCGCCGAAAGGAGCCTCGGCGCCGCTCCGACGGCGGCCGTCGCCGTGGCAACGCCCGCCGTGGACGAAGGGTTCGCGTGGGGCGCCGCCGCTCTCGGCGTCGGCGTCGGCATCGCGGCGATGTGTGCTGCCTTCGGGTGTGTCACGCTCGTCCGACACGATGGACGACTCCGAAATGCGTGAAGGCGAGGGTGGGGTCCGGACGTCCACGCGTCCGGATCCCACCGCCTTCTCCGTCCGGCCCGCGGTTCGAGCCGAGCTCGACGAGATCGCCGCGCTCTTCGCACCCGGGCTCGAGCCATACCGCGGCGGCGCCGGCGACTGGATCCTGGATGCCTACCTCGTGGATCTTCTCGACGTTCGCGGCCGGTTCGACGTCGCGGAGACGTACGTCGCCGTGCGGAACGGGACGGTCGTCGGGTCAGTGGCGTTCTATCCGGATGTCGCCCTCGAGGGATGGAGCAACCTTCCGGACGGTTGGGCGGGGTTCCGGGCGCTGATCGTCGATCCGCACGCTCGTGGTGCGGGCGTCGGGCGCGCGCTCGTCGACCGGTGCCTCGAGCGCGCCCGCGAGCTCGGGCGACCGACGCTCGGCATCCACACGGTTGCGCTCCTCGCGGATGCGATGCGCCTGTACCAGCGGGTCGGGTTCACGCGCTGCCCGGAGTTCGACCTCCCGGCGGCGGACGTCTTTCCCGCCGTGACCGGCGACGACCTGACGGGGCTCGCCTTCCGGTTCGAGCTCATCGCCTCTCAGGCGAGCGGGCCGCGCACCGTCACCGACCCCGGCTCCACGACGTAGCCGTAGCGCTCGTTGAGGCGGCGGATCGGCTCGTTTCGCTCTTCGTTCTGGGTCTCCAGGCGCTCGTAGCCCTGCTCCTTCGCCCACGCGATCTCCGCCGCCTTGAGCGCGCCGGCGATCCCGCGCCCGCGCCACGCCCTCTTGACGCCCGTCATGTCGTGCATCGCGACCGCGGGGCGCGCGAGCGAGAGCGCCAGCTTCGCGTACGCGACCACCTCGCCGTCGGAGAGCGCCAGGAACGTCGCCTCGGGCCGGTCGCTCGCGCCGTGCATGTCCATCGACAGCCACTCCTCGAAAGGCGCGAGTACGGCCTCCTCCTCGCCCGGGACATCGGGATACGCCTCGCACGCGACCGCGTACATCTCCTGCTCGACGCCGGGCCGCTCGGCCCACGTCGCGATCTCGATCCCTTCCGGGGGAGCCACCATGGGCGCCTCCGTCGTGCGGAGGTCGAGCACGAGCGTCGAGTTGCGACCGACCTCGACGAATCCTCGTCGCTCGGTCCAGGCGAGCGACTCGCGGTCGACCTCCTTCACCGGCCCCATCAGCTCCCGATACGCGAGCCCGCGCGCCCACCGGGAAAGCTCGGCGAGGAGCGTCGAGCCGACACCGCGACCCCGCTCGTCGCCGACGACGCGGACCTCGCCGCGCGCGACTCCCTCGGGCGCGTGCCAGCCGCCGACGCCGATCGCCGTGCCGACGTCGCGTCCGGCGTCGCTGGCGAGCAGCCAGATCGTCTCGCGCGCCTGGCGCTTCCAGTCGAGGTAGCCCTCGACCGTGTCCGCCTCGTCGAGCGCCGCCCTCGCGACGCCGATCCAGCGCTCGAGCTCGCCCTCGTCGACCTCGCGAACCTCGGTCATCGGGGCGGAGCCTACGGCAGCTCGCGTGGGGAAGCCGGGTAGTAGGCTGGCACGTGCGACTCGACGAAGGGAGGCAGGATGCGGCACGTTGCGCTGACCGTGAACGGGACGCGGCACGAGCTCGACCTCGAGCCGCGCGAGTTGCTCGTCTACGTCCTCCGTGACCGACTGCGCCTGACCGGGACGAGTGTGGGCTGCGACACCTCGTCGTGCGGTGCCTGCACGATCCTGCTCGACGGCGAGTCGGTGAAGTCGTGCACGTTGCTCGGTGTCCAGGCGGACGGTGCCGAGATCACGACGATCGAAGGACTTGCGACCGACGGCGAGCTCCATCCCGTCCAGCAGGCGTTCCACGAGAACCACGCGCTGCAGTGCGGCTTCTGCACGCCGGGCATGGTGATGGCCGCCGTCTCGCTGATCGACCACGGCGAGGCGACCGACGAGGCCGCGATCCGGCTCGGGCTCGAAGGGAATCTCTGCCGCTGCACCGGGTACCACAACATCGTGCTCGCGGTGCAGCAGGCGGCCGGGGTGATGGAGAAGGCGTCGTGAGCGCCACCGAGGAGAAGACCGCATACGTCGGCTCACCCGTCAAGCGGCGCGAGGACCGGACGCTCCTGACGGGACGCGGGACGTACGTCGACAACATGGCGCCCGTCGGGACGCTCTCGATGTTCGTCGTGCGCAGCCCCTACGCGCACGCACGGGTGAAGGCGATCTCGCTCGACGCCGCACGTGGGGCGGAGGGGGTCGTTGCGGCCTTCTCGGCCGCGGATCTGCAGGGCGACTGGAAGGCGGCGATGCCGTGCGCCTGGCCCGTGACCGAGGACATGAAGAATCCGCCCCACTACCCGCTCACGGACGTCGCGCGATACCAGGGCGACGGGGTCGCGGTGGTGCTCGCCGACACGCGGGCCCACGCGAAGGACGCCGCGGAGCTCGTCGAGGTCGACTGGGAGCCGCTCGACGCGGTCGTCGACGTCGCGACGGCGCTCGAGGACGGCGCGCCGCTCGCGCACCCCGACCTCGGGACGAACGAGTGCTACGTCTGGCGACTCGACACGGACGCGACCGGCCAGGCGATCGACGACGCCGAGGTCGTCGTCACGCGCCGCTACTACCAGCCGCGCCTGATCCCGAATGCGATGGAACCGCGCGCGGCGCTCGCCGTCCCGGACCCCGCGGGTGACGTGACCCTCTACTCCGCGACGCAGATCCCCCACATCCTCCGCCTGCTCGTCGCGGCGACGCTCGGCATGAGCGAGACGAAGCTGCGGGTCGTCGCGCCGGACGTGGGCGGGGGCTTCGGCTCGAAGCTCGACGTCTACGCGGAGGAGCTCCTGGCGGTCGCGCTGGCGCGCCGGCTCGACCGTCCGGTCAAGTGGACGGAGGAGCGGTCGGAGAACTACGTCGCGACGATCCACGGCCGCGACTTCGTCACGGAGTACACGCTGGCGGCGACGAAGGACGGCACCATCACGCACTGCCGCGCGAAGGTGACCGCGGCGATGGGGGCGTACCTCCAGCTCGTCACACCCGGCATCCCCCTGCTCGGCGCGTGGATCTACGCCGGCCCGTATGCGATCCCGAACTACAGCGTCGAGTTCACGGGCGTCTTCACGAACACGACGCCGACCGACGCGTATCGCGGCGCAGGGCGTCCCGAGGCGACGTACGTCATCGAGCGCACCATGGACGCGCTCGCCGAGGAGCTCGGCATCGACCGTGTCGAGCTGCGCCGGAAGAACTTCATCAAGGAGTTCCCCGCGACGATGGCGTCGGGCCTCACGATCGACTCGGGCGACTACGTCGCCTCGCTCGACAAGCTCCTCGAGCACCTCGATCTCGACGCCCTCCGGGCGGAGCAGGCGAAGCGACGCGAGAACGGCAGCGAGAGGCAACTCGGCATTGGGTTCTCGACCTACAACGAGATGTGCGGCCTTGCGCCGTCGCGCATCCTCGGTGCAATCCGATACGCGGCGGGGGGGTGGGAGCAGGCGACGATCCGGTACCTCCCGACGGGCTCGGTCCAGGTGATCACGGGCACCTCACCGCACGGACAGGGGCACGAGACGTCCTGGGCGCAGATCGTCGCCGACCAACTCGGCTGCGACATCGACGCCGTCGAGGTGCTCCACGGCGACACGTCCGTGTCCCACGCAGGGCTCGACTCCTACGGCAGCCGCAGCCTCGCGGTCGGCGGGGTCGCGCTCTGCCACGCGGCGGACAAGGTGATCGACAAGGCGCGCCAGATCGTCGCCCACCAGCTCGAGGTGTCGGCCGACGACCTCGACTACGCGAACGGGACGTTCACCGTCAAGGGCTCGCCTGACAAGGAGACGACCGTGGCAGCGGCCGCCTGGGCGGCGTTCGCGGCGCACGACCTCCCGGACGGGATGGAGCCGGGCCTCGAGGCGACGGCGACGTACGACCCGCCGAACTTCTCGTGGCCGGGCGGCGCGCACGCAGCCGTGGTCGAGGTCGATACCGAGACCGGCGACGCGCGGCTCGTGCGCTACGTCGCGATCGACGACGTCGGCACCGTCGTCAACCCGCTCATCGTCGACGGCCAGGTGCACGGCGGTATCACGCAGGGCATCTCGACCGCGCTCTACGAGGAAGGCACGTACGACGAGACGGGGTCGCTCGTGACCGCCAACCTCGTCACGTACCTCGTCCCGTCGGCGGCGGAGCTGCCCTCGTTCGAGCTCGACCGCACCGAGAGCCGGAGCCCGACGAACCCGCTGGGCGTCAAGGGGGTCGGGGAGACGGGGACGATCGCCGCGGCGCCCGCCGTGATCAACGCGGTGCTCGACGCGGTCTCGCATCTCGGAGTCAAGGACATTCAGATGCCGGCCACGCCCGAGCGTGTCTGGCGCGCGATCCAGGAGGCGAAGGCGTGATCCCTGCACGGTTCGACTACGACGTCGCCGAGAGCGTCGACCACGCGATCGAGCTTCTCGGCGCGGGCGGCGGGGACGCGAAGCTCCTCGCCGGCGGCCACTCGCTGATCCCCGCGCTCAAGCTTCGCATCGCACGCCCGGCGAAGCTCGTCGACATCGGGCGGCTCTCCGACCTCTCGTACGTGAAGGACGGCGGGACGCACGTCGCGATCGGCGCGCTCACCCGGCATGCGACAGTCGCCGCCGACGGCACGCTGGCCGAGCACTGCCCGATCGTGTCGTTCACCGCGGGCCAGATCGGCGACCCGCAGGTGAGGCACTGCGGCACGCTCGGCGGCACGCTCGCGCACGGCGATCCCGCGTCGGACATGCCTGCGGTGATGCTCGCCCTCGGTGCCGACCTCGTCGCGCGTGGGAAGGGCGGCGAGCGGGTCATCCCGGCGACGGAGTTCTTCACCGGCGTGTTCGAGACGGCGCTCGCACCCGACGAGGTGCTCGTCGAGGCGCGCGTCCCGAAGCTCGCGGGCTCGACCGGGTGGAGCTACGTGAAGGCGAACCGCCGCGCGCAGGACTGGGCGACGGTCGGCGTCGCTGCGCTCGTCCACCGCGACAACGGCTCCGTCGCCGGCGCGTCGATCGGCCTAGTCAACATGGGCGGCACCCCGCTGCGCGCGAGAGCGGCGGAGGACGCGCTCGCGGGCGGCAAGTCCGCTGCGGACGCGGCGATGCTCGTCACCGACGGCGCCGAGCCGCCGAGCGACCACGCCGGATCGTCCGAATATCGGGCGCACCTCGCGCAGGTGATGGCCCGCCGGGCCCTCGAGCAGGCGCTGGGCGACTGACGAAGGATCATCGAGAGGGGCGAAGCCACGCCCCTCGGGCGCGTCGGGGCGTGGCTTTGGCCTCGCCCGTCTTCCAGCGTCCTGCGCCTCTACGGCTCCGACAGAATCGGCGAGTCGAGGGCCGTCTGGAGTGCCTCTGTCGGCGACAGGTCCTCGTCCTCGACGATGAGTCGATGCGGGAGCACGTAGTGCGCCATCGTGCGGACGTCCTCGATCGTCACGGTGTCGCGTCCCTCGAGGCGGGCGTTCGCCTTGGACGCGCTCATCAGGTGGATCGCCGCGCGCGAGCTCGCCCCGAGCATGACGCCGTCGAGCACGCGCGTCTTCCGTACCACGCCGACGACATACCGAGCGGTCTCCTCCGGCACGATCGTCGCGTCGAGCTCGAGGCGGGCCTTGTCGAGGCCCACGATCCCGAGGAGGGGCATGATCTCGCCGAGCATGTCCGGCGTGACGCCCGTGTGCGGGAGGCGCAGCATGTCGACCTCGTGCTCGAGGTCGGTGTAGTCGATGTAGACCTTGAAGAGAAACCGGTCGAGGTTCGACTCGGGGAGCGGAAAGACGCCCTCCTGCTCGAACGGGTTCTGGGTCGCGATCACGAGGAAGGGGTCGGGCAGCCGGTGCACGCGGCCCTCGACGGTGACGCTCCGCTCCGCCATCGCCTCGAGCAGCGCTGCCTGCGTGCGCGGCGGCGTGCGGTTGATCTCGTCCGCGAGGAGCACGTTCGTGAAGATCGTCCCCGAGATGAACTTCGTCTCGCCGGCACGCGTGATGTTCTCGCCCACGAGCTCGGTCGGCGTCGTGTCGGGCGTGAACTGGACGCGGTTGAAGTCGGCTCCCAGCACGTACGCGGTGGCGCGCCCGAGTAGAGTCTTCGCCGTGCCGGGCGGGCCTTCCAGCAGGACATGGCCGCGGGCCATCGCAGCGATCAGCAACAGCTCGACGGCCCGTCCCTGGCCGACGACGACCTTTCCGACCTCGGCCTTGGCGCGTTCCCGGAGCGTCGCCAGAGTCTCGTACTGATACGTGATGGGCACGCCGGCCGTCCTCCTCGAAGATTCGCTCGCTTGTCCCCCAGACGATAGTCGGCAGATCGGCGGGACTTCTCAACCGCAAACGGGTGTCTCGTGGAGCCCCGTCGTTCGGCGGGCCGCGTAGACTCCCGCCCCGTGCGGAGCTTCTGGCATCGTCCGCTCGGCTCGAAGCTCATCATCCTGTTGAGCGCGGCCTTCCTCGTCGAGATGCTCGCGCCGTGGACGCGGGTTTGCGTGGCGACCGGGAACGTCGGCCAGCGGAAATGCGGGTGGACGACCGGCTACGAGGGCTCGGATTTCGCCCTCTACGCGGCGCTCTTCGCGCTTGCGATCCTCGTGTGGGAGCTCCTTCCCGTGCTCGCCCCGAGGCTCTCGATGCGCGGCTGGCCGACGGCGATCGTCACCGCAATCCTCGGTGTCGGCCTTGCGATCTGCACGCTGGTCAAGCTCATCGAGGACAACGAGTTCCAGACCGGTTGGGCCTGGGTCGGTCTCGCGATCGCGCTGGCGGTGATGCTGATCGCCCTGATCCGCGTCCGCCACAGGTGGGGAACGCGCGGGCGCGAGAGGGAGGACGAAACGCCTCCCGCGGTCTCCGATGCGGGCGCGTCACCGTAGCGGCTCGCTCCTCATGTCAGAAAGCTCGCGAGTCGTTCGAGCGTGTCCGTCCAGCCGGCCCGGTGCAGCTCGAAGCGCGCCTCGGTTGCGAACGGGCCTTGGTCGAGAGCGATCAGTGTCCCTTCCGGCACCGCCTGGAAACTCAGGCGGACGACCGTCTCGCGGTCGTCCGGGTCGGGCGGCTCCCATACGAACGTGTAGTCCAGGCGGTGCGGCGGCTCGACGACGCGAAACTCGCCCCGTAGGTGAAAGACGTCTGCTTGCGGAGGGTGCATCGCGATCCGATATCCGCCGCCGACGCGCGCGTCGAGCTCCTCCACGGTGGATGTGAAACCGGACGGGCCCCACCACGTCGCGAGCGCCTCTGCGTCGACGCAGGCGCCGAAGACCCGCTCGGGCGATGCGCTCACGAGACGCTCGAGATGGAGCTCCTGGGTCGGCATTCCCTTCAGCCATGAGGATTGCACGCCGCGAGCCGCTATCCTGAGGGGACAACATACGGGGGCGACCAGGTCTCGACGTGGTCGGTTCTCCGGTCGAGCAGCGAGCCGAGGTCGCCGGTCGGCCTCGTAAAACAACCGGCACAAAAAGCAAGTGCGAAGAACGATCTCGCACTCGCCGCCTAGCA
>JBKPNM010000199.1:0-6769 GCA_046732615.1 Actinomycetota bacterium | reverse complement strand
GTCATGTGGTCGACGGGAATCGTGAAGAAACCCTGGATCTGCCCGGCGTGGAGGTCCATCGTCAGGAGCCGGTCGACTCCGGCGAGTTGCAGCATGTCGGCCACGAGGCGACCGGAGATCGGCTCCCGCGGCTTCGCCTTGCGGTCCTGGCGCGAGTACGCGAACCAGGGAATGACCGCGGTGATCCGCTTCGCCGACGCGAGCCGCGCCGCCTGGATCATCAGGAGGAGCTCCATCAGGTGCTGGTCGACGGGCGGGCTCCCGGTCTGGACGAGGAACACGTCGGCGCCGCGAACCGACTCGCAGTAGCGCACGTACGTCTCGTCGTTCGCGAACGTCTTCAACTCGACCTCGCCGAGATCGACCCCGAGCCGCTCCGCGATCCGCTCGGCGAGGACCGGATGCGAGCGGCCGGAGAACACCATGAGCCGCTTCTGCGGCGTCAGGGGAAGGGCATGGCCCGGCTTCAACGTCGGCTCCGCCGGCGCCTGTTCGAGGCCGGGCAGGGCCTGCTCAATCGTCCCGACGTCCACCGCGCCCTTCCTTCAGTGTCTGCCTCGGCGGGAACCCCACGAGGGCGTTCTCCGGGACGTCGTCGGTCACGACCGTGCCGGCGGCTGTCCATGCGTCGTCTCCGAGGGTGACGGGTGCAACCAGCACAGTGTCCACACCGACCCTGACGTCACGGCCGATCTCGGTGCGCTGCTTCGTCCCGCCGCCGTGCGGCAGGTTCACCGTGATCGCGCCGGCGCCGATGTTCGTGCGGTCGCCGATCGTCGCGTCGCCCATGTACGAGAGATGCGGCACCTTCGTGCCCTCGCCCAGCTCGGTGTTCTTGAGCTCGACGAACGTGCCTGCCTTGGAGGATGCTCCGAGCACCGTGCCGGGGCGAAGGTAACAGAACGGCCCTACGAGCGCGCCGGAGCCGATCGAGGCGTCCACCGCGACGACGTGGGGGCCGACCTGCGCGCCTCCCGCGACCGTCGTCGTGCCCTGCAGGACGGTGAACGGATGCACGACCGCGTCGGCCTCGAGCGACACGGTCGGCTCGATCCAGGTGGTGGGTGGATCGACGATCGTGACCCCGGCGAGCATGTGCTCGCGGTTGATCCGGTCGCGCAGCGCCGCCGCGGCGCCTGCGAGCTCTATACGCGTGTTGACACCCTCGGCCTCGGCCGGATCGGCCGCCTGATGGACTCCGACGCGCCCGCCCGTCTCGACGATCCCGCGGACGGCGTCCGTGAGATACAGCTCGCCCTGGGCGTTCGCCGAGCTGAGCGCCTCGAGCGCCGGCCACAGCGCATCGGCCCGGAAGACGTAGATCGACGAGTTCGCCTCGGGGATCGCAAGCTGCTCGGGCGTGGCATCGGACGCCTCGACGATCGCGACGAGGTCGCCGGTCCCGTTCCTGACGATGCGGCCGTAGCTCCGGACGTCGGCGGGCACGAACGAGAGCACCGTCGCGGCGGCTCCTCCGCTGCGATGCGTTGCCACGAGGTCTTCGAGGAGAGCCGTCGTCAGGAGCGGCGTGTCGCCCGAGAGCACGAGCACCTCGTCGGCGCCGTCGAGGGCCGCGCGTGCGGAGCGGACGGCGTCGCCGGTGCCGAGCGGCCGTTCCTGGATCGCGACGTCGAGCCCGTCGAAGTCCGAGGCGGTCTCCTGCGAGGCGACGACGACGAGCGGCGAGACGCCGAGCGGGCGCGCAGCCTCGACGACCCAGTCGACCATGCGCCGTCCGAGCAGTGGGTGCAGGTGTTTGGCGACGGCGGAACGCATCCGCGTCCCGAGCCCTCCGGCCATCACGACTGCAGCGGGTCTCGTCGGCATCACTCGATAACGATGGCTGGGGCGCCAGGATTCGAACCTGGGATCACGGGACCAAAACCCGTTGCCTTACCGCTTGGCCACGCCCCAGAGCACGGACGGGCAGTCTACCCCCACCGGCCGGCGGAACCGGGCGGCGAGCTGGCTACCGGCGGTCGAGCAGGAGCGCTGCGAGCGCCAGCGCCGCGAGCGCGACGACGGCAACGGCGGCCAGCACGACCACGGCGCCGGCAAGCACCGGGACGAGCACCACGACGAGCTGCGAGACCGCAGCCGTCCACGTGACGACGCGCACGTCGGCGCTCTCGTGCTCTCTCCCCCAGCCGACGTAGGCGGCGAGGGCACCGAGCGCGAGGAGGACGACGAGCCACCACGGAATCGCGCCGGCGAGGACGAGGATGCCCTCGATCGCGGCGATTGCCAGGGCGATCTTGTAGCGGTTGTGCCGCACGCGGCGCGCAAGGCGGCTCTCGCCGTGCTCGATGAGAAGCTCGCCGGCCATCGCAGTGAAGGTACCAGGGAGATCGAGCCGTACTACGCGGCGGTTCGCCGTCGTCCCGGGGCCGAGCGCGCGGCCCCAGAGACCGACGCGCACGACGTGTCTGAGACCGACGCCCGGCCGCGGGCGCGCGCGTGGCCGGCAGCTCACGCCGGTCTCGTCAACCACGTCGCCGCTCGGTCTGCGACGGCATCCGCCGCTCGCGCGGCGTCGCCCGCATCCACGAAAATGCCGAAGACCGTGGGACCGGCGCCTGTCACGTCGGCCCGGAGTGCGCCGAGCGCGACGAGCTGCGCGGCGAGAGGCGACGACGCCAGGTCGTTCGGCGGCAGTCGTTCCAGGTCGTCGATCGACCGAACGGGTGTGAGGATCGCGAGAAGCTGCAGGCGACGCTGCTCGAAGCCGGTGCCCCCTGCGCGTGCGTCGAAGGCGGCGTACACGTCAGCGGTCGAGCGCTTCGTCTCGCCGTGTGCGAGCGCGAGCACGACGGTGTAGTCGCGCGGGATGTCGAGTGGCTGGAGCGCCGTCCCGTCGCCGGTGCCGAGCTGCGGGCCGTCGCGGAGGAAGAACGGCACGTCCGCGCCGAGCGACGCTGCGAGCCGGTCGAGCCCCGACTGCGCGATCGGTGCCTCGAGCAGCCCGTTGGCGAGCGCGAGAGCCGTCGCCGCGTCGCTCGAGCCGCCCCCCAGCCCGGCCGCGACGGGGATGCGCTTCTCGAGCCGTGCCTCGAAGCGGATGGTCTCCCGCGCCACCGACGTCAGCGCGTCGAGCGCCGACCGGACGAGCGTGTCGTCGGCGAACCCTGCGACGCTCGTCGAGGCCGCCGCGCGCACGGACACGGTGTCGGCGAGCGTGAGCCGTTCCAGCACCGTCACGACCTCGTGTTTCCCATCGGGGCGCACGGGGCCGACGACGAGCGCGAGGTTGAGCTTTGCCGGCGCCGGAGCCGTCCTCCATTCGCTCACCGGTCGAGCGCCTCCGCGAGGAGGACGAACTCCTGCGGCGCGAGCATCTCGGCGCGCACGTCGCCGCGACGGCCGATCGATGCGAGCGCGGCAACGGAGCGCTCGCGCGACGCAACCCCTGACAGGGCGAGCGCGTTGGCGAGCGTCTTGCGCCGGTGTCCGAATGCGGCGGTGACGACGGCGAGCACACCGCGGTCGGCAGGCGGCTCGATCCGCTCGAACGCCACGAGCGCCGAGTCCACATTGGGCGGCGGCCGGAACACGGTGCGCGAGATCGGGTGGAACCCGGTGCGACGGGCGTGCAGGCGGACGAGCACCGAGACGGCGCCGTAGGCCTTCGTGCCCGGCTCGGCGAAGAAGCGGTCGGCGACCTCGCGCTGCACCATGACGCACCACGACGTGAGCGGCGAGACGTGCACGAGCGTCTCGGCCACGAGCGGCGTCGCGACGTTGTACGGCAGGTTCGCGACCAGCTTCGCGGGAGACGGGTCGAGCGCCGCGAGATCCGCGGTGAGCGCGTCGGCGAACACGAGCTCGACGTTCGTCCGCGCGCCGAGCGCGTCGCGGAGCCGTGGCTCGAGGCTGCGGTCGAGCTCGATCGCGTGGACGTGCCGCACGCGGTCGGAGAGGAAGGTCGTGAGGACGCCGAGGCCGGGCCCGACCTCGAGCACGACGTCGTTCCGGGCGAGACGCGCGAGCCGCTCGATGACGCCGAGCACGTTGCGGTCGACGAGGAAGTGCTGGCCGAGCCTGCGCTTCGGGGCGACGCGGCTCACGGCAGCCCGAGCGCGAACGCCGCCGTCGCGTTCTCGTCGATCCGCCGTTCGAGCGCGTCCGGATCCTCGCCTCGCGCACCCGCCAGCGTGGCGAGCGTATGGAGCACGTGCTGCGGCTCGTTCCGTCGCCCGCGCACGGGCTGCGGTGCGAGATACGGGCTGTCCGTCTCGGCGAGGATGCGATCGGGCGCGACGACGGCTGCCGCGTCGCGAAGCCCCTGGGCGTTCGGATAGGTGACGTTGCCCGCGAACGAG
Organism: Actinomycetota bacterium; assembly: GCA_046732615.1. Taxonomy (GTDB): domain Bacteria; phylum Actinomycetota; class Thermoleophilia; order Gaiellales; family Gaiellaceae; genus Gaiella. The sequence goes on along the minus strand of JBKPNM010000199.1, from coordinate 2,450 downwards.
ACGTAGTAGCCGCGCTCGAGAGCCGGCTCCAGCAGATCGGGCTCGGAGAAGCAGTGGAGGATCACCGTCTCGCGGAAGGCGGCGAGTGCGGCCGCCGTCTCGGCGCTCGCGGCGCGGCTGTGGATCACGACGGGGAGGCCGAGCTCTGACGCGAGCTCGAGTTGGTCGTCGAAGAGGGCTCGCTGCTCGCCCAGCGTGTCCGCGCCGTGGTGGCCGTCGAGCCCCGTCTCGCCGACGGCCACGACGCGCCGGTGCGCGAGCAGCTCCCGGAGCTCGCCGACTCTTGCCGCCTCCGTCGCCGCCGCCTGGTGCGGGTCGATCCCGATGGCCGCGAAGACGCCGTCGTGGCTGTCGGCGATCTCGAGTGCGCGTTGCGACGACGCGATTCCCGTGCCGATCGTGACGATGCGCGTCACCCCGGCCTCGCGAGCCCTCGCGAGGGTCTCGTCGAGGTCGCCGTCGAGCGCGTCGAGGTGGGCGTGCGTGTCGATCACACGGGTCCCAGCACGGCCGTGGGGGGCTCCGAGGGCGGGGGCGGCGACGGCTGCGGCGGCGCGCCGGCGCCTGCCGGATCGCTCACGCGGCGAGGGTCGGCTCGTCGACGCGCGGGAAGAGCGGCGGAGCGGCCTCGAGACCGCTTACGGCGCGAGCCTGCCCGTACGCGACCTCATGCCAATCGAGCGCGACCGGCTGGCGGAGCGCGACGAGGATGCGCTCGGCGGTCTCGGGCAGGTACGAGGCGACCGCCACCGCCACCGCACGAAGCCCGTCGACGAGGTCGTAGAGGACCCGGTCGAGGTCCTCTGCGCGCGCGTCGTCCTTCGCGAGCTGCCATGGTGCGGTCGTCTCGACGTGCCGGTTGAGCCCGCGCACGACCTCCCAGATCCGCTCGAGCGCGCCCGTGAGGTCGAAGGCATCGAGCCGCTCGGCGACGTCCGCCCCGAGGGGCGCGAGGATCGCCCCCACCTCGGAGTCGGGTGAGGGAAGCGCCTTGACTGCGCCGCCGCGGTACCGCGCCACCATCGCCGTCGTCCGGGAGAGGAGGTTCCCGAGGTCGTTGCCGAGCTCCCGCTCATAGCGCTCGCGGACACCGTCGACCGACGCCGTTCCGTCCTGCCCGAACGAGACCGAGCGCGCGCACCAGAAGCGGACGGCATCCGTTCCGTAGACGTCGACCAGCTCGAGCGGGTCGACGACGTTGCCCCGGGACTTCGAGATCTTGCGATCGTCGAGCAGGAGGTAACCGTGCACGAAGAGCTGCTGCGGGACGTCGTAGCCCGCGGCGAGCAGCATCGCGGGCCAGTAGACGCAGTGGAAGCGGAGGATGTCCTTCGCGAGGAGGTGGCGGACACCCGGCCAGTAGCGCGAGACGAGGTTCTCGCCCGGACGCGCGTACGTGAGGGCGCTCAGGTAGTTGACGAGCGCATCGGCCCACACATAGGCGACCTGGTCAGGATCCCACGGGATCGGTATGCCCCACGAGAGCCCTTCGCGGCTGATCGAGAAGTCCTGGAGCCCGCCGGCGATGAACGACCTGGCTTCGTTCGCGCGGAACGCGGGAAGCACGAAATCGGTCCGTTCGTCGTAGAGCGCGAGCAACTGCTCCTGATAAGCCGAGAGCCGGAAGAACCAGTTCCGCTCCTCGATCCACTCCGGCTCGACGTCGTGCTCCGGGCACTTGCCGTCGACGAGGTCCGCCTTGGTCTTGAAGGCCTCGCAGCCGACGCAGTAGAGGCCCGCGTAGACGCCCTGGTAGATGTCGTCCCGGCCGTTCGACCGGATGCGCTCCAGGAACTCCTGCACGAACCGCTTGTGCCCGTCGTCGCTCGTGCGAATGAAGAAGTCGGGCGTCACGCCGAGGCGGGCGGGGAGCGCCCGCCACGCCTCGACGATGCGGTCGGCGTACTCCTGTGGAGCGAGGCCCCGCTCCTCGGCCACACGGGCGACCTTGGACGCATGCTCGTCGACGCCGGTGAGGAGGAACGTGTCACGGCCGCGTTGCCGCTGATGACGCGTGAACACGTCCGCCGCGACGGTCGTGTACGCGTGCCCGATGTGCGGCGTGGAGTTGACGTAGTAAATCGGCGTGGTGACGTAGTAAGGCTCCATCACCGGCGATTCTACGGGCGACCTTCGTCGCGATCCCGAGTCCGAGCAGCACGATCAGCGCCAACGTCGCGAACGTCCTGGTCGAGAGCCGTGACTCCGCCGATGCGAGATCGGTGGTTCCCGTCCGGCTCGAGGGAGCCGCGGGAGCGGCAGTCGCAAGTGCAGGGACGCCAGCGGGTATGACGGTCGCCCCGTCGGCGTGTGGCGCTCGTGGGACCCCGCCGCCGGGCCGCTGCTCGCGGGCGTGCCTCCGCGAGTCGTCGTGAGCCGCGGGTCGGGCGCGAGCGGGCGCTCCGCCCGTCGTGTGTACGACGCGGACCTCCGCGCGACCACTCGCGAGA
>JBKPNM010000198.1:0-22868 GCA_046732615.1 Actinomycetota bacterium | reverse complement strand
AGCTCCGGGGCACAGCGACGCCGAGCAGGGTGCTTCGGTCGAGCAAGGCGCCAATGCGGCTGCGGGGGCGCAGCAGCAGGGCGTCGGCAACACGAACGTCGACGTCCGGGTCGACAAGCCTGGGAACGGCCCGCCGGTCTCGCAGCAGAACCGCGCCGGAGGGAAGGCGGACGCCGGTGCCGCCGTCGAGGCGTCGACCCCCACCACGAGCGACCAGTCGGCTGCCGCGGCCGCCGAGGCGTCGCAGACAGACGTCCAGAACACTTCCGTGACCGTCCGGGTCGGCAGCGCCGGCGACGACGCGGGCGTCGATCAGGCGAACGTCGTGGCCGCGACCGCGTCGACGACGGTCGTCCCGGCGGCCGCTGGGCAGAGCGAGGCCGACGAAAGCGCCTCCGCGACGGCCACGCAGGACGGCGTCACGAACACGAGCGTGTCGATCCGGGTGTTTTCCCCCGGAGCCGACGGGCCGGTCACGCAGACGAACGACGCAGGGGCCGCGGCCAACACGTCCGGTGACGACGGCGCGAGCGCGACGGCAACGCAGAACGACGTCCAGAACACGCATGTTTCCGTCCGGGTCGAGAGCTCCGGAACATCGAGCCCGGTCAGCCAGCAGAGCGCCACGTCCACCACGGAAGACCGCGGCGTCGCGGTGGCGACGACGGGCAACGGCCTCGACACGGATCTCGCGGTCGTCGTGGACGGCGACCACCTGGCCCAGCCCGGCCCGAACGGCCTGCAGGCCTGGATCTGGACCTGGAACTGGGATCGGGACGAGGCGGACGCCGTCGGCGCATCGGTCGACGGGCAGCCGAGCTCCTGGGACTGGATCTGGAGCGGCGCCAACGGACAGGCCGGACAGCACGGGCAGGTCACCACCCGCGCGGCAACGGAGGGCGAGCAGGCGCCCGGGTCATGGACGTGGAACTGGAGTTGGACGCGCGAGGGCGCTCCTACCTGGACGTGGCAGTGGGATTGGCACGGCGCGCTCCCATGCGCATCCTGCGTCTGGATCTGGAACTGGACCTGGAAGTGGACGGGTCAACCGGCTCCAACCGGTTCGACGACCCCACCGACGGAAACGGGAAGTCTTTCCGGAGGCGCCGAGCAGTCGAACGTGGTCGACGCGAGAGCCGTGGCGACGGTCACGGCCGACGTCACGCAGACGGTCGCCGAGGACGGCGGCGGCGGGCAGTTTGCCGGCCAGCTCGTGACGGTCGAGCAGTTCGCCTACGCATCCGCGAGCGCCGCGCAGTCGGACGTCGAATCGGTCGCGACGGCCAGCCTGCTCGCACCGCAGGTCAACCGCGTCACCGCCCACGCCTTCGCGACCGTCGCCGGAGATCTTGCCCAGCGCGTCGAGCAGACGATGCTCGTCGACGAGGACGGGACGGCCGCCCAGTGGAGCGGCCAGGAGATCGACCTCGCCCAGCACGCAGGCGCCGGCGTGCGCGTGACGCAGCGGCACGTTTCGGCAGGGGCGGCTGGCACCCACCTCGCCGCAGGTCTCGCGTCCGCCGATGCGGCGGCGGACGTCGAACAGCGCGTCGCCCAGGACGCGCTGGTCGGCGGCGGCGAGAGCGACCAGTCGGCAGGTCAGCTGACGGTCGTCGAGCAGACCGGCTTCGGCGTCTCGGTGGTCGAGCAGACCGGCGCCACGGCGCCGATGTTCGTCGGCGACACCGCGAACGCGCGGAGCGCGAGCCGCGCGGTCGCCCGGGTCGACCAGGACGTCGCGCAGAGCGCCGCCCGGGTGGGCGGGCTCGGATCGCAGACGGCGATGCAGATCGCCTACGTCGGCCAGACCGGTGTCGCGAGCGCCACCACGTCGCAGCGGGCGGGGGGCGCCTCGAGCCCCCTGGCCTCGAGCGACGCGACCGCCTCGAACCGCGTACTCGTCGTCCAGGTCGGCGTCCAGGAGTCGAGCGGGGCGCTCGCGCTCGACATCCAGGACTTGACGCAGCAGTCGATCGTCGTCCAGGAAGCGGTCGCCGTCTCGACCTCTGCGGGCGGCATCGCAGGCGCGGCGACCGTCGTCAACTGCGCGATCGTGCAGCAGACGGCCGCACAGTCGCTCGCCGGCGGGCCGGTGAACGCGTCGAGCGCGGACCTCGGCGCCTTCTGCACCCCTCCGTCGGCGGCGCCGGCCGGCGGAACCGCGGACGAGACGGTGCTCAGCGGCATGCCGACCGCTCTCTCGACCGTCGCGACGGCGTCGGCGTCCGTGCCGCCGACAGACGACGTCGACGTCGTGGTGTTCCACGGACGCCCCTCGGCTGCAGCGCCGACGGCGCGAGCGCGCACGACGACCACGCCGCGCGTCCCGCTCGTGCGCCCCGAGCCGGGCGCCGGGCGACCCGTTTCGGGGTCGCGCCTCACCAGACAGATTTCCGTCCCGCAATCCACGCAAGCGCGCCTCGACACGCGCCCGGGGGATCAGGCGGGAGCCGGAGACGCCGGCAGGGAGCCGCCACTCCCGCCGGCGGGAGACCCACCCCTGTGGGTCTCTGCGCTCGCGGCAGCAGCAGCGGGCGGCGCAGGGCCGTCGGGGATCGCAGCGATCCTCGTGGCCTTCGCGCTCGTGCCGCCGCTGCTCGTCCGGGCGCGCGAAGGGTCGGTCGTCAGGCGACCGATCGGGGCCTTCTCACAGGTGGACGTCCCGGTCTGACCTTCCGTCACGCCACGTGACTCGCCGGACGCTGGTCCGGCGGGCAACTCGTTCATTCGGCAGTGACGAAAGAAGGTGAGATACGTGTCACGCAGACTGCTCGCACTCGGAGTGCTCGCAGTTGGGCTCGTCCTTCCGGCCAACGCGCTGGCGGACATCGGGTTCAACAGGGACGCTCTGAAGGCGAACGTCCAGGCGTCGATCCAGAGCGCAACGGTCGTCCAGACCGGCGTCGCGACGTCCGGGCCTGCGACCGCCAACGGCGGTGCCGCCACTGGCGGCCCCGGCACGGGCGGCGCCGGTGGGTACGTCAACACCGGCAACGACGGGACGTCCCAGAGCCAGAGCGCCACGTCCTCCACGGGCGCGGCGACCTCCGGCGGGATCAACGGCGGCAATACGGCCTCCGTCGGTAACGACGGCGGCTCGATCGCGAACAGCAACTCCACCGACGTCGACGTCGACAACGGCAACGTCGCCGCGAGCGACGTCGATCAGGACGCGAACGGCGGCCTGTCCGCCGCGATCAACGCCAACCACGAGGGCGACAACACGTCCGCCGGTGGCGGCGCTGCGAACCTCTGCGGCGTCATGGCCGGTGGCTGCCAGTCGGCCGACGGTGGCGACAGCGGTCACGGCGGCAATGCCGACACCGGTCGCGGTGGGGACACCTCGTCCGACTCGGGCAACGCTGGCAACGGCGGGGCGGCAGCCTCGTCCGGAACCGGTGGGGCCGGTGGAGCCGGCGGGGCCAGCTCGGCGACCGGCACGGCCGGCGCCGGCGGCTCGGGCTCGGGTGGCTCAGGCACGGGCGGCGACGGTGGCAGCCTCTGCGTCACCTGCAACGGTGGCTCGGGCTCCGGCGCAACCGGGACCGGCGGAGCGGGCGGCGCGGGTGCGCCGACTGCATCCGACGCGTCCGGCGGTGCCGGCGGCAGCGGGTCGGCCGGTGCAACGGGTGGTGCAGGCGGGTCGACCAGCTCGCCCAACTCGGGCGACGGTGGCGACCCTCGCGCAGTCGGTGGCGACACCGGCCGCGGTGGGGACGGTGGAAGCAACGGCCTCGGCCAGACCGCCACGGGCGCCGCCGCAGGGCCGGTGTCCGACACCACGTCCCAGACGTCGACCTCGTCGGCGAACGGCGGTAGCAACACGAACGGGAGCTTCACGGCGACCCAGACCGCCAACCCGACCACGAACACGACGTCGAACACGACGCAGGGTGGTACGACCGGCGCTGGCGGCGCCACGTACGGCGCAGTGAACGCGACCGGGGACGCCGTCTCCGGCCTGAACACGACCGCCGCGATCGGCGGCGACGTGAGCGCAACCGACACGGGTGCAGGCAACGCCGCCGGCGGCGCCGGCACCGGTGGCGCGGCGACTGCGAACGGCGGAACCGCGACCAGCGGTCCTGCCACGGTCTCCAACTCGGCGACCGTCTCGCAGGCGTCGACGCAGAACATGACCGCCTGGGACAACGACAACTGGGTCGCGATCTGGGCGTTCAAGAAGAAGCACTACAGCTGGTAGGACGATGAGGGATCGATCGCCCGCGAGGACCACGACGCGCGAGATCGCGACACCACGAGGTCGCCTGACGGCCTCACGGTGGCGCACGCTCGTCGTCGCCGGAAGTCGCGGGCATCGCCCCTTCGGAAACGGGGGAGCCGCCGGCGGACACACGGCTCCGGTCTTACACGCGTCCGTCCCGGGACGGACGGCGGGGTGGAGACCGGACTTCGTGGCGCCGGCGGCGACGCCCTGCACCGGCCGATGCGGCGCCGGCGCGGGTGTGGCCGCTGGGCTACGCCCGTGCCGGAGCCCGGCGAAGGGGAGAGGCCCGACGCCGGGGAGCCCAACGGCTCCCCCGCGCCGGGACACGCGGCTCCCGCGCCGGGTAGCCGGGAGCCGGGGCAGGATGTGCGCTGTGCGCATCCTCCTCTGGCACGGCTACCTGCTCGGCGGCACCGGGTCGAACGTCTACACGCGGGCCCTTGCGCGCGAGTGGAGCCGCGCGGGGCACGACGTCACCGTCCTCAGCCAGGAGTCGCGCCCCGACGCGTACGACCTCGGCAGAGCCGAGACGTTCCGCCCGGACATCGGCGGCTTCCTGCCGGTCTTCGTGCTCGACCGCTACCACGGCTACGACGACGTGCGGCGGCTGCCGGACTGCTCGCGCGACGAGCTCGAGCGCTGGGTCGAGACGAACGCCGCGGCCGTGCGCGAGCTGCTGCCGGCCGACCTCGTCTTCACGAACCACGTCCTCCTCGGCGGCCCCGTCGGCGTCGCGTCCGGCGCCCCGTTCGCCGTCAAGGCGCACGGCTCGGAGCTCGAGTACTCGATGCGAGGTCGTCCCGACCTCTGCGCGTGGGCCACGGAGGCGCTGTCGCGGGCGCGCGCCACGTTCGTCGGCTCGGAGCACATCCGCTCGGTCCTGGAAGAGGTGTGCGGGCACGTCGTGCGCGTCTTCGAGGTGCCTCCGGGAGTGGACGTCGAGCTCTGGCGCCCAGCGGCGCGCGACACGGCGCTCGCGGCGCTTCTCGACGAGTCCGCGCGCGACGAGCCGAACCCCGGCAATCGGGACGAGCGCGCGCCCGACGAGGAAAACGTCGCGAGGCTCGCGACGTTTCTCGCCGGCGAGCGCCCGACCGTCGTCTACTTCGGCAAGCTGATCGAGCAGAAGGGCGTCGACGTGCTGCTCGAGGCGCTCGGCGGCGTCGACGCGCGGGTCGTCGTCGTCGGGTTCGGGCCCGAGCGCGCGGCGCTCGAGGCGCTGGCCGACGCGAACGGCGTTGCTGCGCTCTTCACCGGGCCGCTCGAGCACCGGCACCTCCGTCACCTGCTCGCCGTCGCCGACGCCTGCGTCGTCCCTTCCGTCTTCCCGGAGGCGTTCGGGATGGTCGCGGCCGAGGCGGCGGCGGCCGGATGCCCGCCCGTCGTCTCGCGGCACTCCGGCCTCGCCGAGGTCGCCGCCGGGCTCGAGGACGCCCTGCCCTCCTCGCTCGCCTCGCTCGTCGCGTTCCCGGCCGGCGACGTCGACGCGCTGCGCAAACGGCTGGAGGGACTGCTCGCGCTGCCGGCCGAGGACCGGGCCGTCCTGCGGGCGACCGTGCGTCGCGTCGCGGAGGAGCGGTGGAGCTGGGCCGGGATCGCGCGGCGGCTGCTCGAGCTGTCCAAATGACACTGTGTCACTTGGGAGAACGCGCGCCCGGGAAGAGGAACGAGGCTGAGGCCACGGCCCGGTGCACCTCGTCTAGCCTTCCCGCTCCATGGGCGAGTCCGGCAGCGGCGCACGCTACGAACAGGTCTTAGCCGACGCGTACGAGCGCTTCGAGGCGGCCGAGGACTTCACCGTCTCGATCGAGGAGGAGTTCGCGCTCCTCGACCCCGAGACGCTCGACCTCGTCAACCGGTTCGCGGAGGTCCAGGCCGCCGCCCGGGGGACCGAGCTCCAGCCGAATCTCGTCGGCGAGCTGATCGCCTCGGAGGTCGAGGTCAAGACCGGGAAACAGGCGTCGTTCGCGGACGTGCCGGCGGCGCTCGCCGAGCGGCGGGCGCAGCTCGCGGCGCTCGTCGATCCGCTCGGTCTCGCGCTCGGCGCGACGGGCACGCACCCGTGGGCGAGCTGGCGCGACCAGCGGATCATCGACACACCGCACTACCGTCGCAACGACGAGCTGCTGCGCTACGTCGTCTGGCGCAACAACACCTTCGGGATGCACACGCACGTCGCGATCAAGGGCGCGGACCGCGCGGTGAGGGTCGCGTCCGCGCTCCGCAACTGGCTTCCCGAGCTGCTCGCGGTCTCGGCCAGCTCGCCGTTCCACGAGGGCGTCGACACGAAGCTCCACTCGGCCCGGACGCAGGTCTTCACGCGCTTCTTCCCGCGTTGCGGCGTCCCCGACGCGCTGCCGTCGTGGGCGGCGTACGCCGACTACGTCCGCTTTCTCTACGAGACGGGCTCGATCGACGAGCCGACGCAGCTCTGGTGGAGCGTGCGGCCGCACCTGTCCTTCCCGACCGTCGAGATCCGGATCTGCGATGCCCAACCCGACGTGGGGGAGGCACAGTCGCTCGTCGCGCTCATGGTCTCGCTCACGGCGCGCTGCGCTCGGGCACTCGACGACGGGGAGCCGCTCCCCGACCATCCGCACCGCCTGATCGAGGAGAACACCTGGCGCGCGATCCGCTACGGCCTCTCCGGCGAGCTCATCGACCTCGAGCGGGGCGACGTCCTGCCGGCCCGGGCGCGGGTCGAGCGGCTGGTGGAGTGGGTGCAGCCGGTCGCGGAGGAGATCGGCGCCGGGCCGTGGCTCCGGCTCCCCGAGCGGAACGCGGCGGAGCGCCAGATCGCGCGGCACGCCGAGGGTGCGAGCTTCGCGGAGATCTACGCGGAGCAGGTCGGGCTCACGGTGCCCACCGGCTGACGCGCATTGACGCACACATAGGTAGGGCAGCCTTCCGGCTTGTGCTGCATAATCCCCCGCGCTGACGCCGCTTCGGCGTCACTTTGTGCGCCTTGACCCGGAGGATGGATGGACTTCTTCGTTGACCACGCCGTGCTGTTCGCGCTCGTCTGTGCGGGCGTCGCGATCGCCTACGGCATGTACCTGACCTGGTGGCTGCTGCGGCAGCCCGCAGGCAACGCGCGGATGCAGGAGATCTCCCGCGCCGTCCAGGAGGGCGCGGCGGCGTACCTCACCAAGCAGTACACGACGATCGCGATCGTCGCCGTAGTGCCGTTCCTCGCGATCGGCTTCTACTCGAAGCTCGGCTGGGGCACCGCGATCGGGTTCCTCGTCGGCGCCGTGCTCTCGGCGGCGGCGGGGTTCATCGGGATGAACGTCGCCGTGCGGTCGAACGTCCGCACCGCGGAGGCCGCCCGGGATGGCATCGGCCCGGCGTTCCGCGTCGCGTTCCGCGCCGGCTCCGTGACCGGCCTGCTCGTCGTCGGGCTCGGCCTGCTCGGTGTCTCCGGCTACTACTGGATCCTCACCGACTGGATCGGCAACTCGCCCGAGTCGGCGGTCGACGACCTGATCGGGCTCGCCTTCGGCGGCTCGCTCATCTCCGTCTTCGCGCGCCTCGGGGGCGGCATCTTCACGAAGGCCGCCGACGTCGGCGCCGACCTCGTCGGGAAGATCGAGGCCGGGATCCCCGAGGACGACCCGCGCAACCCGGCCGTGATCGCCGACAACGTGGGCGACAACGTCGGCGACTGCGCCGGCATGGCGGCGGACCTCTTCGAGACGTACGCCGTGACCGCGGTTGCGGTGATGCTGCTCGGGACGGCCTTCCCCTCGGGCGAGCTCTGGCTCTACCCGCTTGCGCTCGGCGGCATCTCGATCCTCGCCTCGGTCATCGGCACGTTCTTCGCGTGGGTCGGCCGCGGCGAGAACGCGATCATCAATGCGCTCTACAAGAGCGTCGTCGTCGCCACGATCCTCTCGGCGATCGGGTTCATCCCGGCCACCATGGCGTTCGACGGCGACCGCTTCACGTTCTGGCAGCTGTACGTGCCCGGGCTGATCGGGCTCGCGGTCACCTTCCTGCTCGTCGCGATCACCGAGTACTACACCGGCTCGCGCTGGCACCCCGTGAAGCGGATCGCCGAGGCCTCCAAGACCGGGCACGCGACGAACATCATCGCCGGGCTCGCGTACGGCATGCAGGCCACCGCACTGCCCGTGCTCGTGATCGCCGCGGGGGTCGTGGGCTCGTACTACGCCGCCGACGAGTCGATCTTCGGGATCGGCGTCGCGGTGATGGCGCAGCTCTCGATGACCGGCCTGATCGTCGCGCTCGACGCGTACGGGCCTGTCACGGACAACGCGGGCGGGATCGCCGAGATGGCCGACATGCCCGAGTCGGTACGCGGTGTCACCGACCCGCTCGACGCGGTCGGCAACACGACGAAGGCCGTCACGAAGGGCTACGCGATCGGCTCCGCCGGCCTCGCGGCGCTGATCCTCTTCGACGAGTACGTCCGCGGCCTCGCCGACGAGGGCCTGAACGTCACGTTCGACCTCGCCGATCCGTGGGTGATCGCGGGCCTGTTCGTCGGCGGGATGATGCCGTTCCTTTTCGCCTCGTTGGCTATGACCGCCGTCGGACGGGTCGGCGGTGAGGTGGTGGAGGAAGTCCGGCGCCAGTTCCGGGAGGACCCCGGGATCATGGAGGGCACCTCGCGGCCCGACTACGCGACGTCGATCTCGATCGTCACGGGCTCGGCGATCAAGAGCATGCTCGTGCCGGCGTTGATCCCCGTCGTGATCCCGATCGTCGTCGGGATCATCAAGCCGGAGATGCTCGGGGGCCTGCTGATCGGGACGATCGTCACCGGTCTCTTCCTCGCGATCTCGATGACCTCCGGCGGCGGCGCCTGGGACAACGCGAAGAAGCTGATCGAGGACGGCGCCTTCGGCGGGAAGGGCTCGGAGGCGCACGCCGCCGGCGTCACGGGCGACACCGTCGGCGATCCCTACAAGGACACCGCCGGTCCAGCGATCAACCCGATGATCAAGATCGCGAACATCGTCGCGATCCTGATCATCCCGATCATCGCCTCGATACACGGGTAGCACGCGGGGGAACACCCAGGGTTCCCCCGCGAGCCCCCTCCGTCCGGGCTTGCGGTGCAGCGACGGTACGCCTTGCCTCTCGGGCGAGTGAATCGCCCGTCGGCCGCGACGGCTGAACGTTCCTCGACTGGCCCGTGAACTGAGATATGCGGCCGGAGGTCGGCTTTGCCGGCCGGGAGGCCAGTCTGCCGTGTCCGTGTTGCTGCGCCAAGGAGGGGGCTCGTGGGGGAAGCATGGGTTCCCCCACGCCTAGACTGCGGCGGTGCCGGGAAGCCGACGGCGCCGCGAAGTGCGGATGGAGCGGGTGCTCGGGACGCCCGCGCTCTTCGCCACGGCGTACGGCAACGTCGGCTCCTCGATCTACTACGCGCTCGGCCTCACCGCCGTCTTCGCGCTCGGGCTGACGCCGCTCGTCTTCGTCCTCGCCGGCATCGTCTTCGCGGCGACGGCCGCGACCTACGCCGAGGGGACCGTCCGCTTCCCCGAGGCGGGCGGGTCGTCGAGCTTCGCGCGGCACGCGTTCGACGAGCGCATCAGCTTCGGCGCCGCGTGGGCGCAGATGCTCGTCTACGTCGTCACGATCGCGACGTCCGCGTTCTTCGTCCCGCACTACCTCTCGATCTTCTGGGAGCCGCTCAAGTCGAATCCCTGGGACATCGTCGGCGGCGCGGTCGTGATCGTGCTTCTCGTCTCGCTGAACGTCGTCGGCGTCACGGAGGCGGCGAAGCTCTCGATCGGCCTCGCGGTGGTCGACTTCGCAACGCAGGTGCTTCTCGTGCTGCTCGGGTTCGCGCTCGTGTTCAGCCCGGAGACGCTCGTCGACAACGTCCACTGGGGCACGGCGCCGACGTGGGGGAACCTCGCGATCGCGATCCCCGTCGCCATGCTCGCCTACACCGGGGTCGAGACGGTGTCGAACCTCGCCGAGGAAGCGCGCGAGCCGGGGGAGAGCGTCCCGAACGCGTACAAGCTCGTCGCTGTCGCGGTCTTCGCGATCTACTTCACGCTGCCGCTCGTGGCGCTCTCGGCGCTGCCGGTGAAGCTGATCGACGGCGAGCTGACGACGCTCCTCGCGCTGCCGCCGGAGCAGGGCGGGTATGCGAACGACCCGATCCTCGGGGTCGTCGACAACCTCGGCCTCGAGGGCGGCCTGCTCGACACGCTCGAGCTCTACGTCGGCGTGCTCGCGGCGACGATCCTCGTGATCGCGACGAACGCCGGGATCATCGGCGCCTCGCGGATCACCTACTCGATGGCGACCTACCGGCAGATGCCGGAGGTGTTCCGCAAGCTGCACCCGAAGCTCAAGACGCCGTACATCGCGCTCGTGCTCTTCGCGGGGGTCGCGCCGATAGTCGTGCTGTTGCCGGGAGACGTGGAGTTCGTCGGCACGCTCTACTCCCTCGGCGCGACGCTCTCGTTCACCGTCGCTCACGCGGCGATGGTGCGGTTGCGGATGCGGCCGGACCCCGCGGCCACGTACCGCGCGCGCCCGAATCTGTCGCTCGGCGGCGTCGAGTGGCCCGTCTTCGCAGTCTTCGGCGGGCTCGCGACCGGCGCGTCCTTCCTCGTGATCCTCGTGCAGAACCCGCTGACGCGCTGGGTCGGGCTCGGCTGGATGATCGCCGGACTCCTGGGCTACGCGCTCTACCGCCGCCGGTGGGTGCGCGCGGCGCTCCGCGAGACCGTCAAGGCGCCCCCGGCCTTCGGCGCCGCGCTCGCGCTCGAGTACCGGCGGATCGTCGTGCCGATCGTGCCCGGACGGCCGTCGGACGACGCGCTCGACGTCGCGTGCCGGCTTGCCGCGGAGCGCGGCGCCCGCGTCGTCGCGCTGACGGTGCTCGAGGTGCCGCTCGAGCTGCCGCTCGACGCGGAGTTGCCGGAGGAGGAGCGCCTCGCGAACGACGAGCTCGACGAGGCGATGGCGGTCGGCGACACATACGGCGTCCGCGTCGTCGGCCGCCTCGTCCGTGGCCGGAGCGCCTCCGTCGAGATCGTGCGCGAGGCCGAGCGGCGAGGTGCGGAGATCATCGTGCTCGGCTCGCCGCGAAAGGAGCTGACGAACCGGCGCCGCGGCGTCTTCGGGTCCACGGTCGACCGGGTGATGCGCAGGGCGCCGTGCCGTGTGATGGTGACGGCGACGCGGGAGCGGCGGGCGGCATGAGCTGGTACGGCAAAGCGGTGTACGCCTTCGGCGCGGCCTTCGTCGCGATCGGCGTGGCGCTGCTGATCGTGACCGCGGCGCACGGGGGCGGTGTCGTGGGCTTCGTCCTCGCCGGCCTCTTCGTCGCGCTCGGCGTCGCGCGGATCCAGCTCGAGCGGAAGCGGGGACGGTAGTGGCCCGCAAGGTTCGCGGCTTCGAGCGCGTCCTCGACGCGCCCGCGCTCTTTGCGATCGCCTACGGCGAGATCGGCTCGTCGATCTACGTGGCGCTCGGCATCGTCGCGGCGTCGGCGCTCGGGCTCACCCCGGTCGTGCTCGCTGTCACCGGCCTCGTCTTCCTCCTCGTCTCGCTCTCGTACGCGGAAGGAACCGCCGCGATCCCGGAGACCGGCGGCGCCGAGACCTTCACGCGCCGCGCCTACAACGACCTCGCCGGGTTCGTGACGGGGTGGGCGCTGTTTCTCGACTACCTCATCGTGATCGCGCTCTCGGCCCTGTTCCTACCGCACTACGTCGGTGCCGGCCTCCAGGTCGACGACCTGCGCAGCTCGCCGTGGGACATCGTCGTCGCGGTGTGCGCGATCGGCGTGATCGGCGTCGTGCGGCTCGTGCGCCGCTCGCGCCTCCACCGGCCGGCGCTCGTCGTCGCGCTGCTCGACCTCGTCGTGCAGACGCTGATCGTGCTCATCGGCCTGGCGCTCGTCTTCTCGCCCGAGACGCTGACGAATGGGCTCGCGCTCGCGCCGGGACAGGACTGGCTCGACGATCTCCTCTTCGCGATCCCGCTCGGGTTCCTCGCCTACACCGGACTCGAGACGGTGGCGAACCTCGCGGAGGAGGCGCGCGAGCCTGGGCGCACGCTGCCGCGCTCGCTGTTCTCTGCGATCGGGCTCGTCGTCGTGCTGACCGTGCTCGTCGCGGTCGTCGGCGTCACCGCGTTCCCGGGCACGACCGGCTCGTCCGACCTCGGGGCGAAGTGGCTCGAGGCGCCGCTCGTCGGCATCGTGACGGCGTTCGAGGGAGAGCTGCCGGCGAACGTCGTCGAGATGCTCCGGATCCTCGTCGGCCTCTCGGCTGCGCTCATCCTCGTGATGGCGATCACCACCTCCATCTCGGGTTGCGCGCGGCTCGCGCACTCGATGGGAACCCACGGGATGCTGCCCCGCGAGATCGGGCGGTTCGAGCGCCGGACGCTCGTCTCGCGAGAGACGATCGCCGCGATCACGGCGATCGCGATCGCGGTGGTCCTCGTCGGCGCTGCGGTCGACGACGAGGCCCGCTTTCTCGCCAGCACCTACAGCTTCGGCGTGCTCCTCGCCTTCACGGTCGCGCAGCTCGCGGTGATCCGGCTGCGCCGGCGGGAGCCGGACCTCCCGCGTCCCTTCCGCGCACGCCCCGACGTGCGGATCCGGGGGGTGGAGGTCCCGCTCGCGGCGCTCGTCGGGGCGCCGCTGACAGCGGCGATCTTCGTGCTCGCGATGGTGACGCACGAAGGCGCGCGCTACGCAGGGCCGGCGTGGCTCGCCCTCGGTCTCGTCATCTTCGCCGTCACGCGGATGCGTCAGAAGCGAGGCATGTTCGAGGGTGTCGACCCGCGGGCTTCCCTGCCGGTCGGCGCGTCGTTCCGGCGCATCCTCGTGCCGATGAAGCTCGGCGACATCGGAGAGGAGATGGTCGCGACGGCGGTCGCGCTCGCCAAGGAGTCGGACGCCCGCATCGAGGCGATCACCGTCGTGCAGGTTCCGCGCGAGCGCGCGCTCGAAGCACCACTCCCCGCGGCCTTGGCGCAGGAGGCCGAGGCGTCGGTCGAGGAGGCGCGCGCCCTCGGTGAGGAGAACGATGTCGACGTGCGCGCCGAGGCCGTCCGCGCCCGCTCGATCGGCCACGCGATCGTCGACGAGGCGACGCGTCGCGACGCCGATCTCATCGTGCTCGGGTCGTCGGCGCGCTGGCGACGGCAGTCGCGCTTCTTCTCGCCGACCGTCGACCACGTCCTCCGGCACGCGCCCTGCGAGGTGCTCGTCGTCGCGTTCCCCGAGGGAGTCTTCGACCAGTAACCTCATTCCATGAAGGCCGTGATCATCGGGTGCGGGCGCGTCGGTTCGTCCGTCGCTAAGCAACTCGCCGCGGACGGGTGGGACATCACGTGCGTCGACGACGACGAGAATGCGCTGTCGCGGCTCGGCGAGTGGCGCGGCGGCTTCGTCGTCGGGCACGGGATGGACCTCGAGGTGCTCGACCGCGCGGGCGTCGCAACCGCCGACGCCGCCGTCGTCGCCACCGACGGCGACAACTCGAACGTCGTCATCGGCCAGATCCTGCAGCGCCGGTACGACGTCGGCTGCGTCGTCGTGCGCGTCTTCGATCCCCGCCGGGCCGAGTTCTACGCCGAGCGCGGCCTCCGGACGGTGTGCCCGACCAAGACCGCAATCGCGACGCTGACCGACGTCGTCCGCTCGTGCGACGCGAGCCCGGTCGGAAGCGCGGGGTAGAGGCCGTGTACGCGATCGTCGCCGGCGGCGGCAAGGTGGGAGCCAACATCACGCGCTCGCTCGTCCGGATGGGCCACGAGGTGACGCTCGTCGAGCAGCGGCGCGACCGCTTCGAGAAGCTCGAGGCCGAGCTGGGGCCGATCGTGCTGATGGGCGACGCCACCGAGATCCACGTCCTCGAGCGCGCCGGCATCGCGCGGCCGCCCGAGATCGTCCTCGCGGTCACGGGCGACGACGAGGACAACATCGTCATCTCGCAGCTCGCGAAGGAGGGCTACGGCGTCCCGAAGGCGATTGCGCGGGTCAACGACCCGCGCAACCAGCCGCACTTCGACATCCTCGGGATCACGCAGACCGTGTGCGCGACGTCCGGCCTGCTCGGGCTCGTCGAGCACGAGGTGCCCGAGCACGACCTCGTGCGGCTGCTCGAGTTGCGGGGCGAGGGCCTCGAGCTCGTCGAGCTCCACGTCCCCCCCGACGCGCCCGCCGCCGGCAAGCGCGTGGCCGGGATCGCCCTCCCCGAGGGTGCCAAGCTCGTCTCGTTGATGCGGAACGGCGTCGGCGAGATCGTGCGCGACGAGACGGTCATCCGGCCGGGCGACCAGGTCGTCGCGATTCTCAAGCCGGGGGTGGAAGACCGCCTGCGGCGCGCCGTCGTCGGCTGACGCGCGGGTGACCCCGACGGCGAGGCGCCGCCTCCGCGAGAATGCGCGGGGATGACGCTCGCCGAGCTCGCCGTGACCATCGGAGTGCTCGGGGTTCTCGGCCTCACCGCGAGCCGGTTCGGCCTCTCGGCGATCCCCGCCTACCTCCTCGCCGGGATCTTGCTCGGCCCGAACGAGCCGGAGTTCCTCAAGGTCGTGCAGCCGTCGGAGGTGACCGACTTCGTCGCGGAGATCGGGCTCATCTTCCTGCTCTTCTTCCTCGGGCTCGAGTTCAGCGTCGACCGGCTCGTCCGCAGCGGGCGGCACGTCGGCCTCGGGGGAGCCGCCGACCTCCTGATCAACGCGGGGCTCGGGCTGCTGGTCGGCCTCGCCGCGTTCGGGCCGACATTCGCCGCCCTGGTGCTCGCCGCATGCATCTACGTCTCGTCGAGCGCGATCGCGGTGAAGGCGCTGATCGACCTCCGCCGCCTGGCGGACGACGAGACCGATCTCGTCCTCGCCATCCTCCTGTTCGAGGACGTCGCCATCGCGGCCGTGCTCGGCTTCGTCGCGACGGGCGGCGGCACCGTCGCCACCACAGCGGGAGTGACGCTCAAGGCGCTCGCGTTCGTCGCCGCCTCCCTCGCGCTCTCGCGGTGGCTCGGAGTGTGGCTCGGCCGGCTGCTCGGCCGGCTCGAGCTCGAGTTCTTCCTCCTCGCCGTGTTCGGCTTCGTCATCGCGATGAGCAGCGTCGCGAAGGAGCTCGAGATGTCGGAGGCGATCGGCGCGCTGATGGCCGGCGTCGTGCTGTCGGACAGCGGAGTCCGCGAGGAGATCGAGCAGCGCTTCTTCGCCGTGCGGGACGTCTTCGCGGCGCTGTTCTTCTTCGCCTTCGCGTTGACGATCGAGCTCGACCGCATCGGCGACGTCGGCTGGATCGTGCTGCTCGCGCTTGTCGCGACCCTGATCGGCAAGGTGGGCGTCGGCGTGATCTCGGGGCGGGTTGGCGGCTTCTCGGCACGGCAGGGGGTGAACGCCGGGGCGGCGCTCGTGGCCCACGGCGAGTTCACGATCATCCTCGCCCAGCTCGCCGCCGGGAACGCGGCGCTCGCGGCTGCGCACCGCGATGACATCGTCGCCTTCGCGGGACTCTACGTCCTCGCGAGCGCGACGGTCGGCGTGGTGCTGATGAAGGAGTCGAAGCGCCTGGGGCGCGTGCTCATGCCCGCGCGGGCGCCCGGGTGAGTGGGGTGCTGCTTGACTATGTGAGAGGGTCGAAGGAGACGCGATGCCACTCGAACTGAAAGAGACGCGCCTGCCGGGAGTCGGCGTGAAGTGGGTGATGACGCCGGCGAGCGGCAGCCGCGTGACGGTGATCCAGCACAACGACGGAGAGCGCGAGGTCTACGTCCACCGCCGCGCGCGCGACGACGAGCCTGCGGTCGTGCTCGAGCTGCACGACGACGAGGCGCGGCAGCTCGGCGCGCTCCTCGGCGGCGCCTACGAGCGTCCGAAGATCGTCGAGGAGCTCGAGATGGCGCTCGGCGAGTTCCAGATCGAGTGGATCAAGGTGCCGAACGGCAGTTGGGTGAACGGCCGGACGCTTGCCGACTGCGCGTTCCGCAAGCGGACCGGGGTGACGGTGATCGCGATCCTGCGGGAGTCGGAGTCGATCGCGGGCGCGCAGCCGGACGACGTGATCCTCGACGGCGACACGATCGTCGTCGTCGGCAAGGCGGGCCAGTTCCGCGAGGTGCGGAAGCTGCTTGCCGACGGGCCTGGCGACGAGGAGGAGTAAGCCCTACACGCGCCAGTAGTTGCGGGTCAGCAGCACGAGCACGGGAAGCAGCTCGAGGCGCCCGATCCACATGAGGAGCGCCATGACGACCTTCGAGAAGTCGCTGAACGGCGCGTAGCTCCCCATCGGCCCCGCGAAGCCGAGTCCAGGCCCCACGTTGCCGAGCGTGCCGGCCGACGCCGCGACGGCGTCCGTGACGTCGAGGCTCACGCTCCCGAAGCGCGCGTCGATCGCGAGCAGTGCCGCGCCGACGATGAAGGCGCCGATGTACATGACGACGAACGCGAGCACCGCACGGAGCGTCCGCTCCTCGACGGGCCGGCCGTTCAGGCGGATCGGCAGGACGAGCTCCGGGTGGATCGTCTGACGGAGCTCGCGGCGCAGCAGGCGGCCCACGAGCAGGTGGCGGACGATCTTGACCGACCCGGTCGGCGAGCCGGCGGAGGCGCCGACGAACATCAGCCCGATCATCGCCATCACGCTCAGCGTGGGCCAATTCACGTAGTCCGTAATCGCGAAGCCCGTTCCGGTCATGAGCGACGTCGTCTGGAAGAACGCCTGGCGGACGGCTTCCTCGCCGGAGAACAGGTTGTCGTCGATGAGCTCCGCGAAGACGAGAATCGACCCGAGCAGGAGCAGCAGGCCGTAGAGCCGTGCCTCCTCGTCGCGCGCGAGCGCGCGCGCGTCGCGGCGGACGAGGGTGCGGTAGAGCAGGGCGAAGTTGAGGCCGGCGAGCGCCATGAACGCCGCGACGATCCATTGCGTCACGGGCGCGAACTCCTCGAGCGAGCGGTTCTCGGTCGCGAAGCCGCCGAGCGGCATCGTCGTGAGCGCGTTTCCGATCGCCTCGAACGGGGTGAGCGCGTCGTCGAGCCCCGAGAGCCAGACGACGAGAAGCGCGCCGATCAAGACGAGCGTGAGCGCGATGTAGAGGAGCCAGAGTCGGCGTGCAGTGTCGCGGATCCGCTCGGCGAGCTGGTCGACCTCCGGGCCGGGCAGCTCCGACTCGAACATCTGCCGTCCGCCGATCCGCAGCCGCGGAAGCACCGCGAGCGCGAGAACGATGATTCCCATGCCGCCGAGCCACTGGCTCAGCTGGCGCCAGAGGAGGATCGACCGGTCGAGGGTCTCGACGTCCGTCACGACGGTGGCGCCCGTGGTGGAGAACCCCGACATGCCCTCGAAGAAGGCGTCGACTGGGCGCGAGAGCTGCGCCTCGTCGGAGAACAGGTAGGGCAGGCCGGCGTAGACCGCAGCGAGCAGCCACGTGAGCGAGACGACGAGGTACCCCTCGCGGAAGCCGATCGCTCCGGTCGAGCGGCGTCCGCCGAGCCGCGCGAGCGCGAGGCCGACGCCGCCGGTGATCGCGCCCGCGGCGAGGAACGGCCAGAAGGGCTCGCCGTACCCGATCGCGACAGCCGCCGGCACGAGCGACGACAGGCTCAGATACGCGAGCAGCGTGCCCGTCAGACCGAGAGCGCCGGCGAGGTCGATGCCGAGCCACGCCCGCTCGCCGATGCGGGCGGCCCGGTACGGGCTCACAGCACCTTCTCGACGTCAACGACGCGCGCGCGCTCGGTGAACACGATCACGCGATCGCCCGCCTGGAGCACCTCGTCGCTGTGCGGGAACACCGCCCTTCCGTCGCGCACGATCGCGCCGATCAGAGCTCCGCGAATCGGCATGTCGCGGAACCGCAGGCCGACGTACTCGCTCGTCGGCTGCGTCGTGATGTCGAGCACCTCGTAGCGGTTGCCCTCGAGCATCGCGACCTGCTGCGTGCGCGGGTCGTGCGCAAACCGGACGATCTCCTCCGCCGTCACGGCCCGCGGGTTGATCGTCACGTCGACGCCCGAGAGCTCGTAGACCTCGGTCGAGATCGTGTCGTGGACGACGGCGATCGTGAACCGCACGCCGTGGACGCGGGCGAGCGTCGCGGCGTAGTGGTTCTTCGCGTCCTCCTTCATCGCGAAGACGGCCGCCTGCGCACGACCGATCCGCTCGCGCTCGAGGAAGTCGGGGTCGATGCCCGTCGCGTTGTAGATGCGGCAGCGGGGCAGTTGCTCCGCCACCTCGCGGGCGCGCTCGAGCACCGGCTCGATCACGCGAACGCCGATGCCCTGTTCGGAGAGCGTGCGGGCGATCGCCGCTCCGACCTGCCCGCCGCCGTAGACGACGACGTCCTCGACGACGCCTTCACCCGGTGCGAGCAGCGCCCCCCAGGCCCTCGCGGCGCTCGGTGAGCCGATCACGACGATCCGGTCGCCCTCGCGGATCACGTCCTCGCCGCCCGGGAGCGTCATCGATGGCCCGCGGATGATGGCGAGGACGCGCGAGTCGTCGGGAATCGGCGCCTCACGGAGTGGGCGGCCGACGACGGCAGGGTCGGCGCCCTCGAGGATCGCGAACTCGACGATCTGCACCTGGCCGTCGGCGAACGTGTCCGTCTGCCTGGCCGACGGCATCCCGATCGAGCGGGCGACGGCGTGCGCTGTCTCGAGCTCCGAGGAGACCGCGAAGTCGACGTCGAGCCGTCCCTCGCGCCACAGGTCGATGTACTCGACGTTCGACGTCCGGATCACGATCGTCGCGCGCGGCGCCTCGACGCGGGCGAACGAGCACGCCACGAGGTTCACCTCGTCGCGCGAGGTGCACGCGATGAAGAGGTCGGCGCCGCTCGTCCCCGCCTGCTGGATCGCGCGCCGGCTCGCTCCGTTGGCCTCGATCGTCCTGAGGTCGTAGCGGTAGGCGAGCGGCTCGAGCCGGTCCCTGACCGTGTCGATCACAGTGAGGTCGTGCTCGCCGTGCAACGCCTCGACGATGGTCGACCCGACCTGTCCCGCACCGACGACGACGATCTTCACGGCGGCGGAGCCTACCCCGACCGATACCCTGACACCACGGTGCGTGGGGTCTCTTTCCTTCTCGCCGCGCTCGTGGCGTCGACCGTCGCCGGTGCCTCGCTCGCAGGCGGGTCGGCCTCACCGAGGCTCGTGGTCGTCGCCCGGGGCCTCTCGGCGCCCGTGCTCGTGACGCAGGCACCCGGCGAGCAGGGCCGGCTCTACGTGGTCGAGCAGGGCGGTGTCATCCGTGTCGTCGAGCGCGGTCGCGTGCGTCCCAGGCCCTTCCTCGACGTCCGCTCGCTCGTCGTGGCGGGAGGCGAGCAGGGGCTGCTCGGGCTCGCGTTCCCGCCGACGTACGCGCGCGACAAGACCTTCTACGTTAACTACACCGCACGCGGGGACGGCTCGACGAGGGTCGTCCGCTACCGCGCTGCGAGCGGCCGCGCGCTCCCGGGCAGCGCCACGGAGGTCCTGCGCGTCGAGCAGCCGTACTCGAACCACAACGGGGGCAACCTCCAGTTCGGCCCGGACGGGAAGCTCTGGATCGGGCTCGGCGACGGCGGCTCGGGCGGCGATCCCGAGGACCGTGCGCAGAACCCGGACACGCTGCTCGGCAAGATGTTCCGGCTCGACGTCCGTCGGGCGTCGCCGACGCCGGAGCTCGTCGCGATCGGGCTGCGCAACCCGTGGCGTTACAGCTTCGACCGCCGGACGGGCGACCTCTGGATCGGCGACGTCGGTCAGGGCGAGATCGAGGAGATCGACCGGCTGCCCCGCGGCACGACGGGACTCGTCAACTTCGGCTGGAACGTCTACGAGGGGCGGAGCAGGTTCGGCGACGACACGCTCGGTCCGGGCCGTCTCGTCCAGCCGGTGGCGCAGTACACGCACGCGGACGGCTGCTCGGTCACGGGCGGCTACGTCTACCGCGGCAAGGCCGTCCCCCGTCTCGCCGGGCGCTACGTCTTCGGCGACTACTGCAGCGGGAAGGTCTGGAGCATCTCCACGCGCGGCGGCGCGCTGCGGCGCGAGCCGGTCAGCGTCCCGCAGCTGACCTCCTTCGGGGAGAGCCTCAACGGGGCGACGCTCTACGCCGTCTCGGCCGCCGGGACGATCTACCGCTTCGCACGTTGACGCGCGTCTCGGCTGCGCCGGTCAGCCGGCGCGGCGCCGCACCTGTGGCGACTGCCCGAGCGCTGCGTAGGCGACGGCGTTCAGCGAGTCGTTGAGCGCCCGCAGCTCACGGCTCACTTGGAGAAGCCCCTCGCTCGCCTCGAGCCGGGCGTCGATGCGCTCGAGCTGCGCGGCGATCCGGTCGAGCCGCTCGAGCAGGGCGTCGAGCTGGCGGTCGGGGACGTCCTTGCGTTCCATCGAGGCGATTCTACGGTCCAGTCGAGCGTAAGCCGGCCTCGCGGCGTGCCGCGAGCCGGCTCCAGGCCAGGACGCCGGCGAGCGCTCCGGCCGTGTCGACGAGCACGTCGACGGCCGCGGCATGGCGTCCCTCGACGAAGAGCTGGTGCACCTCGTCCGAGACGCCGTAGAGCGCCGCGAGCCCGAGGGCGAGGCCGGGGCGCCGTGTCGCACGCAGGAGCAGCGCGCCGAGGATCGCGTACTCCGTGACGTGGGCGAGCTTCCGCAGGAGGAGGTCCCAGCCGTCGAGGCCGCTCGACAGGCTCGGGATCGCCGAGAATGCGAAGATCACGGCGGCCCACGCGAGCACGGGCAGCCAGGCCGCCCAGGCCGAGCGCGGCGTTGTCAGGGCCGACGTGGACATTGCGGAATGGTAGTGCGACCATTGGCAATCGCCGCCGCAAGTGCGCCGTGATCTAGCTGCCGGGGATGAAGCCCAGGCGTCTGAGGAGTCGCGATGTCCTCGCAGGGAGTAGCAGTCGTCGGACGAGAGCGCGAGCTCGACTCGCTGGAGCGGTTCCTCGACGCCGTGGCGGAGCATCCGGCCGGGCTCCATCTCGAGGGCGAGGCGGGGATCGGCAAGACCACCCTGTGGAAGCGCGTCGTCGCCGGCGCGCGGACGCGGTCGTATCACGTGCTCGTCAGCCGGCCGGTCGATTCGGAGACACAGCTCGCCTTCGCAGCGCTGGGCGACCTGTTGGAGGACATCCCGACCGAAGCCATGTCGGGTCTCCCCGAGCCGCAGAGGCGCGCGCTCGAGGTGGCACTGCTCCGGGCGGAGGCCGAAGGCCCCGCGCCACTTCCGCGCGCGGTCGCGCTGGGCCTCCTCGGCGTTCTGCGGTCGCTGGCCGAGAGCAGACCGGTCCTCCTCGCGGTCGACGATGTCCAGTGGCTCGACCGGCCGTCGGCGAGTGCGCTCGAGTTCGTCGCGCGCCGTCTCAGGGAGGGACCGATCGGACTGCTGGTCGCCCGCCGCTTGGAGGCTGGGAACGTGCCCGGGCTGACGGAACTGGCGCTGCCGGACGATCGCTTCGAGCGGCTGGCCCTCGGGCCACTCGACCTGGACACGCTCGATCGCCTGCTCCGCGACCGCGCCGACGTCCAGCTCAACCGCCCGACACTCGTAGAGCTCCACGCCGCATCCGGCGGCAATCCCTTCTTTGCGCTCGAGATCGCGAGGAGCATCGTCCAGCTCGAGCGGCCGTGGACGCCCGGTGCGCCGCTCCCTGTTCCGGACAACCTGCGCGCGCTCGTCGTCGAGCGCCTTTCCGGGCTCTCTTCACCGGCCCGTGCCGTCGCCCTGGTCGTCGCGGTGCTGCGGCGCGCGACCGTCGGCCTGGTGCGTGCTGCTGCGGGGACATCCGGCACCGACGGCGCTCTCGACGAGGGGGTTGATGCGGGTGTGCTCGAGGTCGACGGCGAACGTGTGCGCTTCACGCATCCGCTCCTCGCGTCCGTTCTGTACGCCGGTGCAACGGGCGCAGAGCGTCGCGAGCTGCACGCCCGCCTCGCGACGGTGCTCGACGACCCCGAGGAGCGCGCCGGGCATCTCGCGCTCTCGGCTGCCGGGCCGGATGCCGAGCTCGCAGCCGAGCTGGACGAGGCCGCCGGCCGAGCCCGCTCTCGCGGAGCCCCCGACGCAGCGGCGAGGCTGTGGGAGCAGGCCCGCCGCTTCACGCCGAGCAACGTCGCCGATGAAGCGCGCCGACGGGGCATCGAGGCCGCCGAGTGTCTTTTCGAGGCGGGCGAGACGGAACGTGCGCGCGCGCTGCTCGAGGAGATCGTAGGCACCTCCCCGCCCGGTCGCGATCGTGCCCGGGCTCTCAACCGGCTGGCGTGGGTCTGCTCCTTCAGGGAGGGCTACCACGTCGGTGCCGAGCTCTTCGGGGCGGCCCTTGCCGAGGTCGGCGATGACGTTCGCCTGCAGATCGAGACCGAGCGAGGACTTGCCTGGAGCGTTCACCAGACAGGCAACGTCGCCGCTGCGGTGGCTCGCGCCCGCCATGCGCTCCACCTGTCCGAGCAGCTCGGCGAGACAGGAGTGCTGGCGGGTGCGCTGGCCGACGTGGCCGTGCACGAGTCGGTACGCGGCGACGGCATCGCGTTCGCGACGATCGAACGCGCCCTGGCTCTCGACAGCGAGCTCGGATGGCACCCGATCCTCAGCCGACCGCGCTGGGTGCACGGGATGCTGCTCCAGTGGGCGGGAGACCTCGACGGGTCGCGAGTGGCGCTGGAGGCGCTTCGCCGAGACGTACTCGCC
>JBKPNM010000197.1:0-3497 GCA_046732615.1 Actinomycetota bacterium | reverse complement strand
GCCCGGTTCACGGCGCCGTGCGCGACGACGAGCGCCGTGTCCCAGCCGTCGTCTCCTACGAGCCGCTCGAGCGCGGCGAGCACCCGGTCGAACAGCGCGCCGATCGTCTCTCCGCCGAGGAAGCGCTTGTCGTTCGGCACGATCCCGTGGAAGGCGTGGACGAACGCCTCCTCGAGCTCCTCCGGAGGAATCGCCGCGAAGCGGTCGCCGGCGATCTCGCGCAGCTCGGGCCAGGTCTCGACCTCGTGGCCCGGGGCGACGAGCGCCGCGGTCTCCGTCGTCCGCGGGAGCCCGCTCGCGATCACGCGGTCGAGCTCGATGCCGTCGAGGAGGACTCGGGTCGCCTCGGCCTGCTCGCGCCCCTGCGCGGTGAGCGGGACGTCGTCGGCAGCGACCGGCAGGCCGTCCTCGTCGAAGTACGCCACGGCGCCGTGGCGCATGAGGTAGAGCCGCCTACGCAACGAGCTCGGCGAGCAGGCGGAGGGCCTCGGGCTGGCGTGCCTGCAGCACGAGGGTCGTGACGCCGCTCTCGCGGAACGCGGCGACGCGGTCGGCGATCCGGGCGGGGTCGCCGACGAGGGCGACGTCATCGACGAGCGCGTCGGGGACCGCGCCGATCGCCTCGTTCTTCTTCCCTGCGAGATAGAGGTCCTGGATCGTCGCGGCTGCGTCGCCGTACCCGTACCGCTCGGCGAGCCGGGTGTAGAAGTTCTGGCCCTTCGCGCCCATCCCGCCGACGTACAGCGCGAGGAGCGGCTTCAGGAAGTTGCGCGCGGCCTCGACGTCGTCCGCCACCACGACCGGGACGTGTGCGGCGAGGTCCCATCCGTCCGGCCGGCCGCCCCGGCGCGCGAAGCCCTCCTCGAGCATCGGCGCGTGCGTCTCCGCGAAGTGCTCGGGAGAGAAGAAGATCGGAAGCCAGCCGTCCGCGATCTCCGCCGCGAGCGCGACGTTCTTCGGGCCGATCGCGGCGAGGTAGATCGGGACGTCGGCGCGGGGAGGGTGGACGATGATCCGGAGCGGCTTCCCGAGCCCTGTCGCGCCGGGGCCCGAGTACGGGATGTCGTAGTGCTCGCCGTGGTGCTCGAGCGGCTGCTCGCGCCGCAGGACCGTCCGCACGATCTCGACGTACTCGCGCGTGCGGGCGAGGGGCTTGCCCCACGCCTGCCCGTGCCAGCCCTCGGCCACCTGGGGGCCGCTCGTGCCGAGGCCGAGAAGCACCCGGCCGCCGGAGAGCAGGTCGAGCGTCGCGGCGGTGGCGGCGGTCGTCGCGGGCGAGCGGGCGGGCATCTGCATGATCGCCGTGCCGAGCCTGAGCTTCTCTGTGCGGCCGCCGATCCAGGCGAGCGGCGAGACGGCGTCAGAGCCGTACGCCTCCGACGTCCAGACCGAGTGGAAGCCGCAGCGCTCCGCCTCCTCGGCGAGCCCGACCCAGAAGGACGGGTCGTCGTACCCCAGTTGCAGGCCGAGGCGCACGCGGGGATCCTAGTCGGCATGACCGACTCCCTCTTTCCGCCCGAGTACCTCGAGGCGCGTGGCCGCTACCGCGCCTTCATGGACGAGCACGTCTACCCGAACGAGGCCGCGTTCGGGCGCGAGGACGACGCCGGCCTGGCGCTCGTCGAGGAGCTTCGCGATCGTGCACGCGAGGCGGGGCTCTGGGCGCCGCACGTGCCGCCCGAGGGGGGCGGCACAGGGCTCGGCTTCCTCTACTACGCGTGCCTCAACGAGGAGATCGGTCGCTCGACGTACGCGCAGCTCGTGTTCGGGTGCCAGGCGCCCGACGCCGGGAACGCGGAAATCCTCCACGTGTTCGGCACCCCGGAGCAGAAGGAGCGCTTCCTGCGCCCGCTCGTCGCCGGCGAGGTGCGGTCGTTCTTCTCGATGACCGAGCCCGACGTCGCCGGCTCGGACCCGACGCTGCTCCGCACGCGGGCCGTGCGCGACGGCGACGAGTGGGTGATCGACGGGCACAAGTGGTTCTCGAGCGGCGCCGACGGGGCCGCCTTCGCCGTCGTGTTCGCGATCTCGGATCCCGACGCGGAGCCGCACCGGCGCGGGACGATGATCCTCGTCCCCGCCGACGCGCCGGGCGTCGAGGTCGTGCGCCCGGTTCCCGTGATGGGCCATGCCGGTCGCGGGTGGAGCACGCATTGCGAGGTGCGCTACACCGGCGTGCGCGTCCCCGTCGCGAACACGCTCGGCGAGGAGGGTGACGCGTTCCGGATCGCCCAGAAGCGGCTCGGCCCCGGGCGAATCCACCACGTCATGCGCTGGCTCGGCCAGATGCAGCGGGCGTTCGAGCTGATGTGCCGCTACGCGAACGCGCGCGAGGCGTTCGGCGGGCCGCTCGCAGACAAGCAGACGGTGCAGAACTGGGTCGCCGACTCGGCGGCCGAGATCCAGGCGTGCCGCCTGCTGACGATGGACGCCGCACGCAAGATCGACGAGGGCTCGGAGGCGCGAGTCGAGGTCTCGCTGCTCAAGTTCTATGCCGCGCGGGTTCTCTGCGACGTGATCGACCGCGCGATCCAGGTCCACGGCGCCCGGGGGCTGACCGACGAGACGCCACTCGCGGTCATGTCGCTGATGGCCCGCGGCGCGCGCATCTACGACGGGCCGGACGAGGTCCACCGGATGGTCGTCGCGCGACGGATCCTGCGCTCCTTCTCCGACGGCGAGGGGTGGGCCTTCTCGTAACCTGGAGCGATGGCCATGACGTCGTCGCTGCCGACGCTCGGACGGTCCGCCGGGCCGCTGCTCCTCGAGCTCGACCTCTCCCGGGGCGTGGCGGAGACGCCGCCGTCCACGCCGCTGCGGGCCGTCGGCGCGCGCGCGGTTCCCGTGCTCCAGGCGTTGGTCGAGGCGCTGAGGCGGGCCGAGCGCGACGGGGAGGTCGCCGGCCTCGTCGCGCACGTCGGGCCGCGTCCGATCACCCTCGCCCAGTCCGGTGAGCTGCGCGACGCCGTCGCGCGATTCCGCGCCTCGGGGAAGGTGGCCGTCGCCTGGACGGAGAGCTTCGGGGAGCTCGACGCCGGCAACGTCGGCTACCACCTCGCGTCGGCGTTCGAGGAGATCTGGCTGCAGCCGAGCGGCGGCGTCGGCCTCACCGGCGTGGTCGCTCGCGCAGTGTTCGTGCGCGAGGCACTCGACCGGCTCGGCGTCCAGCCGCAGATCGGGCAGCGGCACGAGTACAAGACCGCCGCCGACACGTTTCTCCGCAACGAGATGTCGGAGGCCGGACGCGAGATGGCGCAGCGGCTCGCGGACTCGGCCACCGAGACGATCGTCGCCGACATCGCCGTCGCCCGCGGACTCGAGCCGGCGGCGTTGCGGGAGCTCGTCGACCGGGCGCCGCTCACCGCAGAGGAGGCGCTCGCGGCCCGGCTCGTCGATCGCCTCGGGTACCGGGACGAGGTCTACACCGCGCTCCGCTCGACGCTTCGCGACGTGCGCCTGCTGTACGTCGAGCGCTACGGCCGCCGCCGCGAGCGCCG
>JBKPNM010000196.1:0-31286 GCA_046732615.1 Actinomycetota bacterium | reverse complement strand
TCGCGGTCGTCGGCGTCGATCGAGGCGACGACCGTGCAGCCGATGTCGATGTCGGCGGCGACGTTGTCCCGCGTGTAGCGCACGAACGCCGGCGTCGTGATCGAGGGTGTCAGGCACCCGTCCGCGATCTCGCCGGCGAGCGCCTGCATCTTCGGCGCGGTCGCGGCAACGTAGACGGGCGGCACGCCGCGCGGGGTGTGCGCCTCGGGCGAGAGCGCCGGCACGTCCGCGCTCCAGGTGTCGCCGTCGTACGAGAACGCCTCACCGCCGAGAACCCCCTTCACGATCGTGACCGCGTCGCGCATCGGCGCGAGCGTCTTCTTCGTCTGACCCTTGATGTTGTTGAGGAAGATCTTCGACGTCCCGAACCCGAGCAGGAACCGGTCTTGGCCTGCTGCCTCCTGTACGACGCGCGCGTCCATGGCGACCTGCACCGGGTGGCGCGTCCAGGGCGAGATGATCCCCCAGCCGATCGTCAGCTGCCTCGTCTCGCGCGCCATGAGCGCCGAGACGACGGTGGACGAGCGCGCCTCCATCTGGTGCTTGCGCCACCACGGGTACGCCTCGGCGAGCCAGACGGTGTCCATCCCCGCCTCGTCCATCACGCGCGCCGACGCGAGCATCTCGTCGAGCGGCTCCATCGTCAGCTGCATGACCCCGATTCGGAACGGCACCTCTGACATGTCACGAGACACTACACCCTCCGGACGGCCGTCTTGGCATGCGATGGGCGTGGTCCTAGACTGGATCGGTGGCGACGAGCGAGCACCGCAAGACGGTGACCGTCTTGTTCTGCGACCTTGCCGGCTCGACCGCCCTCGGGGAGTCCGTCGACCCAGAGCGGCTGCGGACGATTCTCGCGACGTACTTCGAGCGGATGAAGGCGATCGTCGAGGGCCACGGAGGTAGCGTCGAGAAGTTCATCGGCGATGCCGTGATGGCCGTCTTCGGCGTGCCGGTCCTGCACGAGGACGACGCATTGCGCGCTGTGCGGGCCGCGATCGAGATGCGGGACGCCTTGCCGGCGCTCGGGCTCGAGGGACGCATCGGCCTGATGACCGGCGAGGTGGTCACGGGTACCCGAGAGCGTCTCGCCACGGGTGACGCCGTGAACGTCGCCGCCCGCCTCGAGCAGGCTGCGGCGCCCGGCGAGGTGCTGATCGGCGAGACGACGCTCCAACTCGTCCGCAATGCCGTCGAGGTGGTCCCGGTCGAGCCGCTCGTCTTGAAGGGCAAGACCCAGCCCGTCCCCGCCTACCGCCTGACCGGGCGTCCGACAGTGGTGGAGCGGCGGCACGACGAGCCCTTCGTCGGACGGACGCGTGAGCTGGGGCTCCTCCAAGCGGCGTGGGAGCGGGTGCAGCTCGAGCAGCGCTGCGAGCTCGTCACGGTCGTCGGCGAGGCCGGTGTCGGCAAGTCCCGCCTCGTTGCGGAGGCGCTCGCCTCAGTCGACGGGACAGTCCTCCGCGGCCGCTGCCTTCCCTACGGCGACGGCATCACCTACTGGGCGATCGTCGAGGTGCTCAAACAGCTCGATCTCGTGCCCTCCGACGAGGTAGCGGCGGCGGCCATCCGGTCGCTCCTCGGCGAGAGCGACGCCGCGACCTCCCCCGAGGAGATCGCCTGGGCGTTCCGCAAGTCGCTCGAGCAGGCAGCCGCCGAGCGGCCGCTGGTGGCCGTGCTCGACGACATCCAATGGGCTGAGGACACGCTCCACAATTTGATCGAGCACGTCGGCCTCCTCTCTACGGGCGCTCCGATCCTGCTGATCTGCATGGCGCGGCCCGAGCTCGTCGAGAACCGCCCGACGTGGCCGGTGACGCTCCGCCTGGGGGTGTTAGGAGAAGACGACGTCGAGGCTCTGTTGGCCGACCGCGTCCCGGAGACGCTGCGCGAGCGGATCGTGCGCGCCGCCGGCGGCAACCCGCTCTTCGTCGAGGAGATGGTGGCCATCGCGCGGGAGACCGACGGGGAGGTCGCCGTCCCGCCCACCCTGCAGGCGCTGCTCGCCGCGCGGTTGGACCAGCTCGAGCCGGCCGAGCGGCGCGTGCTCGAGCGAGGAGCGATCGAGGGTGAGACGTTCCACCGCGGTGCCGTCCAGGCTCTCGCGCCCGACGAGACGGAGGTCACGCCTCACCTCGCGGCGCTCGTCCGGAAGCAGCTGATCAGGCCCGAGCCACCGCAGCTTCCGGGCGAGGACGGCTTTCGCTTCCGCCACCTGCTGATCCGAGACGCTGCGTACGACGGGCTGCCGAAATCCGTGCGCGCCGACCTCCACGCGGGCTACGCCGCGTGGCTCGAGGCGCGCGGACGGACGCTCGTGGAACTGGACGAACTTCTCGGCTACCACCTCGAGCACGCATGGATGTATCGCGCCGAGGTCGGGCTACCCGATGACGCCGCGCTGACAACCGCGGCACGGGAGCGTCTGACGGCAGCCGGGTCGCGGGCGCTCGCGCGCCAGGATTTCGGCGCAGCCGCGCATCTCCTCGGTCGCGCGCTCGCGCTCCTGCCGCCGGCGGAGGTCGACGTCTTGCTCGAGCTCCAGCTAGCGCAGGCCCTCGTGAACGCCGGCCGTGGCGAGGAGGGGCTCCGGCAGGCGGAGTCTCTCGCCGAGCGTGCAGCGCGGACAGGTGACCCGGTCGCCGAGCTCTGCGGGCGCCTGCAGCACGCGATCATCCTCACGTACGTCGCGCCGGAAGGCGCAACGAAACGGCTCGAGGCGCTGGCCGATCAGGCGCTGCCTGCCCTGCTCGAAGCCGGCGACGACGTAGCGCTGCACATCGTGTACGAAGCGCGCGGATGGGCGGCGTTCGTCGGCGGCCGGACGGACGCGGCGTGGGCGGCATACGAACTGGCTGCCGTTCACGCGCGGCGCGTTGGTCTCGTCGATACGCAGCGCGGCTGGCGCTCGATCTGCCGCCTCTACGGAACCACCCCCGTCTCCGAGCTCCTGACCTGGCTCGACGAGGAGGAAACCCACGCGGGCCATGACCACTGGCACCGCGCGTCGCGTGCCATGGCCTTTGCGTGGGACGGCCGGTTCGATTACGCACGCACGCTGCTGGCCGGGACCCGTGCGGAGCTTACGGAGCGTGGCAGCAGCATTCTCCTCGGCGGGGTGACGGCCATCGAATCGAACATCGTCGAGCGTCTGGCAGGTAACGCCGGTGCAGCTGCCGCCTTCGGAGCAGAGGGTTGCAGGATTCTCGAGCTGTTGGGTGACGAGGGTTTTCTCTCGAGCGCGGCGTCATGCCACGCACAGGCGCTCTACCAACTCGATCGCCTGGACGAAGCCGATTCCTGGGCTTCACGCGCGGCCGGACTCGGGGCTAGCGACGACGCGTTCAACCAGATGAACTGGCGTCCGGTGAAGGCGAAGGTGCTCGCCCGACGAGGAGACCAGCAAGAGGCGGAGCGGCTCGGCCGCGAGGCAGTCACCATTGCCGAGACGACCGACGACTCGAACGGACAGGGCGACGTGTTCGCAGACCTCGCCGAGGTGCTCCAGCTCGGGGGGAAGCCCACAGAGGCAGCCCAGGCCCTCGAGCAAGCGCTCGAGCGCTACGAGCGGAAGGGCAATATCGTGTCGGCCGCTCATGCGCGACAACGGCTCCGCGAGCTCGAGCCGGCCGTCTGACGCGGCTGACGCAGATCAGGCCGCAGCCTTCGCCTCCTGCACCTGAGCGTCGAGCGCGGCGAGCACGTTCCCGACCTGCTGGTTGATGATCGGCTGCAGCACGCGCTGGCCCATCGAACCCACGGGGCCCGCGATCTTCACGTCGGCCTCCCAGTCCATGTGCGTCGTCTCGCCCTCCCCCGCGAGGGTGAACGAGGTCGTCATGTTCATGAGCGCGCCGACGCCGGTGCCCTTGGCATTGAGGGACGCGAACTCGAGCGGGCGCTCCTCGAGCTTCGTGAACTGCATCGACATCTTGAGCCCGCCGAGGCCGAGCGGCACCTTGACCTTCGCGCTCCAGTGCCTGTCGTCGGCGATCTCGAAGCTCTCGACGCCGGGCATCGTCTTCGCCATCTTCGACGGGTCGTTGATGACGCTCCAGACGACCTCGCGCGACGCGTCGAACTCCTTCGTGCCCTCGATCTTCATCCCTTGACCTCCACCTTCTCGCGTGACCGCTCGGGGTGACGGAGCATCTCCCAGACGCGGTGATACGGGTTGTGGCTCGACGTGACAATGGCGCCGCCGGAGGCCCGCAGAGCATCCTGCAGCGCGGCGCCGATGCAGTGGATCCCACCGCCGCCGCCCTCGCCCATGCCCTTCGTGCCGAGCGGCGTGAACGGCGAGGGCGACTCGATCGCGGCCGTCTTGAGCGGCGGCATGTCGAGCGTGTGCGGGACGTGGTAGTCGTAGAAGTTCGGCGTCAGGAGGTTGCCCTCGTCGTCGTAGGCGAACACCTCGAACATCGCGGCGCCGATCGCGTGCGCCGTCGCGCCCATCACCTGGCCCTCGACGATCTTCGGGTTCACCCGCATGCCGCAGTCGTCGACCGCCGCGTAGTCGACGAGCTCGTAGACGCCCGTCTCGGGATCGATCTCGACCACGCACGCGTGGATCTGCATCGAGTAGGTGAGCGTCAGGTTCCCGAACTTCCGCTCCTTGTCGGGCACGTCGAACGGCGGCCGGTAGACGAAGCGGGAATTCATCGGCGGCGGGTCGACGGGGAAGCCGGCGTTGTTCGCATTCGGGATCGCGCCGAGCGCCATGAACGGCAGCGCGGCCTCCGCGTTCTCCTTCATGCGCGCGAAGCCGTCCGCCAGCTCGATGTCGTCGATCGAGCACTGGAACACCATCGAGGCGAGCGTCTTCATCTGGCGCGCAAGCTCGTCGGTTGCGCCCTTCACGGCACCGAGGCCGGTCACCGCGAACTGGCTCGCGTACGTTCCGGAGAAGCCCGCGTGCGAGTTCCAGTAGCTGTCGTGGCCGGCGCGGACGTGGACGATGTCGACGTCGCAGCCGAGGATGTCGGCGACGACCTGGGCGGCCGTCGTCTCGTGGCTCTGACCCTGAGGGGTCGTGCCCAGGGTGACCACGACCTCCCCGAAGATGTCGAGCTTGACCGTCGCCACCTCGTTGTTCCCGGAGAACTGGAGATCGGGGTTCAGCAGCTGCGACTGGCCGAAGTTGTTCGTCCCGGAGTCGAGCGTCGAGCCGATGCCGAAGCCGAGCAGCTTCCCGCGCGACGCGGCCTCCTCGCGGCGCTGCTCGATCGTGTCGTAGCCGATCAGGTCGAGCACCATGTCGAGCGAGCGCGGGTAGTCGCCCGAGTCGTAGACGCAGCCGTTCGGCGTCTCGTACGGCATCTGCTCGGGCTGGACGTAGTTCTTCTTGCGGAGCTCGACGCGGTCGAACCCGAGCTCGTGCGCGACGATGTCGATCAGCCGCTCCGTGAACCAGAGGTGCTGCATCCGCGAGTAGCCACGGTTCGGCGAGCACGGGGCCTTGTTCGTCATCGCCTGCGTGAACTCGACTCGGAGGTTGCGCCACCCGTACATCCCGGCGGCGACCTGCGACCAGATCACGCCGCCGAGTGGCTCGTAGCGGAGGTACGCGCCGGCGTCGTCGATCGCCGTCGTGCGGAACGCCGTCATCGTCCCGTCGGCCTCGACCGCGACCTCGGTGTCCATGAACCAGCGCTCGTTGCCGTGCGACATCGACTGGTGGAAATCCGTCCGCCATTCCGTCCACTGCACGGGCCGGTTGAGCTTCCGAGCGAGCAGGCAGAGCGCGACGAGCTGCGGGTGCGACGTGATCTTGTTGCCGAAGCCGCCGCCGATGTCCTGCGTGACCATGCGGAGCTTGTCGGTGCCGACCCGCATCGCCGGCGCCATCATGATCACCGCGAACCCAGGGAACTGGTTGTTCGTCGTGATCGTCCACTGCCCCGTCCCGCGGTTGTACTCGACCAGGGCGCCGTCGAGCTCGAGGGGCGTCGAGTTGAAGCGGTCGAAGTGCAGCTCCGAGATCGACACGACGTGGTCGGCCTCGGCGAATGCCGCATCGACGTCGCCCCACTCCCAGACGCCGGTGTAGGACATGTTCCCGGCGCAGTCCTCGTGGAGCACCGGCGCGCCGGCCTCGAGCGCCTTCCGGGCGTCGACGACGACATCGAGCGGGTCGTAGTCGACCACCACGAGCTCCGACGCGTCACGGGCGAGCTCGCGCGTCTCGGCCACCACGGCGACGACGGGCTCCCCGACGTAGCGCACCTTCCCGACGGCGAGTGCGAAATCCTTCACGTGCGCGCCCGGCTCGGCGGCGATCTGGAAGAACGGGTCGGTGAGGATGGCGACCTCGTCGCCGGTCAGCGTTCCGTAGACGCCGGGCAGCTCCAGCGCCGCGCTCACGTCGATTGAGGTGATGCGCGCGTGCGCATACGGCGAGCGCAGGAAGTGGACGTACCCCATCCCGTGCCGCTTGACGTCGTCGAAGTAGACGCCCTCGCCCTGGACGAGGCGCTTGTCCTCGCGCCGTGGGACGTTCTGCCCGACGAAGCCCTTCTGGAGGGTGGTCGTCCCCTCGGTCTCGACGGCGGTCATGCCGATCCCTTCCCGGCCGCGACGACCGCCTCGACGATGTTCCAGTACCCGGTGCAGCGGCAGATGTTGCCCTGGAGGCCGACCTTGACCTCCTCCTCGGTCGGGCTCGGGTTCTCGGCCAGGAGAGCGCTCGCGCTCATCAGCATCCCGGGAGTGCAGTAGCCGCACTGGAGCGCGTGGTGGTCGGAGAACGACTGCTGGAGCGGCGTCAGCTCGTCGTCGCCTAGACCCTCGACCGTCGTCACCTGCGCGCCGTCGGCCTGTACGGCGAGGACGGCGCAACTCTTCACGGCGACGCCGTCGAGGTGCACCGTGCAGGCGCCGCAGCTGCCCGTGTCGCAGCCGATGTGCGTGCCCGTGAGGTCGAGGTCGTCGCGAAGGAAGTGGACGAGCAAGCGTCGCGCCGGAACCTCTTTCTCGTACGCCGTGCCGTTCACGGTCACGGTCACGAACTGGCTCGAGGTCGGTGTCGCCGCCACTTCTCATCCCCTCGCTTTCTCGGCTGCCTGCAGGACGGCGCGCACGGCGGACGTCTCGGCGAGGCTGCGTCGATAGTCGGCGGACGCGTGCACGTCGGACGGCGGGTCGAGCGTCGCGCCGAGACCTTCGACCGCGGCCCGGGCCGCCGCCTCGTCGACGTCGGCGGCCGCAAGCCTGTTCTCGACCGCCGTCGCCCGCACCGGCACGGCGCCGACGCAGCCGAGGACGACGCGCCAGGTCCCGTCGGCGACCGCCGCCGCCGCGTTCGCGACATAGGTCCCATGGGCACCGAGGGTGACGCCGGCCATGCCGTCGCCGGCTCCCTTCCCGCCGGCGGGGACGTCGATCCGCGTCAAGAGCTCTCCCTCGCCCACGGCGGTCTCGAACACGCCGACGAAGAACTCGTCCGCTGTGAGCGTGCGCTCGCCACCGGTGCCGCGCACGGTCATCGAGGCCCCGAGCGCGACGAGCAGGGGCGGGAAGTGGTTCGTCGGGTCGTTCACGCAGATGTTCCCGCCGAGCGTGCCGCGGTTCCGAACCTGCACGTCGGCGATCGTCGCCGCGACCTCTGCGAGGATCGGCCGGCTGACCTCCACCTCGGACGAGCGCATGATCGAGGAGAGCGTCGCCATCGCGCCGATCTGGAGGGTCGTCCCCGCCACGCTGATGGTGCGCAGCTCGTCGAGCAGACCGAGGTCGACGAGCACGTCGGGCGAGGCGGCCCGTTGCTTCATGACGTTGACGAGCGTCTGGCCGCCCGCGAGCGCTCGCGCCCCGTCGTGCTCCGAGAGGAGCGCGACCGCCTCCTCCACGCTGGCAGGACGCGCGTACGAGACCTCTCGCAGCAGCATGAGGCCGATTCTGTCACACGGCCGTCGGTGACATGTCAAGCAACCGCCACCGTGGTAGCCTCGCCGCGTGGCCGGGTTCGACGCCGTCCTCGTCGGGTCGGGGATCAACACGCTCACGGCGGCGGCGCTGCTCGCGCGGGACGGCTGGGCCGTCGCCGTGCTGGAGCAGTCGGACCGCCTCGGCGGCGCGATCCGGACGGAGACCGACTACACGCTGCCGGGGTTCACGCACGAGGTGCTGAGCTCCTGGCATCCCCTCTTCCAGGGATCGGCCGCATACGGGGAGCTCGGCGACGAGCTCCATCGCCGCGGTCTCGAGTACCTCAACACCGACCTTCCGACGGCGACCGCGTTCCCGGACGGCGCGGCGATGTTCCTCCAGACGTCGCTGGAGGCGAACGTCGCCGAGTTCGACCGCTTCGCCGACGGCGACGGCGCCGCCTGGCAGCGGCAGTTCGAGGAGTTCATGGCCAACGCCGACCTCTCCTTCGGCGT
Organism: Actinomycetota bacterium; assembly: GCA_046732615.1. Lineage (GTDB taxonomy): Bacteria > Actinomycetota > Thermoleophilia > Gaiellales > Gaiellaceae > Gaiella. Next base: position 22,902 of record JBKPNM010000196.1, on the reverse strand, counting down.
CCTCGGCACGGAGCTGTGGTCGCCGGCCGGTCTCGGGCTCGGGCAGCGGCTCCTGCGGCGGCTCGGGCGGCGCGGCCTGCTCGACTTCGCGGGCAGCGCGCTTGCCTCGTGCCGCGACTGGACGACGGCGACGTTCCGCTCCGAGCAGGCGCACGGCCTTCTTGCGCCGTGGGTGCTCCACACGGGCCTCGGGCCGGAGAATGCCGTGTCGGGGTTCATGACGCAGGTCATCGCGTGTGCCGTGCAGCTCGGCGGCATGCCCGTGCCCGTCGGCGGCGGCGTGAAGCTGGTCGACGCGCTCGCGGGCATCGTCCGCGATGCCGGTGGCGAGCTCCGGACCGGCACGCGGGTCGAGCGGATCGTCGTCTCGCAAGGCCGCGCGACCGCGGTCGTGCTCGAGGGTGGCGAGACGATCGACGCGACGCGCGCGATCGTCGCCGGTGTGACTCCGACGCAGCTCTACGGCTCATTACTGCGGGAGCGCGACGTCCCTGCCGAGGTGACCGCCGCAGCGAGGAGATATCGCTACGGGCGCGCCGGGATGCAGATCCACCTCGCGATGGACGAGCCGCCGCGCTGGCGGGGGCCCGACCCGGAGCGGCTCGCGCGGACGGCGATCGTCCACGTGACACCGGGCCTCGACGGCGTCTCGCGCGCAGTGAACGAGGCCGAGAGGGGGCTCCTTCCCGCCGAGGCGACGATCGTCGCCGGCCAGCCGTGCGCCGTCGATCCGTCCCGCGCGCCGGAGGGCAAGTGGATCGTCTGGATCCAGCTGCAGGAGCTGCCCGCCGGGAGGGTGAAGGGCGACGCTGCCGGCGAGCTCGACGTCGGCGACGGCTCCTGGACGGAGGATCTCCGCGAGGCGTACGCCGACCGGATCGTCGGGCGCCTCGGCGAGTCGATCGAGAACCTCGCGTCGGCCACCCTCGCACGCGTCGTCCTCTCTCCCGCCGACCTCGAGGTGCTCGATCCGAACCTCGTCGACGGCGACATCTACGCGGGGAGCTGCGCGCTCGACCAGAACCTCCTCTGGCGACCGTTCGCGCAGGCGCCCGGCCACCGCACGGCCGTGGAGAACCTGTGGCAGGTCGGTGCGAGCACGCACCCCGGGCCGGGGCTCGGCGCAGGCTCGGGCTACCTCGTCGCGAAGGAGCTGGCGAAGCCGCCGCTGGCGCGCCGCATGCTGGCGAAGCTTCCCAAGGTGTCCGACTTGAAGTCGGACACCGGCCGGGCGACACGGTGAGGCTCTCCTTCTCGACCATCTCCACGATCAACGCCTCCTTCGCCGAGGACGCCGACGCCTATGCCCGGGGCGGGTTCGACGCAATCGGCCTGTGGGAGCTCAAGCTGCCGTCCGACGACGGCGCCAACCTCGAGCTGCTCCATGGGCGGGGGCTCGCTGTGACGAACTGCGTCCCGACGGTGCCGTCGATCCTGCCGCTCGCGATACCGGGCCTCGAAGGCCCTGCCGACCCGCAGGAGCGCATCGAGTCGATCTGCGCTTCCGTGCGGCGCTTCTCGGCCTACGAGCCCGAGTGCGTGCTCTGCCTGAGCGGTCCGCTCGGGGGGCGCTCGCAGGACGAGGGCCGCGCGATCGTGACCGACGGGCTGCGACGTGCAGCAGCGGCGGCGCGCGAAGCGGGAGTCGTCCTCGGCTTCGAGCCGATCCATCCCGCGCAACGCGACACCGCCGGCTTCGTCTGCTCGCTCGCCGACGCGCTCGCGCTGCTCGACGAGACTGAACTCGACGACGTCGGGATCATGGCCGACACGTTCAACCTGGCTCACGAGGCGACGGAGGACGTCGTCGCCGCCCGCGGGCGCTTCACGGGGCTGCACGTGGCGGACGAGCTGCCCGAGCCGGTTCCCGGCGTCCGCCGGCTGCCGCAGGCGGACGGCCGCTCCGCCGAGCTCGTCGCCGCGCTCCGAGCCGTCGGCTGGGACGGGACGCTCGACGTCGAGGTCTTCTCCACGCCGGACGACTTCTGGGCTCTTCCGGTCGGCGACGCCGCTCGGCAGGCGTACGAGAGCGCCTCGTCCCTGTAGCGGCCTTGGCGGACGCAATCGAGCTCGATGCCCTCTGGGAGTCGACGACCCCGCCGGACGCAACGAGCGGGTTCGCGCTCTCGTGGAGCGCGCGCGTGCCGCGGACGAGCCGATCCTTGCCGAAGCACTCATCCAGCTGGCGCGATCGCATGGCCTTCAGCGCCGGTTCAGCGACGCCGACCGGGCGCTCGACGAGGCGGAGGCGGCGCTGCGCGCCGACGACCTCCGTGGACGGATCCGGATCGAGCTCGAGCGGGGGCGGGTTGCGAACACGGCCGGATGGCCGGGGCAAGGAGCAGCTGCGTTTCGTCGCGCGTGGTATCGCCCGGGAGGCGAACCAGGACGGCCTGGCCGTCGACGCAGCGCACATGCTCGGCATCGTCGAGCGGGCGGAGTCGACGCGCGTGTGGCACGAGCGTGCGATGGAGCTCGCCCGGACATCCCACGATCCAAGCGCGCGGCGGTGGATCGGGTCGCTCGCGAACACATGGGGTGGGCACGCCACGCTGAGGGCGACGTCGACGGCGCGATCGCGCTCTTCGAGCAGTCGCGCGACGCCTTCCGCGCGGACGGGCGAGTCGAGCGCGCCCGAGTCGCGCGTTGGTCGATCGCTCGGTGTCTACGGTCGCGCCGCGACGTGGCGCAAGCGCTCGCTGCGCAAGAGGCGCTCCTCGCAGAGCTCGACGCGCTCGGCGAGACGGATGGTCACGTCCTCGAGGAGATCGCAGAGTGCCTCCTGGCGCTCGGACGCGACGAAGCGGCGCCGCCCTTCTTCGCCCGGCGCGCGTGGCGCTCGAGGGCTCTCAGACCGCGCCGTAGAGCTGGAGGATCACCGACACGTATTGCTTCGTATCGTCGAAAAGCCCGCGCTCGCGGACGGCGCGCGCGCCCTGGTAGTAGCCGGCAAGCGCGAGGCGCGCGTCGCCGTCGAACTGGTCGAGCTGCCAACGGAGGTAGCGCACGCCGGCGCGCACGTTCCCGTCGTATGTCCGCGGCGTCACCTCCCCGAGCAGCATCGTGTCGACCCACTCCCAGGTCTCCGGCAGGAGCTGCATCACGCCGACCGCGCCGGCGCTCGAGACGACGTCCTGCTGGAACCCCGATTCCATCCACGCGACGGCGCGCGCCAGCTTCGCGTCGACGCCGTACGCCGCCGACCAGCGATCGATCGCGGCCGCGACAGTCGTCCGGTCGACCGGCGTGCGCGGCCCGCCGAGGTGCGCGCCGCGCGGCAGGACGAGCCGCTGCCCGGGCACGATCGTGGACATCAGCGAGAGGGCGTTTGCCCGCGCGAGCCGCCAGGGGCTGACGTGATAGCGCTGGGCGATCGAGAAAAAGCTCTCGCCGGCCGCGACCGTGTGCCGGAGGAGAGGCGCGGCGGCGCGGGCGGTCCGTGTCGCGACGACGCGGCCGGGCACTCTGAGGCGTTGCCCGGGCGTCAACACGCTCGTCAGCACGAGCCCGTTCGCGCGGGCGAGCTTCACGGCGGGGACGTCGTACCGTCGCGCGATCGCGATGAATCCCTCGCCCGCCTGGACGACGTGCACGACCGTCGGCGCAGCGCGCGTCGGCGCCGGCTTCGCTGGAGCCGCAGCGCCGGGGATACGGAGCCGCTGGCCGGGCGTGATCACGCTCGTCAGCCGGAGGCCGTTGGCCCGCGCAAGCGCGGCAGCGCCGACGTGGTAGCGACGTGCGATGACGGCGAACCCCTCGCCGGGCCTCACGACGTGGACAACCGCGCGGCGCGCAGGACGCGCCCTCGGCTTCTTCGCGCCGTGCTTCGCAGGGTGTGCGAGCGCGCGGAACGTCATCGCGCCGGCGACACCGTCGGGTGTGAGACCACGCGCGCGCTGGAACCGCCGTAACGCGGCGGCCGTGGCGGCGTCGAAGCGGCCGTCGACCCGCTTCGCGGAGAGGCCGAAGGCGCGGAGCCTGTACTCGAGCGAGGCAACGTCCCAGCCGACGCGCCCGGGAGAGAGCTGTCGTTGGCCGAGGAGTGGCGTCCCGAGCTTGCCGAGTTTGCATCGGGTCGCCATGCCGACCTTCCCCGTGGCTTTGATCCCGTTCTGGCGTTGGAACCGGAGCAGCGCCTCGCGCGTCATAGGCCCGGAGAGCCCGTCGACAGCGCCGGTGTAGAGGCCCTGCGAACGCAGGGCGACCTGGAGCGCCGCGACCTTTGCGCTCTGGGCAGCCGCGCATGGCGCGGCAGTCGCCAGGGCCGCGCTCGCGGCGAGGACAATCACGATGGCTTTCCGCACGGAACTCCATCTCTTCGCGCCCGGCAACTGCTGTCCTTCCCAGGCCGCCGCGACGGCTTTGAGGTACGCGCCCGGCTACACTTCTCGCTCGCTGCCTTTCCCCGGTAGCTCAATTGGCAGAGCATCCGGCTGTTAACCGGAGGGTTGTTGGTTCGAGTCCAACCCGGGGAGCTGCCGATCCCTTTAGGCAAGCCAGAAACGCGAAGGGCGCCCCGTAAGGCGCCCTTCTTTCCACGCCAGTTTCTACCCGGCTAGGTCGTCCGCAGCGCGAAGACGCCGAGCCTGAAAGACTTGAGCTCAACCCTGCCGCGCTCGAACACAACGCCGCGGTGCGGCACGAACACCTCGTCCGTTGTCGCGCAGACGAGGCAGTGGCCACGGACGACGAGGTCGTCGGGATCTCCTGCCAGCGTGGGTTCCGGCGAGCGGCGGCGCTGCGGGCGTCGCGCAGCTCACGCTCACCGTCGGTGGGCATCGAAGATCGGCCGATGAGACTCCCAATCCTCACTGGTCACTCCCGGCTGCGGGTCGCAGCCACGCGGCGAGCGCGTCGGCCTCGATGCGGTGGTCGCCGTGGCGTCCGAGTCGGAAGGCCGGGCGCTCGCCCCTCTGAATCGCTCGCAGAATCGTTGTCGGATGACACGACGCCACCGCGGCGGCCTCCCCCGTCGACAGGGAGGACCGCCGCGCACGTCTCGAAGGAATCAACGCGTGTTGCATTACCGCAAATTAGTGTCTCACACTGGAAGTTGCGCAAGACGGAGACTGGGCTCCCTGCCTTCGGGGGGCCCGCGTTTCTGCGCCACCAGACAGAGCTCGAAGCATGCGGCGAAGGTCGACTGGATCGCGGGGAAGACGGTCGACTACGAGGCCGTGGTTGCTGCCGGTGCGACGAGCGGCGGCGACGCCGCAGTCTTGCGACGATTGTGACATTCTGCACGCGGCGCGATCGCGGCCGAGTAGCATCGCCCGCGTGCCGCGGGTCGACCGTTCTTCGCCCGCCCTCGTCGCGCTGACCGCGGCTCTTCTCTACGCCGCATGGGCAGGCTGGGCACATCACATCGGCCACGACTGGCGCGACTGGGCCGCCATCGGGAGACATTTCGTCACCGCGAGCGACGCGAGCCCCGTGATCGCCCGTGACGCCCCACACGCGACGAGCGTGTTCGGATACGACGGACAGTTCTTCCTCTACATCGCGCGTGACCCGCGTGGCGCGGTCCCGTACCTCGACAACGCGAGCTACCGCTACGGCCGCATTGTCTATCCGCTCGCGGCGCGCGGGCTCGCGCTCGGACGTCAAGGGGCGCTTCCCCTGGCCCTCGTCGTCGTGAACCTGCTCGCGGTCGCGATCGGCACCTGGGCGATCGCGGCATGGTTGCGCCGCGAGCGTTTCTCGGAGTGGTTCGCGTTGCTCTACGCCGCCTTCCCCGGCGTCTTCTACGGAGTCTGGCGCGATCTCTCGGAACCGCTTGCCTACGCCCTGACCGCTGTTGCGCTGCTCGTCTTCGACTACGACCGGCCGCGCCGGATCATGCTCTCCGCGGCGGTCTTCGCCGTCGCCATCCTGACGCGAGAGGGAGCGGCCGTGTTCATGCTCGTCTGGGCTGGAGCGCTTGCCGTCCAGGGCCGACGTGCCGGGGCAGCACTCTTCGCGGCCGGCTCGCTCGCACCGTACCTCGCGTACCGGTTCGTGTTCCTCGACGAGTGGCTCGGAAACGCCGGGCTTCCAGCTCAGCTGCGGCCGACTCCGGTGCCATTCGGCGGTATCGCTCACTACTTCCCGTGGGGAGGCGTCGAGCTGCAGCGCGTCTATGCCGTGCTCCTGCCCGGAGCGTTCTGCGTTGCGCTCGCCCTGATCGCGCTTCGTCGAGGCGCGCGAGCGCCGGCTGTCTGGGCTTTGCTCGCGAACGCGGTCGTGTTCGTCGTGTTCCTGTCGGCGAAAGCCTACGAGGACTACGCCTCGGCAGGGCGGATCTCGACGAGCGTCGTGCTTGCGTTCCTGCTCGCCCTGCCGGCGCTCTCCCGCGTCTTTACGACGACTCGCGCCTGGATGTGGCTACCGACGATCGCATGGTTCGCTCCCTGGTACACGCTTCTGCCTCTGGCATTCGACGCGCACTGGTAACCGAGCCCACGGGCGATGCGGCAATGGTGGCTAGACCGGTTCACCGAGGACGAACTGCGGGATCTTGCGAGTCGCGCAAGAGAACGACTCAGTGGGCAGCGAGCCGTGGACGCCTGCCGAACTTCGTCGCACGCTTCCCGCCAACACGGAAGCGCCGAAACTCGCACGCGACGCCGTCGCCTTCGTCGCAGCAGCGATCCCCCAACAGCAACTCGAGACGGCCCGTCTCCTGGTGACCGAGCTGGTCACCAACAGCGTCCGACACGGGCCGCAGGGCCGCAAGGCGACCGTTGACCTCGTCGTCTTGGTCGAGCGCCAACGGCTCCGCGTCGAAGTCGCAGATAGCTCGTCCACACCAGCCCGCCCCAAGCCGCCAATCCACGACGGCGGATACGGCCTCGCACTCGTCGAGGCAATGTCAAGCCGATGGGGCGCAGGACTCGAAAACGGCCACAACCTCACCTGGTTCGAACTCGACCTGCCCCTCCCAGGCGTAGCCGCCTAACAGTCGCGTCGGGCCGCGGACAGGGCCGCCTCGCCGCACCCCTGCTCTACAAAGAACTGCACGCTCTACAAAGAACTGCACGAACCTGAACAAGAAGTACCCGCACGGCCTCGGCAAGTCGGGCGCAAGAGACAGAGACGAGTGACACGCCCTTGACCAACTTCAGGCGCAGCACGAAGCTCTACAACCTCGCGATGTCCTACAACCGCGGCCTCGACCGCGATAAGGACGGGATCGCCTGCGAGAAGGCAACAACCGCAGGCGCAAGACCAGCGAGCGGAACACCGATTCAGCGGCTCGCGAACCCTCGCGGCCGAAGCGGCGCGGGTCGGAGCCGCCGTTCGAGTGATAGCCACTGATCATGCGGCACAAACTCCTTGTCCCCCTCGTCGCTAGGACGCTCGGGACAGGCGATGGGTAGTTCCGTTGGTGAGCGTGCGAACAACTACGGACGCCCGGGTTGAAAACCGCTACTAGCGTCGCTCCTGCCATGACGCGCACGCTCCATTCCTCGCTTCGCGGTCCCGGCTCAGCAGTCGCGTCATGACCACGCTCGACGCTCGGACCGGGCTGACGAAGCACCAACGAGAGGCGATCGTGACCACCATGCCGCCGAAGAAGCAGACGACGGAGTCGGTCGACCCCGCGCTCGTCGAGCGCTCACGGGCCGCGCTGCACGAACTCCCGGCCCAGTTGACCAAGGGCGGGACGTGCGAGATTGTGAGCTACGAGGGGAAGACAATCGGATACGTCATGCTCGGTGAGCGGCGTCTTTGCTTCTACGTGCCAGACGGGCACGGCAAGATCGAGCACTTCCCGGTTGCGAGCGCGCGCGACCTCGCAACTGCGATGAGCGCGCTCAAGAAGGCCGCGGAGCGTCAGGGTGTGGCGAAGGCCGCCACCACCCGCTCGTAGCCCGGTGGTCCACGGCACAGCCCTTTCCGAACGAGCACCGTGACGAGAAGACCAAGAGAATCATCGCCCGCGAGGCGGTCGCTGTGACTCCAGCGTCTTAGGGACCGCATGGCTGAGCGAAGACGGCATGACCACTATCTGTGTCCACCTCAGCGTCGCGAGCGCCATGATTTCGCGGGGGTGTGACATACTCGACGTGCGTTAGGCCTCGCGCGGGGGCGATCGACCCAAGATTCTGCGGCTCCTCACGGGTTCTGGTGTAGGGAGGGAGGCTTCCCTCTCTCACGTTGAATGAGGAGGCATCTGGTGGACAGGACGGCCCGCCGGATCGCGACGGTCGCCTTTCTCGGGCTGACGGCCATCGCGATCTCAATCCCGGTAGCGCAGGGCGGCATGTCGTCTCCGTTGGCGGCTGGGAGGCTCGGTCTGCAGACGGCGCTGCGTTTTGTCTCCCCAGAGGCGCCCTGCCCACCTGGAGCGCCTGCGGACGCGGGAGGCTGTCGAGCGCGAATCGGAAAGGGCGCGTTTCCAGGGTTAGGGAGCGTGACCCAGACCTACCCGTGGTATTACCGCCTGGGGTCCCCGACTTGTCCTACCGCCGAAGACGGCAGGCCGCAGCCCAACATCGGGCGGCTCGTCGTTGTGGGCAAGGGCGAAATCCAGTTCGCCCTCGCGGAGGGCAAACGATGCGTGGATCTCGAGTCGCTTCGAAACGAGCCGCAGGACTTCACAATCACCGGCGGCACGGGTGCCTACCAAGGCGCGTCCGGAAGCGGAACGCTGGATCACAACGCCGCGGGCGGCGTTGGAACAGACACATGGACTGGGACGCTAGTTGTCCCCGGCCTCGAGTTCGATACGACGCCACCGACCCTGAGCGGTGCGAGGCCGAAGACGGTACGCGCCGCCAAGGGCGCCAAACATGCCCTCGTCACCTACACCGTTACGGGCACAGACACCAACGACGGCAAGGTTCCGACCGCGTGCGCCCCGCGCTCTGGAAGTCAGTTCCGAATCGGTCGCACGCGCGTCAGCTGCACGGCGACCGACTCCAGCGCGAACACCGCGAGCGCGTCCTTGACCAACACGGTCAAGCCACCGCGATAACACCGAGGTCGTCGGCGGTGACTTCATGGACTACCCGGCGGCGATCCACGGCGTCACTCCTACAGCATGGCGCCGTACGGAGGCGTCGTTACGCGGTCGTGAGACGCGCTCGCCGCTCACCACGCTGCATGTGCGCGACCTCGCTCTCGCGCCGCCAGTAGGCTGCGTCTTGGCCTTCACCCAGCCGCGGTAGCCCGGCCGGTAGATCCCGTTCCGCCGCTTCGCGACGATCCCCTCCAGCCCGTAACTCACGACCGCGTCGAAGAGCGCGTGGCCGTCGTCGAAGACGTCGGCGAGGCGGCCGCATCCGCAGTCGACCCAGACGCCCTCCAAGAGCGTCCGCCGCTGGCTCCACCGCTCGCCCGTGACGTCGTGGCCGTCGACGCGGAGCACGTCGAACGCAACGAAGGTGAGCGGGATCGCAGTGTTCCCGTGCAGCACCCGTTCGACAACGAGCGGCCAGTGTGGCGCGCCCTGCTCGTTGAGGGCGACGAGTTCACCCTCGAGCACGAGGCCGGGAGGTAGTTCGGCCAGCTCGGGGACGCGGGCGGTCATATTCCAGCCGCGGCGGCTCCGCACTTCGAGGTCGCGCTCGGTCGAGACGATCCCGCGGAAGCCATCGTACTTCAACTCGAAGGCCAAGCCGGACCAGTCGGGATCGCGCCGGGACGCAGGAGCATCGGTCGGGGAAGGGGCCGCATCCCGCTGTAGAAACGTACCGCGCTGGCGCACCCAGGGTGATTGACGACCTCAACCGCCCGATCCGGGACAGCCCCCTCTACGATCGGCCGCATCCGACCGAAACGGAGGCGCGGAATGGACAGACGGATGTGGTTGATCGGCCTGGCCGCGCTGGGCACGGCCGCGATCGTTCTGATCGCCTTGCTCAATAGCGGCAATGACAACTCGCAGGCTGCGGCCAAGTCGGCCTTTTGCTCCAGCGTCAGCACACTTGAGAGTTCGGTCTCAGATCTGACCGCGCTCGAGCCATCATCAGCATCGAAAGACGACTACCAATCCGCGGTGTCGAACATCGAGAGCGACTGGGATGCCGTCAAGAGCGCCGCGTCCGACCTCGGAGAGGCGACAACAAGTGAGCTTCAAGACGGATGGGACACCTTCAAGTCGGCAGTCGATGACGTCCCTGACGACGCGAGCGTGAGCGACGCGTTGAACGACGTGAAGGCGGCCGCGCAGACACTCGCCTCGACCGCCAAGACGACGTTGAGTGGGCCGGACTGCTCGTAAACAGAGCGAGAGATATGGCGCTTCGAGCGGTCTCGACGATCCGTTGGTGAGGTACGCGAGCGAACGAGCCAGACAGTCGGAACGCAAGGTTCCCGAAGGAGGACCGAGATGCCGCTCCTGAGAGGTCGCCGCGATAGCGGCGGGATGAAGTACCGGATGCGCGAGAAGATGTTCGCAATCGGCGACGACTTCTGGATCGAAACCGACGGCGGCGAGCGTGCTTTCAAGGTAGACGGGAAGGCACTTCGGATCCGCGACACGCTCGTGCTTGAAACGCCGGGCGGTGACGAGGTGTTCACGATCCAAGAGAAGAAGCTGAGCATCCGCGACAAGATGGAGATCGAGCGTGGTGGGACGACTGTGGCCACGGTGAAGAAGGCGTTGCTCACGCCACTGCGCGACCGCTTCTCCATTGAGGTCGAGGGCGGCGAGGACATGGAGGCGAAAGGGAACATCGTCGATCACGAGTACAAGATCGAGCGCGGCGGCGACAAGGTCGCTGAGGTGTCGAAACGATGGTTCCGGGTGCGCGACACCTACGGCATCGAGATCGTGGAGGGCGCGGACGACGCGCTGATCCTCGCCATCACCGTCTGCATCGATCAGATGACACACGACGTGGGCTGAGACGGTCCGCTCGGTCACACGCCTTCCCGGCGTCACGCGCGTCCGGACGCCGATGTCGCCGATGTCAGACGGCGTGCAGCACGGCGGCGCGCACCTTCACGATCGCCGCGACGTTCGCCCCGGCCGGTGCCCAAACGATGTCGACGACCTCCAGCGGCCACAGTGTGCCGTTCGACCGTGATCTCGTCGCCGAGTTCGACCGGCGACGGCACCAGCGCAACGCCGAGGTCGTCGGCGGTGACGTCGTGGAAGACGCGGACGGCGATCCAGGGCGGCACACCGACAGCGCGGTGCTCGCGTGTCGAGCGTCGACCTGACCCTCGTCGGCGACTACGACGAGCGTCGGCAACGCATCCGGCTGCGGTCAGCGACCACGAAGACGCGGAAGCCGCTGTGGGTCGAGTTGCCTGCGGCTCTCGACGAGCGTGTGCGGGCTTCTCTGCCACCGCCTGAGGATCGCGACCTCGATGCGCGGCTGTTCGCTTCGAGCGGCGCAGACGCGCTCAGGACGTCGATCGCGAAGGCTTGCAAGGCGACCGGGATCCCGCCCTGGTCGCCGCACGATCTGCGCCATCGGCGGATCTCGCTACTCCATCTTCGGGGCGTGCCGTGGGCGAGGATCGCCGAGTTCGTCGGGCAACGCGACCTGACCGTGACGGCCAACACCTATACGCACGTCCTCGCAGACGAGACGGAACTCGACTACGCGAAGCTGGTCGCCTAGAGGCTTGATGTGAAATGGAGGGCGGCTCTGACCGGCCAGCCGCCCTCTACTGCAGCTCACGGCGCGAGCGCTTCGCAGAACCTGTCCAGATTGACGGAAGCCCCGACATCGGTGGGGAAGTCGATGAACTGCGTCAACCCGCGTGCCAGGAAATCGACCCAGCCCGCGCTGATGAACAGACCGCCGTCGGGAAGCGGCACCTTCACGATGACCCCGTTTATCACAGCGTCTGTGATATTGCCGCTGCTGTCGAAACGGAAGGTGACGTTGTACGCGAACGGGATGCTGGTCAGCGAGTGTCCGTTCGCGCTGAATGTGGCCTGCTCGCTGGCGTGGAAAATCTGGCTCGTCAGCGTGCCGCTTGCCTCGAAGAAGTCGAGTTCCGTGGCGCTCCCGGTGGCGGCGATGGTGACGGGAAAGGCGCACGTATCGGTCAGGACACCCGTATCGGAGAACGGGAATTCAGACTTGACCGGGGCGCCAGCCGCGGCCCCAGGCGCGAACAGGGTCATCACGGCGAGGCCAACAAGGGCAGCCAAGGTGAGGCACCGCGTGAGTCGCTTCATCTCTTCCACCTCCTCCAGCGACCCCGATTGCCGACGAACCGAGCGCGGAGCGAGAGCCGCCTACCGCAGCTTCGGCGACTGATCCCCTGCGCGTTGTGAAGAGTCTCCTCCTCACCCGCTCCGAGATCAAGAGCGGACGAGTTTCACATCAAGCCTCTAGATGCCCAGCCGTGTGCGTGACGTGCTGTCCCGGTGCTGTCCCGGCATCATTGGCAGCCCCGATTTGCAGGGAGGTTCGAGTCCAACCCGGGGAGCTCGGAAGCCTTGGATGCAAGCCGGAACGCGAAGGGCGCCGGGTGAGGCGCCCTTCTCGGGACCTGAATCGGTACCCCGCCGCTACGCCACGCACCGCGTCATGCCGCTCGAAGTCAGTTCTCTGCGGGCCTGCGCGAAGTACCAGATTCCGGCGAGAACCATCACAAGTGCGCGCGCGGCGGCGCTCTCCGTTAGCGCCGTGTGACGCATCCCGTGCCAGAGACGGAACGACGCCGGGGGGCAGTAGCGCTGCAACGCGGGAGACGCCTCTGGGGCGGAATGAGGTGTCTCCCGCGCTTGTATTGCGGGCGAAGGAGGACGATGCTCCACCGGGCGAGAACGTTGGGAACTCGCTCTCTGCGGCACGGCCCGCACGGCGGCGTCCGGGAGACACGCACCGAGCGGGCCGAGGCCCTCCGCGCTCGAGCTGAGATCCCCGAGAACGAAACCCGCCCGGCGGGGGACCGATGGGGGCGGTTGTGCCGCGAACCGACGACAAAGAGACGCCGTCGACTCACCCTCCTGTACCCCGTCCGAGGGAACCTGGAGCGAATGCGCAAGTTTCGCCCCGATCGCGCGTCTCCAAGGTCAGAGGATCCGGGAGTGGCGGTGGTCGGCCTGGCGGCGTCGGCACACCGCCCCCGGCCCCTACCGACTACGGGGGGATATGCCGTTGGATAACGGAGAAGTGGCGCGGTTCGAGCGGCCGATGCAAGACTGCTGTGGCGGCGCCGACCTTCGATCCACTCCCCCTGGGCGGAGGACGTCGTTTGCTGCCGCGGGCCCGCCGGAGCTGCCACCCCCGGCTATCCGGCGGGCCCTGCGGCTGATCAACGCTCCCCCTGGAAGCGCGAGACTGGAGTATCCGGGCGAGCGACACCGTGGAACGCCGCCCGTTCGTCTAGGTCGCTGCTAACCCGTGACCAGTCCGCGGCGCCGTTCGCCGCGGGCTTCCAGTCGTGGGCAGAGGCTGTAGTGGTCGGCGGCGCGGCGCCCGAAGTGTGGTAGCGGACTGGTACGCCACCGACGCGATCCGAAGCGCCCTCAGCCGGCGCAAACGGCTCGAAACCAAGACACCCGCCTCAGCCGATCTGGTCTCGGCGTCCTACCGGAGGATGGTTGGTTCGAGTCCAGGCCGGGGAGCTTCGATCTGCCGTGGCCGTCGTCGAGCAAGAACAATGTGGGCGTGATTCTCGAGTTCACGGCGAGCGACGACCTGCAGCTGCTCGCGCTGCTCGCGGCCGCCGCGGCGCTCCTGATCCTCGCCGGGCCGTTGCGGATCCCGTATCCGATCCTTCTCGTTCTCGGCGGGCTCCTGCTCGGCTTCGGGCCGGGCGTGCCGGAGGTGTCGCTGCCGCCCGAAGTGGTCCTCGTCGGCTTTCTCCCGCCGCTGCTCTACGTCTCGGCGTACTCCACCGGTCTTCGCGAGCTGCGTCAGAACCTGACGGAGATCTCCCTGCTCGCGATCGGGCTCGTAGTTGTGACGATGGCCGGCATCGCGATCGTGGCGCACGAGGTCGCGGAGCTCCCGTGGGCGCAGGCGTTCGTGCTCGGCGCGGTGGTCTCCCCCACCGACCCGATCGCGGCGACCGCCATCGGCCGGAGACTCGGTGTGCCGCGGCACCTGATCGACGTCGTCGAAGGCGAGAGCCTCGTCAACGACGGCACAGCGCTCGTCTTTCTCCGTACGGCGATCGTCGCCGCAGCCACCGGGACGTTCTCGGTCTGGCACGCCGGGTGGGAGCTCGTGCTCAGCATCTCGGGAGGCGTCGCCGTCGGACTCGTCGTGGGCTATGCGATCCGTCGCTTCCGGCGGGCGCTCGACAACCCGCCGCTCGAGGTCACGATCGCATTCCTCACCGGGTACTTCGCCTTCCTGCCGGCGGCGGCGCTCGGCGTCTCGGGCGTGCTCGCGGTCGTCACGGCCGGGGTGTACATGGGCTGGTACACGCCGGAGCTGACGACGGTGCAGACGCGCCTCACCGGCCGGGCGTTCTGGGACATCCTCACGTTCCTGCTCAACGCGGCCCTCTTCGGCCTCGTCGGTCTCCAGCTGCAACCGATCCTGGACGCGCTCTCGGGGACGAGCGGCTCGTCGCTCGTCGGCGACGCGGCCGTCATCGTGCTGACGGTCCTGCTCCTGCGGATCGTGTGGGTCTTCGCCGTCACGTTTGGCCCGCGCGTGATCTCCTGGCAGACGCGCGCCGGGGCGCAGCCGTGGGGACACACCGCCTTCGTGTCGTGGAACGGCATGCGCGGCGCCGTGACGATTGCGGCGGCGCTCTCGATTCCACTCCGAACGGATGCGGGCGCGCCGCTCGAGGGCCGTGACTCGATCGTGTTCTTCGCGTTCGCCGTCGTCCTCGGGACACTGGTGATCCAGGGCCTCACGCTTCCGGCTGTGATCCGTGCGCTCGGCCTCGAGGCGGACGAGAGCACGGCGGAAGCCGAGGAGGCGCACGCACGGATCCGAGCGGCCGAGGCAGCCCTCGCACGCCTCGACGAGCTCGTCGGCGAGGCGTGGGTGCGCGACGACACCGCCGAGCGTCTCCGCGGCGCATACCAGTTCCGGATCGACCGCTTCGCGGCCCGCTTCGACGCCGACGGCGACGGCAGGATCGAGAGGCAGTCGCTCAAGTACCAGAAGCTCCGCCGCGAGCTGCTCGACGTCGAGCGCCACGCCGTCATCGAGCTCCGCAACGCCGGTGAGATCAGCGACGAGGTGATGCGGCTCGTCGAGCGTGACCTCGATCTCGAGGTGGCGCGGCTCGACAGCTGACGCCGCGCGATCTGGCGTTGCCGCGCTCTGGCCCGCTGCCGCAACGAGCTCAGCTCACGGTGTGAACGGGCACCTCGTAGAACTCGACCGAGACCCGCCGCTCCGTGCCGCGGGGGTTCATCGCGTTGAGGGCCTCGTCGCCGCGCCTCATCGCCTCCTCGGACTCGAAGAGCGTCACCCCGACGCCCTTCCCCGACTCGCGGTTCACGAGCATGAGCATCTTCGCGCCCTCGAGCCCCTCCGGCGTCTCGCCGGAGTCCACCTGGCCGCGAACCATCTCGATCGCGTCGTCCACCTGCGATGGATCGCTCTCGAACGTCGCAACGCGTGCATACATCGTGTCACCCGCCTCCCATGCGGTTACGGAGCATCAAGCGTACGCGACCGCCGGCGCTGCCGACGGCCCGATCGCTGGCCCCCGAACGGAGCGGCGCGTAAGTGGGGGCCGGCCCGTCGCGCGCTCTTGGCACGAAGCTGGCACAGACAGGCACACGTTTGCCGCCAACATGCTCGCCCCGTGGGCGGGTGGGGGCTAGGGATGGGACCAGAACCGTGGCCCTAGCCGATCGACGCAGCCGTCACCGGCTCGAGCACGAGCATCGGAAGCTCGCGCCCGGCCCGCTCGCGATAGTCGTCGTACGCGGGCCAGACCCGCACCGCGTCCGCCCAGTACCTCGACCGCTCCTCGGGCGTCGCCGGCCTCGCCGTGTAGCTGCGCTCGACCCCCTCCACCGAGACGCGCGCCGCAGGGTCGGCCTCGAGGTTGAGCGCCCATGCAGGCCCGCGTCGTCGACCCCAGTTGGACCCGATCAGCACGACGCGCTCTCCGTCCGCAACATGGAGGAGCGGCACGGTGCGGGACTCGCCCGTCCGCCGGCCAGTGGTGGTCAGGTAACAGAGCGGGAAGGCGGTGCCGAGGCTCGTCAGCGAACGGCGGTGTCCGGCGAAGAGCCCGTCGATCGGCGGGAGGACGCGCGACAGTGCCCAGGCGACGGCGCGATACCGGCCGAGCCGGCGAACGGCGGTCGCATAGGGGTTCACACGAGCTCGGCGAGCGCAGAGTGCACCTTCGCGAGACGTGCTTGGAGTTCGGTGGCGCGTACGAGGTCCGCGCCCTGGAGCTCGCGGCGCAGCAGCCGCTCGTGCAGACGCAGGAGAAGCTCCTTGCCTGCGCGCTCGTCGAGCTCGTCGCGGTCTGCCCTGGCGCCGAGCTCCGCGCGCAGTGCCACGAGCTCCTCGTCCTCGGGAGCCCCGTCGACCAGCCATTCCCGAAGGCGGCGATGGAGCGGATCGTCGAAGTGGTCGGGTGTCAATGCGGCGAGCTCGGGGACGAGAGAGGGGTTGCGCACGACCGCCGCGAGCAGGTCGCGCTCGCGCTGGAGCCCTGCCTCGAGAAGACGTGGAGTCGTCGACGCCGCCGCAGCGGCGGGGGCGCGGACGACGCTAGACGGCGCGAGGGCGGCGAGCGTCTCACGGGGAAGATCGAGTCGGTCGGCGAGCAGCCGCAGCGCCTGCTGCCGCTCGGGCGAGTCTTCGACGCGTGCGAGAATCTCGCGCGCTCGCACGAACGCCTCCTGACGATCGTCGGTTCGCTCGAGAGTGATTCGTACCCGATAATGCAGGTAGCTCTCGGCCGAGCCGAGCCGCGCGGCGAATGCATCGGGCGCGTCCGCAGGGTCCTCTCCCTTCGGCAGCGCCACGACGCGGACGTCGAAGCCCTGCCTCTCCGCGAGCTCCATCCCACGCACGGTTGCCTCCTGTCCCGCTGCATCGGCGTCGAAGCAGAGGCAGAGCCGCTTCGTGAGACGGCCGAGCTCCCGCAGCTGCGCCTCGGTGAGCGCTGTTCCCATCGACGCGACCACGGCATCGACGCCCGCCTGGCGAAGCG
Organism: Actinomycetota bacterium; assembly: GCA_046732615.1. GTDB lineage: Bacteria > Actinomycetota > Thermoleophilia > Gaiellales > Gaiellaceae > Gaiella. Next base: position 5,856 of record JBKPNM010000196.1, on the reverse strand, counting down.
CGATCACGTCGGTGTTGCCCTCGACGACGATCGCGCGATCCTGCTTCGCGATCGCCGGCCGCGCGAGGTGGAGGCCGTAGAGGACGTTGCCCTTCTTGAACAACTCACTCTCCGGCGTGTTCACGTACTTGCCCCGGAGCGGGTCGTCGTCCCGCAGCCGGCGTGCCTGGAAGCCGATCACCCGTCCACGCGCATCCGCGAGCGGAAACATCAGGCGGAAGGGGAAGTAGTCGTGCCCCCGCTGGTTCGCCAGCCCGGCAGAGCGGATCTCGTCGATCGTGAAGCCGCTCTCGCGCGCCTTCGCGACGAGGCCCGAGCCGCGAGAGAGGCCGAGGCGGAACTCGCGGGCGATCTGCTCGCCGAGGCCGCGGCCCGCCAAGTACTCGCGTACGGGCCCGCCCGCATCGCTGTCCCAGAGCACGCGCTCGAAGTACGTCGTCGCCTGCTCGAGAAGAGCCGTCAGGCGGTCGCGGCGCCGACGCGCCGCGTCTGCCAGCGGCGATGTCTCCTCGTACTCGAGCCGGACACGGAACCGCTCGGCGAGCCACTCGACAGCGCCTGCGAAGTCGAGGTTCTCCGTCTCCTGGACGAACCGGACGACGTCGCCGCCCTTCCCGCAGCCGAAGCAGTAGTAGAGCTTGTCGACCGGGTCGACGGAGAAGCTCGGCGTCCGCTCCTCATGGAACGGGCACCGGCCGGTGAAACGCGAGCTCGAGGCCCGGCGAAGCGACGTTCGAGCCGAGACGACCTCGACGATGTCGGCTGCAGCCTTGACCTCCGCGATGCTCGTGTCCTTGATCCGGGCCACGGCGGCGACGCTACGCCGCTCCCAGCGACTCGGCGTACGCGAGCGCGAAGCGGTCGGTCATACCCGCGACGTAATCGGTGATGCGATCCGCCAGCGGCCCGTCACCCGGCGGCAGGCGTTCGGGCTCGTCGACGAGCCGGTCGAAGATCGCCTTCACGACACGCCGCGCACGCTCGTGCTCCGGCATGACCTGCGGGCCGAGATAGACCCGCTCGAACATGAACGCGCGGAGCGAGTGCATCGCCTCGCCGACGTCCCGGCCCTGGACGATGTCGCCCGCGGCCTCCGACGACTCGACGAGATCGTGCACGAGCCGGTCGATCCGCCGGGACCCCGTCGCGCCGAGCAGCTCGATGTCGTCTACGGGCAGCTCGTCGTCGGTCAGCAGCCCGTACCGGAGAGCGTCGTCGATGTCGTGGTTGACGTACGCGATCCGGTCGACGATGCGGACGACTTTCCCCTCGAGCGTCTGCGGCTCGCGTTCACCGGTGTGGGTGAGGATGCCGTCGCAGACCTCGTGCGTGAGGTTCAGCTGTCGCGCGATGCGGAACGACTGCTCGTTGTGCCTGAACCTGCCCCCGAACCGCTCGAGCAGCGCCTCGTCGAGCGCGTCCTCCCCGGCATGGCCGAAGGGGGTGTGCCCGGTGTCGTGCCCCAGCCCGATCGCCTCGACGAGGTCCTCGTTGAGCCGCAGGGCACGGGCGACGACCCGCGAGATTGCGGTCGTCTCGAGCGTGTGCGTCATCCGCGTGCGGAAGTGGTCGCCCTGCGGATCGATGAAGACCTGCGTCTTGCCCTTCAGCCGGCGAAACGGCTTCGAGTGGATCAGTCGGTCGCGGTCGCGCTGGAACGGAGTCCTGACCGAGCAGGGCTGCTCCTCGCGTTCTCGGCCGCGGGTCTCGTACGAGCGCACGGCGAGCGGCGACAGCGCCACGCCTTCGAGGGCTCGCATTCGCTCCGCAAACGCTTCCCCGATCCGTCCCGCCACCTCCATGTCGCCAGGGTAGTCGCCGACCCGGCGCGATTCGGGTACGCGCGCCGCCTCAGAAGGAGCGCGACTGGCCGCCGTCGACCACCACGCAGGTGCCGACGACCCACGAGGCGCGCGGGGAGACGAGGAACGTGACGACGTCGGCGATCTCCTCGACGGTGCCGAAGCGGCCCCAGGGCAGCTCGCGCTCGACGAACGCGGCCATGCCTTCTGGGTCGTCGCGCAGGCGACGCTCCCAGCTACCGCCCGGGAACAGCGTCGAGCCGGGTGCGACGCTGAGCACCCTGATGCCGTCCTTCGCGAGGTCGCCCGCCATCGCCTTCGCGAGGCTGATTTCCGCTGCCTTCGCGACGTTGTAGCTCGGGCTGCCTCCGCCCTCGCGGCCCCAGATCGACGCGATGAGGGCGATCACGCCGCCGCCTCGCCCGCGGAGGACGGGCAGCGTCGCCCGCGAGACGGCGAGTGCGGGGACGAGGTTCCGTCCGAGGACGTCGTCGAGGTCCTGGACGTCGAGCTCGTCGATCGTCCGGGCGCCGGAGCCGCCGACGTTGTTGACGACGATGTCGACACCGCCGAACGCGTCGACCGCGGCCTCGACCACCCGCGTCGCCCCCTCCGCGGTGGTGACGTCGGCCACGGTCGCGTGGGCGCGTCCCGGGCCTTCCACGGCAGAGACCGCCGCTTCGAGCGCCTCCTCACCGCGAGCGCAGAAGAGCACGTCGGCGCCTTCCTCGACGAGCCGTGTCGCGATCGCCCGGCCGATCCCGCGGCTCGAGCCGGTGACGAGAGCGGCCTTGCCCGTGAGGCCCAGATCCACCCGGCTAGCCTAGTCGCGTGACCCGGATCCTCCTCGCACGCCACGGCGAGACCGACTGGAATCGCCTCGGACGCTGGCAGGGCCACGCCGACCCGCCGCTCAACGATGCCGGCCGGCTCCAGGCGGCCGAGCTCGCGGAGCGGCTCGCCGGCGACGGGATCGTAGCGATCTACTCCAGCGACCTCGCGCGCGCGAGCCAGACGGCACGCGTCGTCGCCGACCGGCTCGGGCTCGACGTCGTCGAGGACGCCGGTCTCCGAGAGAGCGACGTCGGGTCGTGGTCGGGGCTCACACGAGCGGAGGTCGAGCACCGGTACCCCGAGGGGTACGCCCGCTGGCTCCGCGGCGAGATCGGCCATGACGGCGAGACGCGCGAGCAGCTGACGCGGAGGGTCGTCGGAGCCGTCGAGCGGATCGCGGGCGCGCATGCCGAAGGCAACGTCCTCGTCGTTACGCACGGTGGCGCGATCCGCGCGCTCCGCCGGCACGCATCCGACGATCCGGGCGACCCGATCGAGAACTGCGGCACAAGCTCGCTCGAGCTCGTCGACGGGGTGCTCCGCGTTCGGGCCGCATGACCGCGCCCCGCTAGACTCGCCGCCGTGGAGGACTACACCAACAAGTACAACGTTCGTGTAGTCATACGGGTTTGCGGCCACAGGACGGCCGCCAGACCACACCGGGATCACACGAGTACGGCGCTCTAGGGCTCGATCAGCGCAAGAAAACGCTCGGATGCGAGCTCGTCGCCGCCGACGATGTGCGCGTCGACGTCGAGCGACATGCTCGGCCGCGCGTCGATCGCCTCCATGAGCCACTCAGGCAGGTACACCCAGCGAGCCGTGTCGCGCTTCGTAGCCGACCGCGGCAGCCGTAGGCGCAGGTTCGCCCGTCCACATCTTGCCAGCGGAGAGCGACTGTCTCGCCGAGCCTGAGCGCCCCCTGCTCAATCGTCACGAATAGCAGGCGCCACTTGTCGCCGAGCTTCGCGAGCACCTGCTCAACGTGCTCGGCGCTCGGCGGGTTCGGTTCCTCGCGCGTCTGCTTCGGCTTCCTGACGCGCGGGTCGCGTGCCGGGTTCGGGTCGACGCCGACGTAGTCGAGCAGCAGCCGGAAGGTCAGCAGGTAGAGACCGACCGTGCCGGCCTTGTGCTTGTTCGCGAGCTCGGCGACCCACGAGGCCACCTCGTCGACCGTGATCGAGGACGGGTCGCGGTCGCCGAGCGTCTCGCCCGCTTTGCGAAGCGCCGTTCGGTAGTTCTTCGTCGTGTTCGCGTCGACGTCGATCCTCGACGCGATGAACCGTTCGGCCCACCTTTCGACCGTCAGCTTCGCCGTGGGGGCCGCCACGAGGGCGCGCAGCGCGTCGGCCGGGTTCCTGCCTGCGGCTATTTCGCCGGCGACCATGTCGCGCCTCGCGCGAGCCTCGCGCAGCGTGCGAAACGAGCCGGCGTGCGCGATCGGCCAGCCGCGACCGCCGAGCCTGTAGCGAACGTGGTAGCGCGGGCCGTCTTTCGTCTTGCGGGTCGTGATCGTGAGTGTTGCCATGTCAAGCGGTGACCTTCCCCGGCTCGGCGGGCGGCAGGAAGCCGCGCGCGCGAGTCTCGGCGATCCAGCGATTGATTGTCCCGCGCGGGATACCGGAGTCCCGCGCCACTGTCTCTCCGGGCGGCAGCCCCGCCTCGACCGCCTGACGGTAGGCGATTGCCAGCTGGCGGTAAAAGTCGTCATTGAGCTTGTTGCGGGCTGGACGCTCGAAACGGGATGCCTACAGGCGCGCGACCGTTCCCGAAACGTCAGAAGACATGTCTTCGAATCACCCTCACATGCTTTCGACGACAAATCGGAAAAGGTCACCTCGTCGTGAGCGCGCCGCTTCCGCAGTTGCTCGACGCGAAGTCGCTCCGGCTCGAGCTCGGCATCACGCGGGCCGCCGCCGAGACGATCATCCGGCAGCTGCCCGTCGTCCAGTTCGCCGACTTGCGAGAGGTCTACGTTCGCCGCGACGACGTCGAAAGGCTGATCGCGGAGCGAACGTTCACCGGATCGGAGGTGCCGCGGTGAACGTCCGGCCAGATCGCGGCGGCGAGCTCGCGCAGCTCGTCGACCGTGAACCGCTCGAGCCACCATCGCCGATGGGCCTCGGTCACCTTCGGCGGCCGAGCACCATGGCGACATCGCTCGCACTTCGGTCGGCTCCCGCGGTTGCGGTGGATCCGCGAGTTCCGCGCGCTCAGCTCGAAGGGTGCGCCGCAGCCGGCGCACTCATGGAGGGCCGGCACTTCTACTGCTGGCGTGAGCGTTCCTTCGCGATCAGCGCGCCGACCGGATTCGAGCCGCGGACGGCGCCAGAGCAGCCGCGGCCCACGGCCGGAATCCCTCTGAGACGGCGCTCGTCCCCACCCGCGGTCGCGCCGGTGAAGCTCTCGGCGTCCGCACGATCCGGTCGACCTTCTCGGCGTCATCGGCCTGGAGTTGGCGGCGGTAGGCGCGGGGAAGCGGCAACGGCACGAACTCAAGCCTAGGAACCCTCTCCGTCATGCGCAACTGCTAGGTTGCGCGTGTTGCTAACACCTCCGAATGGTCTGGGCGTGCCGCGGTCGATCACCGTCGGGGCCGCGGCACGCCTCACCGGCTACCACCCGGCGACGATCCGCAGAGCACTCCAACGCGGCGACCTCGAGGGTTACCGCGCAGGCCGGCGCGGGATGTACCGCATCCCCGCGAACGCGCTCGACGACTGGCTGAGACCCGCCCGCAACCCCGAGGAGCGCACGACGTGAAGCTCTCCCTGTTGCGCTTCTCCGACGCCGACCAGGTGGAGGGCCGCATCACCGACCGGCAACGCGCGGAGCACGAGCGACACGTGCGGGCGGCGCGGCTCGAGGAGGCACGCCGGCAAACGACATGGCGTGAGATCCCAGAGACGAGCCTCGTGCGGCGTGGCCCGTTTCTCGTGGACTCCGAAACCGACGCCGTCTTCGTCGTGCGTCGCGGGCATATCTTCGAGCCCGGCCGCGCGACCATCGGCTACCTGCCCGACAACATCCCCATGACGTACTTCGTCGACGAGGCCGGCTCGGTCGTGTTCATCGAGCGGTATACAGGGGCCGCCACGTGGTCGGAGATCGTCGCCCGCAAGGCTTGCCGATGACGCACAGGTGCCTGATTCGCTTCGCTCGTGCGTACGACCCCCATGTTGTGCTCGGGCCGGTGCGGGGCTCCGGCGCCCTGTACGAG
>JBKPNM010000195.1:0-25042 GCA_046732615.1 Actinomycetota bacterium | reverse complement strand
CGTGTCCTCCACGAGTGCGCGGAGCTCCGCCAGGCGCGCCCGCTCGCTGCCGGCGCTCTGCTCGAGCTCCTCGACGCGCCGTGTCGCGGCCACGAGCGCGCGCCACGCATCCCTCGCTTCCGCCCGGCGCGCCCGCTGGTCGGCGCCGACGAACGCGTCGAGCAGGTCGAGCTGGTGGCTGGGACGCCCGAGGCGACGCTGCGCGAACTGGCCGGAGAGCGCGAGCAGCCGGTCGGTGGCCGCGACGAGGTCGTCCCGTGCGACGCTGCGTCCCCAGGCGTACGCGCGCGAGCGCCCCTCGCGGTTGACGCGGCGGGCGACGACCAGGCCCGGCTCGTCGTCGGGCCGCAGCTCGCGCAGCGGCTCGAGCCCGTCCTCGTCGAAGAAGCCCTCGGGGACGTCGAGCTCCGCCTCGACGTACGCCTCGGGGCCCGCTGCGCCGACGGACGCCGGGTCGGCCTTCGCGCCGAGCAGGAGGCCGATCGCCTGGGTGACGATCGTCTTCCCGGCGCCGGTCTCGCCCGTCAGCGCGACAAGCCCGGGGTCGAGCTCGAGCTCGGCCTCGCGGATCAGGACGAGGTTCTCGATCCGCAGTCTGCGCAACACGTGAAGATCGTAGACCGGCGCCGCGGGGCCGCACACCTGGCCGTTCGGGCCCCGTCGGGCCTACGCCGAGAAGCCCGCGCGATAGCGGCTCACGAACGTCGCGTCGGGAAGCGTCGCGAGCAGCGTGTGCGCGTCGCCGAGGCGTACGGTCACGCGAGCGCCGGGGGGCGCCTCTCCGACCCGGTGGCCGTCGACGAGGGCGACGACCGGCACGTCCGGCGTCCGGTTCCAGACGACCACGTCCTTTCCGCGCGGCACGACGAGCGGCCGGGCGTGGAGCGAGTGCGGCGCCACGAACGTCGTCGCCATCGCCTCGATCCCCCACATCAGCACCGGGCCGCCGTTCGAGAGGTTGTACGCCGTCGAGCCCGACGGAGTCGAGCAGATGATCCCGTCGCACGGGACGCTGCCGAGATCCTCGCCTCCGACCGCCCATTCGAGCTCGACCATCCGCCCGAGCTCGCCGGAGGTGACGACGACGTCGTTGACGGCGACGTGCGCCGTATCGCCGTTCTCGAGCTCGATCGTCGGCAGCCTGACGACCTCGAGCTCGCCGCGGAAGGCGCGCACGAGCCCGACCTCGAGCTCGTCCGGCAGCATCGAGCTGAGGAAACCGACCCGCCCGAAATTGACGCCGATCACGGGGATCCCCGTGCCCAGGAACGTCCGCAGGGCACGGAGCATCGTCCCGTCGCCGCCGAGCACGACGACGAGCTCCGCGTCGGACGGGTCGCCGTGCGGCTCGAGCCCGTGCCGCGCGGCCTCCTCCGGCCCGACGATCAGCTCGACGCCCGCGTCGCGCGCGACGGCGAGCAGCCGGTCGACGCCGTCCCCGACCTGCCCGGGCCTGCCGTGCGTGACGAACGCGACCCGCGTCACGGGACGCCTACTCGACGGCGGCGTCGATCCAGCGCTCGAGCTCATCGGGGTCGGAGGGCGTCTCGCTCGCGATCAGGTGGACGACGAACTCCCGGTTCCCCTTCGGCCCCGGGTGGCCCGAGTCTACGACGCCCACGACACGAGCATCCCACGAGGCGGCCGACGCGCAGAACGCGCCGAGGACTCGCCGGTGCACGTCGGCGTCGCGGACGACGCCCTTTGGCGCCTCCGTCCGGCCCGCCTCGAACTGCGGCTTGACGAGCACGAGCGCCTCCCACCGCGGCGCGGCGAGCGCGATCGCGGGAGGTAGGACGCGTGTCGCGGAGATGAACGAGACGTCGCACACGATCAGCTCCGGCGGGAAGGGCAACGCGTCGAGATGGCGCGCGTTGACGCGCTCGAGGACCGTGACGCGGCCGTCCGCGCGGAGCCTCGGGTGGAGCTGACCACGGCCGACGTCGAGGGCGATCACCCGTGAGGCGCCGCGCTGGAGGAGGCAATCAGTGAAGCCGCCGGTCGATGCGCCGAGGTCGAGGCAGTCCCGTCCGGCCGGATCGACCTCGAACGCGTCGAGCGCGTGCGCGAGCTTCTCGCCCCCGCGTGAGACGAACCGCGGCGGCCGCTCGACCTCGAGCTCCACGTCGTCGCCGACCTGCTGACCCGGCTTCTCGTAGCCCGGAACGAGGCCCGCCATGACGAGCGCCTGCGCCTGCGCCCGGCTCTCCGCGAGCCCGCGCTCGACGAGCAGGACGTCGAGCCTCCTCTTCGCCATGGCTACGCGGTTCGTACCGCCAGCTCGTCGACGAGCTCCGCGAGCACTGACGTCTCGGCGTCGACCGCGTCCAGCCGCTCGTGCGCGCGGCGCGCGGCGTCCGCCGCGATCTCGCGCGCCGGCCCGTCGCCGAGCTGCATCGCGTACCCCTCACCGTCGATCACGTCGTCGACCGCCTGGAAGAGGAGGCCGAGCTCCTCGCCGAACGCCCGCCATGGGCGCTGCCCCTCGGGGGGCACGTCGGCCGCCCACAGCCCGAGCCCCACGGCGGCCGCGAACAGGCGGCCGGTCTTGAGCCGGTGGAGCTCCTCGAGCGCGACATCGGCCTGCGTCACGTCGAGGTACTGACCGCCGATCATCCCGAGCGTCGCGTCGGCGAGTTCGCGCGCGGGCTCGGGCCGATCCTGGCGCGATGCGAGCCGTAGCCCTTCCGTGAGCAGCGCGTCGCCGGCGAGCAGCGCCACGCCGTCGCCGAACGCGACGTGGGCGCTCGGCCGACCGCGCCGCTCGTCGTCGTCGTCCATCGCGGGGAGGTCGTCGTGGACGAGCGAGAACGTGTGGACGAGCTCGAGCGCGAGCGCAGCCGCCAGCGCGTCCTCGACACGACCGCCTGCGGCCTCCGCCGTCGCGAGGCAGATGACGGGGCGGATCCGCTTTCCGCCGCCGGCGAGGGCGTAGCGCATCGGCTCGGCGAGCGCGGCGAGCGACGGATGGAACGAGAGCTCGTCGAGGCCCTCCTCGACGAGCGCCCTGAGGTCGTCAGGCGCCTGCATCGGCGGCCTGGCGGGCGCGCTGCACCTCCGCCTCGATCTCCTTCGCGAGCTCGGCGATCTCGGCAAGGCCGTCGACCGCCTCGTCGACGTCTCCGCCGGAGTCCGCGCTGGCCTCGAGCGCATCGACACGCGTCTTCATGCGCTCGAGGAGCTCCTCGGCGCGCTGCAGCGACTCGTCCGAGGTCGTCACGCGGCACGCTCGCTGCGCAGCCGTCCGAGGATTCCGTTGACGAGCCGCGCAGCGTCCTCCGTCGCGTAGCGCTTGGCGAGCAGCACGGCTTCGTTGATCGCGACCTCGGCGGGCACCGTCTCCTCCTCGAGCTCGTAGGCCCCGATCCGCAGGATGTTGCGCTCGAGCGTACCGAGGCGGTCGGCGGGCCAGCCCTCGGAGGCCCGCGTCACGCGCGCGTCGAGCGTCGGCGCCTGCGCCGCCACTGCTGTTGCGAGCTGCGCCGCGAACTCGTCCGGGTCGCCGTCGAACAGCGACGCGAGCGGCTGGCCGGTGAGGTCCCACTGGTAGAGGAGGAACAGCGCCTGCCTGCGCGCCTGCCTGCGACCCAGCGGCGTGGCCGCAGGCCTCGTCGTCTCGCCGCTCATGCGGAGCGGAGGGAGGGCAGATGGTCCTCCATCTCGTCAAGGTAGCCGGTCGAGTACGAGCCCGACCGGAAGCCGTCGGAGCGGAGCACGTCGAGCGCGAACTCGCGCGTCGTGGGAATGCCCTCGACGACCAGCTCCTCGAGAGCGCGTACCCCGCGCGCGAGCGCAGCGGGGCGATCGTCGTCCGCGACGATCACCTTCGCGATGAGCGAGTCGTAGAACGGCGGGATCGACCATCCGTCCTCGACGGCCGTGTCGACCCGGACACCGGGCCCGAGGGGCGGCCGGAAGCGCGTCACGAGTCCGGGCGCGGGTGCGAACCCGCGCGCGGGATCCTCCGCGTTGATCCTGACCTCGATCGCATGGCCCTTACGCGGCGCGCGGCCGGACGCGGCGAGCCGCTCGCCGGCGGCGATCCGCACCTGCTGGCGGACGATGTCGACGCCGGTGAGAAGCTCGGTGACCGGATGCTCGACCTGGAGTCGGCAGTTGACCTCGATGAAGTACGGCTCGCCCTCGGGGCCGAGGAGGAACTCGAACGTACCGGCGCCCTCGTAGCCGACCGCGCGGCAGGCGCGCTCGACGGAGGCCTCCATCGCCTCTCGCGTCTCGGCGCCGAGCGCCGCCGACGGCGACTCCTCGACGAGCTTCTGGTGGCGCCGCTGGATCGAGCACTCGCGCTCGCCGAGCGTCAAGACGTTTCCGTGCCGGTCGCAGAGCACCTGGATCTCGACGTGGCGAGCAGGCGCGACTACCTTCTCGAGGTACAGCGAGCCGTCGCCGAAAGCGGCGTCGGCCTCGGCGGATGCGGTGGCGAACGCCTCGGCGAGCCCCTCGGGGAAGTCGACGAGCCGCATGCCCTTCCCGCCGCCGCCGGCGGTCGCCTTGAGCAGCACCGGGAAGCCGATCGCGTGGGCGGCCCGGCGGATCTCGTCGAGCGGCGCGGCTCCCGGTGTGCCGGGGACGAGCGGCACCCCGGCCGCGCGCAGCTCCTCCTTGGCGGTCGCCTTGTCGCCGAGCCGCTCCATCACCTCGGGCGACGGCCCGACGAAGACGAGGTCGTTCTCGGCGCACGCGCGCGCGAACGCCGGGTTCTCGGCGAGGAAGCCGTACCCCGGGTGCACCGCGTCACAGCCCGTCGTCTTTGCCGCGGCGACGACGCTCGGGATGCGCAGGTAGCTCTCGGCGGCCGGTGGCGGGCCGATGCAGACCGCCTGGTCGGCGAGGCGCACGTGCATCGCCTCGCCGTCCGCGGTCGAGTAGACCGCCACAGCCTCGATCCCGAGCTCGTGCAGCGCGCGGATCACGCGGACGGCGATCTCGCCACGGTTGGCGACGAGGACCCGCGAGAACATCGACGTCTAGACCACGGGCGGGCCGCCGACGGGCTCGAGCTCGAAGAGCAGAGTCCCGAACTCGACCGGCTGCCCATTGTCGGCGTGGATCGAGCGCACGCGCCCGTCGAGCTCGGATTTGAGCTCGTTGAAGACCTTCATCGCCTCGAGCACGCAGAGCGTCTGACCGGCCGCGACGACGTCGCCGACCTCGACGAACGGCGGCGCGCCGGGCTGGGACGCTCGGTAGAAGACTCCGGGCATCGGCGACTCCACCCGCACCGTCTCGGCCGTGACGGTGATCTCGTCGACCGTCTGCTCCGCAAGGGCCACGCCGCCCGCCGCGGGCGCCGGAAGGGCGCCGGGCTCGTCGGCACGTCGCACCGAGACGCGCATTCCCTCGTCCTCGATCTCGATCTCGCCGACGCCCGACTCCTGGACGATGCGCACGAGCTCGCGGATGCGCTCGCCCCGTAGGGCGTCGACGTCTCCGGCCAGAAGCGACGCCTCGCGCGAGTGGCGCTGGCGGATCGTCTGCAGCAGCGTCTCGGCCTCGTCCCCGAACATCGCGAGCAGCACGAGGTCCTCCTCGGACGAAGCGAGCCCGTCGGCTGCCTCGCGGACGTCGTCGGCGCTCGGCGGATCGTCGTCGAGCGAGGGCGCGTCGCCGCCGAGCAGCTCGACCGCGCGGCGGACGGACGGCTCGATCGGCGCAGGCGGCGTGCCGTACGCGCCCGATACGAGCTGACGGAACTCGTCCAGCACCGTGCGGTAGCGGTGGGCCGACAAGACGTTGAGAAAGGCCTGGGAGCCGAGGATCTGCCCGATCGGCGCTGCGAGCGGCGGTCTCCCCGACTCCTCACGGATGCGGACGACCTCCGCGAGCGTGTCGAGCAGGCGGTCGCCCGCCGCGTGCGCACGCAGCTGCGCGTCGAGCGCCGCGACGAGCCCGGCCGGCAGGTCGTACTCCGCGGCGCGCACGGCGATTCGGGGCGCCAGCGGCGCGAGCGGCTCGTCGCCGAGATGCTCGTCGATGACGTCGGCGGCCTCCCAGAGGCGCGCCACGTCGACGCCGGTCGGGCGGCCGAGACCCTCGAGCGCCTCGACGAGCGACTCGCCGGCGATGCGGTGCAGCGTGAGTGCGAGCGGGTAGACCGCGGTCGCGACGACGTCGGCGCCCACGCGGGTCGCGACGAGCGCGTTCGCGAGCGCGGTGCCGCCGGCGGCCTGGATATAGAGGCCGACGGGAAGCCCGCTCGCCTCCCCGAGCCGCTCGACGAGCTCCTGCGTCACGTGCGGCAGCAGGCCGCCCGTGGGGTCGTTCACCAGCACGCGCGCGGCCCCGAGCTCCCCGAGCCGCCGCGCCTGCTCGACCAGCGCGTCGACTTCGCCCGGCCCGCCGGGGCTGTACACGAGCCCCACGTGGAGCTCCTTGCCGGCGGCGACGATCGCCTCACCGGCCTCGCGGAGGTTCGAGACGTCGTTGAGCGGGTCGTGCAGGCGGAAGACGTCGATTCCGTTCTCGGCCGCGCAGGCGACGAACCGGCGGACGATGTCCGGCGAAACCGGCTTCGAGCCGACGAGGAAGCGCCCGCGCAGGGCTATCCCGAGCGGCGTCGTCGTGCGCGCGTCGATCGCCCGGATCCGCTCCCACGGGCTCTCGACGCCGCGCCGCACCGACGCGTCGAAGACCCCGCCGCCCGACACCTCGAGGCACGCGAATCCCGCACCGTCGAGGATCTCGGCGACCCGAAGCACCTCGCCCGTCGGGATCCGGCCCGCGAGCGGCTCCTGCGAGAGGAGCCGGACCGTGGTGTCGAAGAGGTGCGGCACGACGCCGCACCTTAGCGCGTGTTCTCCGCCGTCTCCTGTGCCGCCGCATCGGGCTGCTCCGGTTGTCGCCTCGCCGTTCGGCCGCATCGCTGCGTTGGGCGGCTCCCGGCCCGCCGGACGGGGAGCGCCCGGTATGGCGGCGCCTGTGCGACGATCGCCCGGGCGCGTGGGAGCGGCCGGCGCCCGATCGGAGACCCACTCGAGGCGGCACGGGGACGATCGGGCCGGGGGCCCGGTGCGGCGATCGGCCCGAGCGCGCTCACGCGAGGATCGGCCTGGGCGCGCCGGTCGACGAACGGCTTCAGCGCCCCGGCCGACGAACGGCTCTAGCGCCGCTCGACGATCGGCCGGAAGCCCCGGTGGAACGATCGACCCGAAACCGGCACGAAGCCGGCACGAACCCGAGACACGTTCGCCGCTACCGTGATCACCCCGTGGGTGGGTGGGGGTTCGGGATGGGACCAAGAGACGCAGCGACCGCCGCCGCTCTCCGCGCGCCGCGGCACACTCTCGTCAGGCCCGCGAGATGTACCGGGACTCGCGCGGATCGACCTTGATCCGCTCGCCGACCTCGACGAACAGCGGCACCTGGACGACGGCGCCCGTCTCGAGCGTCGCCGGCTTCGTCACGTTCGACACCGTGTCGCCGCGAACACCGGGCTCGGTCTCCGACACGGCGAGCTCGACAGAGGCCGGGAGCTGGATTCCCGACGGCTTCCCGTTCACCTGGAGGATCTGGATGGTCGACGACGGGAGCATGTAGGCGAGCTCCGCCGCGATGTCCGTCCGAGGAAGCGTGAACTGGTCGTACGTCTCCTCGTCCATGAAGTGCGCGTCGCCGCCGTCGTCGTAGAGGAACTGCACGTTCTTCACCTCGGTGTGGACGCGCGGGAACTTCTCGCCGGCGCGGAACGTGTCGTCGACGACGGCGCCCGTCTCGAGGTTCTTGAGCTTCGTGCGGACGAACGCGCCGCCCTTGCCGGGCTTGACGTGCTGGAACTCGACGATGCGCCACACCGAGCCGCGGTGCTCGATGTGCATGCCGTTCCGGAACTGGTTCGTGTTGACGATGTCGGCCATGACGGCGGCCCAGACTAGCCGACGACCACCGGCTCCTTCGTCACCGTCGTCAGCCGTTCGCAGCCGTCCTCCGTCACGACGACCATGTCCTCGATCCGGACCCCGACGTCGCCTGCGAGGTAGATCCCCGGCTCGACCGTGACGACGTTGCCGACCTCGAGCACCGCATCGGACTCCGGGCGCATGCTCGGCTCCTCGTGGACGTCGAGCCCCACACCGTGGCCGAGCCCGTGCCCGTATTTCTCCCCCATGCCGGCCGCCTCGATCGCGACGCGCGACGCTGCGTCGACGTCGCGGCCCGCCGCCCCCGGGTGGATCGCCGCGAGCCCATCGAGCTGCGCCTGGAGACAGAGGTCGTACACCTCGCGCAGACGCCCCTCCGGCTGGCCGGTGAAGAAGGTGCGCGTGCAGTCGGACGCATAGCCGTCGACCGAGCAGCCGGCGTCGATCACGACGAGCGTGTCCTCCGGGATCGGGACGTCGCGCAGCTTCGCGTGGGGCCGTGCGCCGTTCTCGCCGAAGGCGACGATCGCGTCGAACGACGGGCCGTCGGCACCTCCCTCGTGCCATGCCTGCTCGAGCCACCATGCGACCTCGGCCTCCGTGCGACCGACGAAGGGCTGTTCCGCGAGCTCTTCGTAGACCCGGTCCGAGATCGCCGCGGCCCGACGCATGGCGTCGAGCTCGCCGGGCTCCTTCACGGCGCGCAGCGCTTCGACGGCGCCCGTTGCCGACACGATCGCGACGCCTCCCTCGCGCAGCGTGTCCGCCGACGCGAGCGAGAGGTGTGCAGCCTCGACGGCGACCCGCCGTCCCGACAGCAGCTCCGCGAGCGCCGGCACGACCACGCGTGGCGTGCGGTGGAACGTCACCCCCTCGACCTCCGACGCTGCCTCGGCGTAGCGAAAGTCGGTGTACAGGGTCGCCTCCCCTTCCGGCTCCACGAGGACCGCGGCGTTGGAGCTCTTCAGCCCCGTCAGGTAGCGGACGTTGACGAGCCCAGTGACGAGCAGCGGGTCGTCGAGCGTCGATGCGAGGCGCTGGATCCGATTCATCCGTCCCTCCGTTTCGCGAGCGCCTCGAGCGCGCTGCGGTAGCCGGTGATCCCCTCTCCGGTGATGCGCTGGTCGGTTAAGCCCTCGAGGACGCTCAGCCGGCGCCACTCCTCGCGCGCGTCGACGTCGGAGATGTGTACTTCCACGACCGGGCCGGCGAACGGCTCGAGCGCGTCGCGGAGCGCCCAGCTGTAGTGGGACCACGCGCCCGGGTTGACGATCAGCGCGTCCGCGTTGTCGAGCGCCGCGTGGAGGAACTCGACGTACTCACCCTCGTGGTTCGTCTGCCGGCACCGCACCTGGAGACCGAGCTCCCGCGCCCACGCGTACACCTGCGTCTCGAGGTCCTGGAGCGAGCCGTCACCGTACGTCGCGCGGTCGCGGCGGCCGAGGAGGTCGAGGTTGACGCCGTTGAGCACGTCGATTCGCACGGGCCGGATGCTACTGGCGCTGTTCGATCAGCTCGTCGAGCGCGCGGCGGACGTCGGCCTCCGGCACCTCGACGCCCCAGCGCGGACGGCCGGGGGCGTCGAGCAGGACGAGGCGCGGCGCACCGCGCTCGGCCTTCTTGTCTCGCGCGAGGGCGGCCCAGGCCGCCTCGCGGTCGACGCGCGCGCGTTCCGGCGCCAGTACCTCCTGCACGGTCCGGGCCTCGTCCGCCAGACCCGAGAGCCGTAGCGCCGCGAGCAGCCCGAGCGCGACCGCGCGGCCGTGCGGCAGCGCGTAGCCGGCCGCCGCCTCGAGCGCGTGCGCGAAGGTGTGGCCGAGGTTGAGCTGCGTGCGGGGGCCGCGGTCGTGGGGATCCTGGAGGCAGACCGCCGACTTGAACGCGGCACACGTCCGCACCTGCTCGGGCTCTGTCTGCTCCCACAGCGGACGCCCGGCGAGCAGGCCGGTCTTGACGACCTCTGCCAGGCCGTTCCGGCGCTCGCTGTCCGGAAGGGTGGCGAGGAGCGACGGGTCGCAGACCACTCGCGCGGGCCAGTGGAACGCGCCGACGACGTTCTTCGCGCCCGGGAGGTCGATCGCGGTCTTGCCGCCGAGGCCCGCGTCGACCTGACCGACGAGCGTCGTGGGAACCGCGGTCCATCGCACGCCACGCATGTGAGTTGCGGCCGCGAGGCCCGCGACGTCCGTCGTCGAGCCGCCGCCGAGCGCGACGATCGAGCCGTCCCGGCCGATCGTCAGCGCGCGCCAGAGCCGCTCGAGCACCGCCGGAGTCTTCGCCGCCTCGCCGATCGGGACTTCGTGTTGCCCGACGTCACGCGCGCCGAGCGCGACCTGGGCGCGGATGCCGTGGATGCCCGCGACATGCGCATCGGTGACGAGCTCGACGGGACCGTCGCCCGGGACGAGCGCGTCGAGCTCGTCGATCGCTCCCATGCCGACGTGGGCGCCCGCCGCGGCGAGCACCACTCCATCCGCGTCAGCCGCATGCGCGTCGGCGACCTCCTCGTACAGCGGCTGCCGGTCGCGGTGGAGCGCATGGAACTCTTCCTGCTCGCGTGCGAGCGGCCGCCCCGTTCCGGCGACGCGCTTCCAGGCGATCTCCGGATCGACGTCGAGCAGCACCGTGAAGGCGTCCCGCGCGAGGTCGCCCCGCGTGCGCTCGGACGAGACGGCACCGCCGCCGAGGGCGACGACGACGACGTCGCGACGGCGCAACACGTCCCGGGCGATCTCCTCTTCGAGCGCCCGGAAGTCCGATTCTCCGCGTGTCGCGAACACGTCGGCGACGGCCGATCCGGCTCGCGCCTCGATCTCCCGATCGAGATCGACGAACGGCCGGCCGAGCCGGCGGGCGACCGCTTCGCCGACCGTCGTCTTCCCCGAGCCCATGAACCCGGCCAGCGCCAGGTGGCGGCCGAGCGCGTTCAGCTGTCGCCGCGGTGCCATCGATCGCCGATTCTCGCGCGGTACGCATCGCGCGTGGCGAGGACGTCGACCATCGCGTCGCCGCCGAGCTTGTCGAGCGCCGCTCGCGCGAGCTCGAACGCGACGGCTGCCTCGGCGACGACCGCGAGGGCCTCCACGGCTTGGACGTCGGAGCGCTCGACGAGCGCCTTCGCCGGCTCGCCCGTCGCGAGGTCGACCGAGTCGAGCGGGCGCATCAACGTCGGCAGGGCCTTCATCGCGGCGCGGACGACGATCGGCTCCCCGTTCGAGACGCCCGCCTCGATCCCGCCCGCGTGATTCGTGTGGCGTTCGAGCCCCGGGTAGATCTCGTCGTGCGCCTCGGTCCCCCGGCGGCGCGCCAGCGCGAAGCCGTCGCCGAGCTCGACGCCCTTGACGGCCTGGATGCCCATCAGGGCGAACGCCAGTCGCGCGTCGAGCCGATCGGACTTTTCGGCGTACGAGCCGAAGCCCGGAAGCATGCCCGTGGCAACGACCTCGACGATCCCGCCCAGCGTGTCCCTGTCCCTACGTGCGGCGTCGGTCGCGTCGCGCATGCCGTCCTCGGTTGTCTCGCCGCCGATCTCGACCGGGCGCCCGGCGACCTCGACCCCGAGCTCGCGCAGGAGTGCCTTCGCCACGGCGCCAGCCGCGACGTGGACCGCAGTGTGACGCGCGGATGCCCGCTCGAGGGCGTTGCGGACATCGTCGTGCTCGTGCTTGAGCACGCCCGCGAGGTCTGCGTGTCCCGGCCGTGGCAGCGTCACGGGCCTCGTTCCCTTGCCAACTGGCTCTCCCTCCGGTGGCCACGGGCTCATTCCCCAGGTCCAGTTCGCGTGGTCCCGGTTGCGGACGACGAGGGTGAGCGGCGTCCCGAGCGTCATACCGTGGCGCAGACCGGAAAGGATCTCCACCTCGTCGGACTCGAGCTTCTGCCTCGGGCTGCGGCCGTACCCTTGCTGGCGACGACGGAGGTCGGCGTCGATCGCCTCCTTGTCGAGGCGAAGCCCGGAGGGCAGCCCCGTCACGATCGCCGCGAGCGCCGGCCCGTGCGACTCGCCTGCCGTCGTCAGCGCGAGCGCCATGGCGCGATCCTACGCAGCGACCCGACCGCACCGACGGCCGGTCTCCGGCCGAATCCGAGAGCCCGCGGCCGTCGTAGATCCAGGCAACCGACCGGAGGGAGTGAGACATGAAGCGCCTCGGCCTGCTGCTCCTCGTCACTTGCGTCGCCGGAGGCGCGCTCGCGACCGCGAACGCGGGAACGAACGCAACGCCCCGGACGATCTGCCACCGCGCCTCCTCGGCGGCGCGGCCCTACGTGAAGCTCACCGTCACGGCCAGCCAGCTACGCGGCCACCTCAAGCACGCGGCGGACGTCATCCGCACGCCGACCGGCCCGTGCCCGTCCTCGGTGATGCGGCCCACCTCCGGCGGGCGTGCCTTCACCGTCTCGCTGACCGGCGAGGCGGAAGCTCCGGCCGGCGACCCCGTCGGTACCGGAGCCTCGACGATCCGCTTGCGTGCGGGGCAGGGACAGCTCTGCTACCAGCTCTCCGTGGAGAACATCGCTGCGGTTGCCGCGCACATCCACCGCGGTGCGAGCGGCGTCGCGGGCCCTGTTGTCGTGCCGCTCGCGACACCTGGTGCCGACGGGGCCTCGGGCGGCTGCGTGCCGGCGGCCAGGACGCTCGTCACGGCGATACTCGCACGGCCTGCGTCGTACTACGTCAACGTGCACACGGCCGATTTCCCGGCCGGCGCAGTCCGCGGCCAGCTGACGGGCACGGCGCCCGCGTCGCACGGCTGGGTCGTCGCGCTCGATCTGAAGGGGACGAGCGAGCCGAACGCAACCGGTACGGCAGTCGTCCGTGTCCGACAAGACGCAGGCATGGTCTGCTACCGCCTCCACGCAGCGAACGTCACGCTCCCGACCGTGGCCGCGCACATCCACCGTGGCGGCGCTGGGGTGAACGGGCCGGTTGTGGTGCCGTTCACCGCACCGGGGCAGGACGGCAACTCGAGCGGCTGCGCGAACGCCGACGCCGCCCTCATCGGCGAGATCGTCGCCAACCCGGCCGGCTTCTACGTCAACGTCCACACGAAGGAGCATCCGGCCGGGGCAATCCGCGCCCAGCTCGGCTGACCATAGGACCAGGGCCGCGCTCAGCGACCGCGGAGCGCGGCCCGCATCGCCACGAGAGGCGCCGCCTCGCCGGTCCAGCGCTCGAACGAGGCGGCGCCCTGCGCGAGGAGTACGTCGAGCCCGTCGACGCAGGGATGGCAGTCGACCTCGGTGGCTGCAGCGATCAGGGCGGTCGGGCGCCCGTCCGGGCGGTAGGCCAGGTCGACGACCTGCATGTCGGGCACGGGCCGCACGACGACCTCGTCCTTGATCGGCGTCGCATTGACGAGGATGTCGAAGCCGTCCGGCGACGGCGGCCATTCCGGATCGCGACGACCCGTCACGACGACGTCCGCCCCCGCGTCCCGAAGGGCGGCGGCGACCGCCTTCGAGGCGCCGCCCGTTCCGAGCACGAGTGCGCGCCGGCCATCCGGCTCGATCTGCGACGTCACGGCGAAACCGTCCGTCGACGATCCGACCACGCGGCCGCCCTCGATCACGAGCGTGTTGGCCGACCCGGCACGGGACGCGACGTCGTCGAGCTCGTCGCAGAGCCCGACTATGCCTTCCTTGTGCGGGATCGTCACGTTGGCGCCCGCGAACCCGGTCGCGACGAGCCCGCGCACCGCGTCGCCGAGCCGCTCCGGCGCCACCGGGAGCGGCACGTAGGCCCAGTCGAGCCCGAGCGCGGCAAATCCGGCGTTCTGCATCCGCGGGGACAGCGAGTGCGCCGTCGGCCACCCGAGCAGCCCGACGAGGGTCGTCGTGCCCTGGACCTCCATCACGCGACGACCGGCCGGGCACGGCATGAGACGTACGCGCCGAGCACCGGAACGAGTGCCCGCCCAAGCTCGAGATCCGGGACGTCCGTGAACGGCACGAAGCGGAGCTCGAGAGACTCGCGGCTGACCTGCGGCTCGCCAAGAGCGACCTCGACGACGAACGCCAGTGTCAGCAGTCGGAAGACGTTTCCGTCGGGGTACGCGATGATCCGCGACGGGTCGGAGAACACTCCGAACAGGTCGAGCGACACGGTCTCGAGACCGGTTTCCTCGCGCACCTCGCGCGCGACAGCCTCTCCGACCGTCTCGTCCTCGTCGAGCGCCTCGCCCGGCAGCCCCCACGTCCCGAAGTCGGCCCGCCGTTCGAGCAGCAACGAACTCTCGCGCTCGATCAATGCCACGACTCCGACCCGCCGCGGATTGTTCGGTGGAGGCGCCTCGGGGTCCCGATAGAAGCTCGCCACGCGGCGAGTATCGCCCGCGGCCGGACCGTCGGCGCAAAGTGAAGCGACGCTCCGGCGTGCGGCGACGCGCCGAACCCGCGCTTGGCTCGGCACTCAACCGTCCGAGCTCGGTTGTCGATACCAAGGCGATGGACGGCGACAACGTCGACCGGCGGCTCCTCGCCCGGTTCGAGGCCAGTCGAGCGCACGAGCGTGCGCGGCGCGAGCTCCTGCCTCCGGAGTGGCTCAACGCGGTGCCTCCTTCGATCGATCGCCTCGACAACCTCTTCGCCGAGGTACTCGGGCTGGCGCGGGAGCGTGTCCGCTCGCAACGGGAGGCGACCATCTCGCAGCCACCCGACGATCACGGTGACGAAGTCGGCTCTTTCCCGTGACACTTCCGTCACAGATCTGCCGATACGGTGAGATCAGGGGCACGGGAGTGCCCCTGGGGGCAGTTGTGAGGAATTCGAGCGCCGCGCGGCAGGGCAGTCAATCGCAGGCGTAGCCGTACTCGCAGACCTTCCGCAGGAAGTCGCGCTCGTCCGCAGTGAAGTAGTGCGAGAGCGACTTCGGCTTGCGCACGTAGTAGAGGTAGTCGACGCCGCGCGCGGGGTTCGCCGCCGCCTTGATCGACGCAAGACCGGGGTTCGCGATCGGCGTCGGCGGTAGGCCCGTGTGGATGCGGGTGTTGTACGGCGACGGCGAGCGGAGGGCCGCCTTCGTCAGGGATTCCGTGCCGGGGATGTTCAGGCCGTAGCGGATCGTCGCGTCGATGCCGAGCGGCATGCGATTGCGCAGTCGGTTGTAGATCACGGCTGCGACGAGAGGCCGCTCGCTCGGCACGGCGGTCTCCTTCTCGATCATCGAGGCGATGATCAGGACGTCGTAGGGGGTCAGGTTCTTGGAGCGCGCATACGCGAGGTCGACGCCCCGGAAGCGCTGCCGGAACGCGCGGAGCTGGTCGGCGACGAGCTCGCGCGCGGTCGTCTTCTGCGTGAACTCGTACGACGCCGGGAAGAGGAAGCCCTCGAGTGAGTCGCGCTGCACGTCCGCGCGAAAGCGCGACGGGGCCAACGCGCGTGACAAGGCGCGGAGGTAGCCGCCGCGCGTGAGCCGCGGCGTCACGCCGCGCTTCGTGATCGCGATCCCGCGCACGGCGGCCACGCGGTCGGCCATCTCGGCGATCGTGAACCCCTCCGGGAAGATGATCGTGAGCTGCGCGAGCGGCGGGGGCGCCGTCACCGTGGGGGTGGACTCCTCGTCGCCACGGGCGATCCACGCTGTCGCCGCGAACGCCCCGATCCCGATGACCGCGAGCAGCAAGAGGAGTGCGAGCCAGCGCGTCAACGGGCCCGCTCGAGCCAGCCCTGAAGGAGATGCGCCGCTGCGAGGGCGTCCTCGGGCGCCTTCCCCCCGGATTGCTGCGCCAGCGTCGTCGTGAAGCGCTCGTCCTCCGTCTCGACCGGAACTCCGAGGCGGCCCCGCAGGGCCTCGACGAACACCTCCGTCTCGCGGGCCTGCGCGCCGTGCTCGCCGCGCAAGGTGAGCGGCATGCCGACGACGACGACCTCCGCCTCGTGCTCCGCGACGAGGCGCGAAACGCGATCGAGCCCGGCCTCCGAGGCGGCGCGCTCGACGACGCCGACCGGGCGCGCGAGCGTCCCGGTTGCGTCCGAGACGGCGACACCGGTGCGCGCCGCGCCGTAGTCGAGCGCGAGCGCCCTCACAGAGCCGCGCGGATCAGCCGCTCGGCCTCGGCGAGCGCCTCGGGCAGCCTCTCGGCGTCCTTGCCGCCCGCGCGCGCCATCGTCGGCCGTCCACCGCCCCCGCCGCCGACGAGCGGCGCGGCCCCTCGGATCACGTCCGAGGCGCTGATCCGCTCGGCCACGTCCGCGTCGAAGTTCGCGACGAGCGCCACCTTGCCGCCGTCGACCGACCCGAGAACGACCGCTGCCGGGCTGTGGCGCTGCTTGAAGCGGTCCGAGAGGTCGAGCAGCGCGTCGCCGTCGAATCCGTCGACCGCCTGCACGACGACGTTCACGCCGTCCACTGCGTTGACGACGGCGTCCGGATCGGAAGCCGGGCCGCGGCTCGCCGCGGGCTTCCGCTTGAGCTCGCGGCGGACCTCTTCGAGCTCCGCGCGGAGCGCCTCCGCCTCCGCCGCGCGGGCGTGCAGCGCGGCCCATGCTTCGCCCGACGTGACGGCTTCGATCCGTCGGGCGCCGCTCCCGACCGATCCCTCACCCAGGATCGCGAAGGCGCCGATCTCGGCCGTGGTCCGCACGTGCGTTCCGCCGCAGAGCTCCGTCGAGACCCCCTGCACGTCGACGACGCGTACGACGTCGCCGTACTTTTCGCCGAACAGCGCCATCGCGCCGAGCCTGCGCGCCTCGTCGAGCGTCGTCTCGAACGTCGAGACGCGATGATTCTCGAAGACGGCGCGGTTCACGAGTTGCTCGATCGCCTTACGCTCGTCGGGCGTGAGTTGCGCGTTGTGCGTGAAGTCGAACCGCAGTCGGTCCGGTCGCACGGCCGAGCCGGCCTGCGTCACGTGGTCGCCGAGGACGTCGCGCAGCGCGGCCTGGAGGAGATGCGTCGCCGTATGGTTCGCCATCGTCGGGAAGCGCACGCTCCAGGGCACGACCGCGCGCACCCGGTCGCCGGCTGCGAGGCCCGCCCCGCGAAAGAGCAGGACCTGATCGGCGTCGAAGCGGTACGCGTCGACGAGCTCGGCCCGGAGCGACGGTTCGTCGTCCCGCTCGATCCATCCCTGGTCGGTCACCTGGCCGCCGCCGGCAGGGTAGAACGGCGACTCGCGCAGCTTCGCGAGGAACGTGCCGTCGCCGAGGTCGTCGAGCGCGCCGAGCTGCGTGAGGACATCGATTTTCGTGTAACCCACGAACTCGGACGCGAACCCCGCGGCCTGCGCGAAATCGGCCGCGCGCTGTCCGAGCCCCTTCTCCCCCGTGCCGCGCGAGATCTCGCGGTGGCGGTCCATCTCCGCGCGGTAGCCGTCGACGTCGACGACGTGTCCCCGCTCGCGAGCGAGCTCGACGGTCAGCTCGATCGGGAAGCCGTACGTTGCCGCCAGCCGGAAGGCGTCCTCGGCCCCGATGTCACCTCCCGCGAGCTCCTCGAACTCCTTCATGCCGCGGTCGAGCGTCTCCCGGAAGCGCTCTTCCTCGGCGCGCACGACGCGCTCGATCTCGCCGGCGTTCTCGACGACCTCGGGATACCACGGCCCGACCTGGTCGACGACGATCCCCGGCAGCGGGTACACGGCCGGCAGCCCGATCCGCCGCGCCTGGACGACCGAGCGGCGGATGAGGCGCCGGAGCACGTAGCCGCGGCCCTCGTTCGACGGCGTGACGCCTTCGGCGACGAGGAACGTCACGCCGCGCCCGTGGTCGCACAGCACGCGGTGCGCCTTGGTCGCCTCGGTCGACGTTCCGTAGGCGACGCCCGACTCGTCGGCGATCCAATCCATGATCAGCCGGAAGCCGTCGGTGTCGAAGATCGAGTCGACCTCCTGGACGAGCATCGCTGCCCGCTCGAGGCCCATGCCGGTGTCGATGTTCTGCTTTGGCAGCGGCGTCAGCGACCCGTCCGCGCCGAGGGCGAACTCCATGAAGACGAGATTCCAGAACTCGATGTAGCGATCACAGCGCTCGCAGTTGGGGCCGCAGTCGGGCTGACCGCAGCCGTGCTCGGCGCCGCGGTCGTAGTGCAGCTCCGAGCACGGCCCGCACGGGCCCGTGTCACCTGCAGGGCCCCAGAAGTTGTCCGAGCGGGGGAACGGGACGATCCGCTCGCGGGGAATGCCCTTTCGTTGCCAGGCGGCGACCGCAACCTCGTCCTCACCCAGCCCGAGGCTCGGGTCGCCGGCGAAGACGGTTGCCCACAGCCGGTCCGGGTCGAACTCGAGGTGCTCGGTGACGTACTCCCATGCGTAGTCGACCGCGCCGTCCTTGAAGTAGTCGCCGAACGAGAAGTTCCCGAGCATCTCGAACATCGATGCGTGTCGGGCAGTCAGGCCGACCTCGTCGAGGTCGGTGTCCTTCCCGCCCGCGCGGAGGCACTTCTGCACCGTCGTGAAGCGCGGCGCCGGCGGCTGCTTCGCCCCCGAGAAGTACGGCTTGAGCGGCTGCATCCCCGCGGAGATGAAGAGGGTCGACGGGTCCTCCGGCGGCGGGATCAGCGGAAACGAGGGAAAGCGGAGGTGGCCCTGCGACTCGAAGAACGAGAGAAACCCCTCGCGCAGCTCGGCAGTCGTGCGCACGGGCCGATCGTAGCGGGGTCTTTCCCGGTCTCCCGTCGCCGGCTCTGCCGCCATTCGTGGTGTGCCCGCGCGCCGCGACTACTCGCGACGGCCCGGCGGCACGAGCCCGTCGCCGTCGATCTCGGGCCGTGCGCTCTCCCCAACTGCCGCCAGGGGCACTCCCGTGTCCCTGATGCCACGCTATCGGCAAAACCGTGACGTAGGTGTCACCGCTTCGTGCTGACTTTGTGCCGGCATGCCGCCGTCGCCGGCCGAGGATCGGATCGGCCGCAGTGCTGCGTCAGAGCGGCTCGTCGGGCGGAACCGGAGCCGGGTCGGGCTTGGGCGTCGGTTCGGCCTGCGGCCAGGGGTCGGGCTTCGAGGTCGGCGTCGGAGTCGGCGTCGGAGTCGGCCGCTCGGCCGTCGGCGGTGTGGGACCCGCACCGCGGAGATCCTCCGCGAGATCGTGCTCACGCCGCCGGGCGGCGTCCTTCGCGACGTCCATCGCCTCGGACATGTTCCGGTTCCGCCGGAACGACGAGAAGCCGTGCGCGAGACCCGCGCCGAGCCCGGAGACCTTCTCCACCGGCTTCGAGATCGCCGTCGAGACGGCCCGCACGGCCGTGTCTGCGCTGTCCGCCATGGAGACTGCGCTGTCCGTGACGGTGTCGAGCTTGTCGAGCTGGTAGTTGACCCGATCGACCGTGCCGCCGGTCTTGACGACAACGGGTAGCGCGTCCCGCTCGGCCCCGCCGACGAGCGACGAGACCTTGTCGAACAGCTGCCCCAACTTGACGAGCGCGAACAGCGAGCCGATGCCCAGCAGGACGAGGAAGAACGCCAGGCCCCAGTAGGCCGCGTCGCCGGCGGAGAACGCGAGCGCCATCGCGCGGGATCCTACCCCGTTACGCTCCCGATCACTCCCGCTCCGACGACGGCGTCGTCGTCGTAGAGCGCCGCGACCTGGCCCGGCGCTATCGCGTCGACGGGCTCGTCGAGCTCCAGCTCGAAACCGCCGGGGAGAGGCGTCACGGTCGCGCCGACGGGCTGCGAGCGATAGCGCAGCTTCGCATCGGCACGGTCAACGGGCACGTAGAGCGAGCCGCGGGCGGTCACGGTGCGGGCGCCGAGCGACGAGCGCGGGCCGACGACCAGGGTGTTCGAGGCGCGATCCGAGCGGACGACGTGCAGCGGCTCGGCCGAGGCGAGTCCGAGCCCGCGACGCTGGCCGGGCGTGAAACGCCACAGACCGTCGTGGCGACCGAGGACAGCGCCGGTCTCGTCGACGATCCCCCCGGGCGCCGATGCGACACCCTGGCGCTCGAGGAACGACCGGTAGTCCCCCCCGGCGAGAAAGCACGCCTCCTGGCTCTCGCGTCGTCGCGCCGCCTCGAGGCCGGCGGCCGCGGCTTCGGCGCGCACGACGTCCTTCGTCGTCGTCCCGAGCGGGAACGCGACGTGGTCGAGAAGCCCCGGATCGACGGTCGCGAGCATGTACGACTGATCCTTCGCCGCGTCGAGACCGCGTGCGACGAGCCGCACGCCGTCGCGCTCGACGACACGGGCGTAGTGACCCGTCCAGAGCGTGCTCGCGCCCACCCGGCGCGAGAACGCCACGAGCGCGTCGAAGCGAAATGCCCCGTTGCACCGCATGCACGGATTGGGCGTAAGCCCCGCGGCATACCCGTCGACGAACGACCGCACGACGATGCTTCGGAACTCGTCTCGCAGGTCGAGGGTGATGTGCGGCAGCCCGATTGCGTGGCAGGCTTCCCGCGCGCGAATGACCGCGTCAGGCGAGCAGCATGCACGGTCGGCATCGGGACCCGCGGGATCGAGCCAGAGGCGGAGAGTCACGCCGACGGCATGGGGCCGCGCTCGGTGAAGCGCGACGGCGCTGTCGACGCCGCCGCTCATCGCGACCGCGATACGCCCCGCCGCCGCGGACGGCGTCGGCGGCACGGCGTCGAGTCCGTCGGCGATCGCACCGGCGAGGGCGTCCGTTGGGAGGACGTCGCCGGGCACGGCAGCCGCTTCGAGCAGCGTCAGGCCTTCGAGTGGCCGCGCGAGGCCGGGCGCATCGGCCTCGACGATTCGCTCGCCGTCGACAACGAGCCGGACAAACGCATACTCGTCGCCACGGGCGGAGTCTCCGATCAGCTCGAGAGCCATCCGTCCAGGCTAGCGCCCTGCCGCTGCGAAGCCCTTCGCGAACGCCGTCGCCGAAACCTGCCTTGCGCACGCGCGTCTTCCCACGCCGAGCCCGCGTGGTGCCGATACTCCAACCGCCCCCAGGGGCACTCCCGTGTCCCTGATGCCACGCTATCGACCAAGCGGTGACGGAGGAGTCACGACTTCGTGCCGACTCTGTGCCAGAAACCACGGTCGCGGCCCGCGATCTGCTCACACGAAGCGCCACTCGACGCCCGCCCGCCGGCGCGGTCACGCGATGAGCTCTACCCGGTTGCCCCACGGGTCGTCGACGAAGCAGCGCGCGGAGCCGGGGATCTCTGCGGGATCCGGCCACCTGACCTCGACTCCCTTCTCGGTCAACCGCGCCGCGAGTCGCTCGAGCGCCTCCGGCGATCCGACACGGAACGCCGGGTGCGCCTTTCGCGCCGGGACGAAGTCGTCGGCGACCCCGACGTGGAACTCCTGTCCGCCGACGCGGAACCAGACTCCGCCACGGGCGGCGAGAAGAGGCGGCTTCGCGAGCTCCTCGAGGCCGAGGAGGCGACCGTAGAAATCTCTGGCCGCGTCCTCGCAGCCGGCCGGTGCCGCTACCTGGAGGTGGTCGATCCCGACGATCACGTCAGACTCATGAGACGCTCGGCGCTCCGCGTGACCCCGGGCCGGAAAAGCGAACCCGCTTCTCCAGGTGGGTGCCCTGCCGGACTCCGGTGACACCGTCATCCGGACCCGGGCTCCCTTCGTGTGATCGTTGGTTCACGTTGAGAGCCCGAGGTCACGCGCAGCGCCGAGCACGCTCATTGTACGTGCGACGGCCGGCCGGTCACCCGCGGGTCGCGTAGCGCCAGTCGACCTTCTGGGTGCCGTCGAGCCCGACGAGCGTCGCGAGCGCCGACGTCAGCTCGAATTGCCGGCCGGTGGCCTTGAGCTGATTGTCGATCACCTCGGTCAGCACCGTCTCGCCGCCGTAGCGGATCAGGATCTTCGCGCCGCACGGCAGAACGGGGTGCGTGACGCCCAGCGACCGGACGGTGAGGATGAGCCCACAGCTTGTGCGTTCGGCGTCTCTGCCAGGCGGACGCGGTGCAGCGAGCGCCTCGTACCAGCTGCCGCCCGCGGCAACCGCACCCGTCGGCACGGACACGGGCTCCGGCTCGCGGCGCTCGACGACGGCCACGGCGACGAGGCCCGCGAGTAGCGCGACCGCCGCGAGAGAGAGAAGGCGCTGGACGACGCGCGCGCTCAGCCCGGCTCCTCCTCCGCGACCACCTGGAGGCCCAGCTCTTCGAGCTGCTGCTGCGTGACCCGGCTCGGAGCGCCGGACATCGGGTCGAGCCCTGCCTGGTTCTTCGGGAACGCGATCACGTCACGCAGGTTCGGCTCGCCGGCGAGAACCATTGTCATGCGGTCGATGCCGAGCGCGATGCCGCCGTGCGGCGGGGCGCCCATCGCCAGCGCGTCGAGGAGGAAGCCGAACTGCGACCGCTGCTGCTCCTCCGACAGCGCGAGAAGATCGAACACGCGCGCCTGGATGTCCGGCTCGTGGATCCTGAACGACCCGCCGCCGAGCTCGTTGCCGTTCACGATGATGTCGTACGCGTAGGCGAGCGCGTGCTTCGGGTCCTCGTCGAAGCGGTCGCGCCACTCGTCGGTCGGCCGCGTGAACGGATGGTGGATCGCAGCCCAGCGGCCTTCCTCGTCGTCCCAGCCGAACATCGGGAAGCCCGTGACCCAGAGAAACGTGAACGCGTCGTCGTCGATCAGCCCTAGCTCCCGTCCGAGATGGAGGCGCAGATGCCCGAGGACGCGTGACGTTGCTTCCCAGGCGTCCGCGGCGAACAGGAGCGTCTCGTCCGCAGCCGGTGCGAGCTCTGCCAACTCGCTCTCCGAGAGGAACTTCGCGATCGGCGAGCGGAGCTCGCCGTCGGCGTCTCGGATGAGGTACGCGAGCCCCTTCGCGCCGCGCTCCTTCGCGATCTCCTCGAGCGCTCCCAGCTCCACACGCGAGAACGTCCGCGGCACGCGGAGGAAGCGCACCGCGTCGGCCTGCCCGAAGACGCCGAAGTCGGAGCCGCGCGTCGCCCTGGTTGCGTCCTCGAGCTCGAGCGCGAACCGCGTGTCCGGCTTGTCCGACCCGAACCGCCGATCGGCCTCGGCGAACGTCATGCGCGGCCACGGGGTCTCGATCTCGACCCCGAGGCACTCGCGCCAGATCGCCGCGAACATCTCCTCCATCAGCCCGAACAGGAGCTCACGGTCGGGGAACGCCATCTCGACGTCGAGCTGCGTGATCTCCTGCACCCGGTCGGCGCGGAGGTCCTCGTCGCGGAAACAGATGGCGATCTGGTAGTAGCGGTCGAAGCCCGCGATCATCGTGAGCTGCTTGAGGATCTGCGGGCTCTGCGGGAGCGCGAAGAATTTGCCCTTGTGGAGGCGACTCGGGACGACGAAGTCGCGCGCGCCTTCGGGCGTCGACTTGTAGAGGATCGGCGTCTGGATGTCGAGGAAGCCCGCCGCTTCCATGTGGCGACGGATGATCCCGACCATCTGTGCGCGGAGCTGCAGGTTGCGCTGGAGCTTCGGGCGGCGGAGGTCGAGCCAGCGGTAGCGGAGCCGGAGCGTCTCGGCGACGTTCTCCTCGTCGAGCTGGAACGGCAGCGGGGTCGAGCGCGACACGATCTCGAGGGTGTCCACGGCGAGCTCGACGTCGCCCGTCGCCATGCGCGGATTGACGGTCTCGGGCGACCGGGCGACGAGCTCGCCCCGCGCCTGGAGGACGAACTCGTTCCGGATCTCGCCCGCGAGCGCGGCCGCTTCCGGCGAGCGCTCGGGGTTGATCACGAGCTGCGTGACGCCCGTGCGGTCGCGCAGGTCGACGAACACGAGGCCGCCGTGATCGCGCCGCCGGGCGGCCCACCCCGCGAGCGTCAGCGTGCGGCCGACGTCGTCCGCGCGCGGCTCGCCGCACATCATGTCCCGCCAGCTCACGGCGTGAGCCTAGAGACGACGTCGGCGTGGGCCAGCGTCTCGTCCTCGCGGCCGGGAGCGCGCAACGATGCATCGTCGGCGCCGACGACGACGGTTCGCGCCGCGCCCAGGCGCCGCGCCTGCGTGAGCTGTCCCTTGAGCGAGCGGCCGGCGTAGTCGGTGTCTGCTGCGACGCCCGCTCGCCGCAGCTCGGCGAGCCACTCTGCGACCCGTAGCGTCGGCGCGCCCTCCTCGAGCGCGAAGAAGACGTCGATGCCGGGCTGGTCGGGCGGCTCGATTCCCTCGTCGTCGAGCGCGATGAGCAGTCGCTCGATCCCCGCACCGAAGCCGATGCCGGGCGTCGGCGGCCCGCCGATCTCCTCGACGAGGTAGTCGTAGCGGCCGCCCCCGGTGATCGTCGAGTTCTGGTTCTCCAGCGGCCCGATGAACTCGAAGGTCGTCCGTGAGTAGTAGTCGAGGCCGCGCACGAGGGTCGGGACGAGCGTGTACCGGACGCCCATCGCGTCGAGGCCGGCGCGAACGGCATCGAAGTGCGCCACGCAGGCGGTACAGAGCGACTCGCCGATCTTCGGCGCCTCGTCGAGCGCAGCACGAACGGCGGTGGGCTTCGCGAGGTAGTTGTCGAAGACGCGCAGCGGGCTCACATCGACCTTCGCGCGCGTCTCGTCGTCGAGCCGGCCGGCGTGCTCCGCCAGCCAGGCACGAAGCCGCTCGAGGTACGCCGGCCGACAGTCGCGGCAGCCGATCGAGTTCAGCTCCAAGTGGTAGCGCGTGACGCCGAGCCGTGCGAGCAACGGGTCGTAGAGCTGGATCAGCTCGGCGTCGATCGCCGGGTCGTCCGTCCCGAGCGCCTCGACAGAGGCCTGCCAGTGCTCTCGGTAGCGGCCCCGCCCCGGGGCGCTGTAGCGGTACATCGGCGCGATCGTGAACAGCTTCACCGGCTGCGGCAGGCGGTGCATCCCGTGCTCGACGTAGGCACGACAGATCGGCGCCGTTCCCTCCGGCCGCAGCGTGAGCGACCGATCGGAGCGGTCGGTGAACGTGTACATCTCCTTCTGCACGACGTCCGACCCCGCCCCCGACGTGCGCGCGAAGAGCGCCGTGTCCTCGAACCCCGGTGTGAAAACGGGGCGATAGCCGTAGAGGCCGCAGAGCCGTCGGACCTCGTTCGTGACGCGCTCCCACGCAGGAGCCTCCGAGGGGACGACGTCGTGCGTTCCTCTCGGCCGCTCGATTCTCTCCTCGGCGCTCATCGCGCGGCCTCGCGCCGCTCTGCGCGCAGCTCCTCGAGGAACGGGTTCCGGGCGAGCTCGTCGCCGAGGGTCGTCGCCGGTCCGTGGCCCGGGTAGACGACCGTGTCGGCAGGGAACCGGGACACGAGGTCCCGAAGCGACGCGAGGAGGGTCCCCCAGTCGCTTCCTGGAAAGTCGG
>JBKPNM010000194.1:0-27438 GCA_046732615.1 Actinomycetota bacterium | reverse complement strand
AACGCGACGCGTGCGAGTCGCGCGGGCCCGTCAACCATGGTCTCCGCAGCTCCGAGGACGCTTCGCAGCGTTCCCGCGAAGTGCAGGAACACGAAGCCTGCGAGCAGCATCGCGAACGCGCCGAAGCGGCTCTTCCATTCGTTGTCGTCAGCCCAGTTCACCCACTCCTGGTCCGCCGCGCCATAGTCCGGGGCGTCGCCACCGCTCGCGAACCAGCCGACGACGAACAGCAGCGCGAACACCACACCCGACAGGGCCAAGAGCCGCTGCCACGACCTCGGTAGACCATCAGCCAATCGGTTGGACGTCATGCCGAGCCACGGGCGCCAGAGAGGATCGGCGCGTCGCGCCTGAAGCCCCAGATGGCGCAGTAGATGCCGAGGAATGCCTCCCAGATGAACTCGGGGATCACCAAGAGGCTGGGCACCGTGCTGCCCCACTCCCACCAGTCGAACAGCGTGCCGATGCTGGAGACCAGAAGAATCGGTCCGCCGATCAGTCCGAACCACGCCATGCGTCGCGGAACAAGGCCGGACCTGTACATCAGGTAGCCGAGGATCAGTCCGTTCCCCCATGGGACGATGAAGCCGGGGCCGAACAGGAACGTCAAATCCTTGAGCGCCGCAAGCGAGACAGCGAGATCGGCGGCGTCGGGTGAGTCTTGACGGAGCTGCACGACGCCGAGCACGAAGATGATCCCTGCGGCGATGAAGACGCACTCGATGATTCGAGCTGCGACATATCCGATCGCCAGAGTTTCGTTCTGACGCCTCGCGATCGGGTACAGAACGACTGCCGTTCCGACGTTCGAGATGATCAGCAGCAACTCGAGGAACGCCCCCAGGTAGATCTCGTCGTCCTTGCCGCCACCTGAGATGTACCGGCCTGGATCGTCGAGAACGGGCTGGAAGAGCGCGAGCGCAGCGATCGACGTGATGAACGTGATGATGAACAGCACGCCGAAGATCCGGGCGCTCCTCTGATCCTCGCGCACCTGCTTCTCGACCTCCAAGGGACGCTCGATCGTCTGAGAAAAACGTCAAGTCCTGCCAACCCGAAGGCCCACAGGACTTGACGGCGTGACGCTCTCATACACCCACCTGAGCTGTCAAGCGGCTGGCTGACTGCGCTTTCGCCGTGCTCTTGCGGACAATGCTTCTCCGCCCAACCGTCCAACACGAGCGCAGCGGGGAGCGATCGCAGTTGGGGCAGTAGCGGTGTCATGTTCCAGATCCCTGCCACGGAATCGCGGACTCGGGGCGGAAACGTCTCGTTGTCGCCACCTGTATGGCTCCCGTAGCGGCGTGTCGGAGCCAACCACCGCGTCCTGACGGCCTGCTTGCCGGTGCGCCACACGAGGATGGTTGGCGTGGCCAGAGTCTTGACCGCCCGGCCCGTGCGCATGGTCGAGCGCCTAGGAGTGAGGGCACGCCGAGGACTGCTGTTGGTCGGCACCGCAGAGCCCTCAGGACGACAAAACCCCCGCGTAGCGGGGGTTTTGCTATAGCGGGGGCAGGATTTGAACCTGCGACCTCCGGGTTATGAGCCCGGCGAGCTACCTGACTGCTCCACCCCGCGTCGCGGCGACTATGGTAGCACCGGATCGTGGCCTTCTGGATTGCACTGGTCGTCTTCCTCGTCGCGCTCCTCGCGGGGCTCGCGTACGCGATTTTTCGCGGAATCGTGCTCTGGCGGAACCTCAAGCTGACCGGGCGTGCGTTCTCGGTCGAGTCGGCGCGTATCGCAGACGTTTCGGCCCGGATCCAGGAACACCTGGACCGCGCCGGCGTCTCGAACGAGCTCCTGCGCGAGGCGGCCGAGCGGCTCGCCGTGTCGCGTGCGCGGCTCGAGGTGCAGCTCGAGGCGATCCGCGAGGCGCGGTACACGGTACGCCGCCTGCTGTGGTTCCTCCCCGGCGTGTAGACGACCCCTTCGCAGTCCCCTCCTCCCCGAGTAACGTCCGGAGCAAGTGCGCGTCGCCGCCGTCGACCTCGGCACGAACACGACCCGCCTGCTCGTCGCCGACGTCGAGCACGGGCTCGTCGACGAGGTCGTGCGACGAGAGGCGATCACGCGGCTCGGCGAGTCGGTCGACCGGCGGCGAATCCTCCTCCCCACCGCGATCGCCCGGGTGCGCAACGTGCTCGTCGACTACCGGCGTGAAGCGGAGGCCCTCGGCGCCGAGCGCGTGCTCGCCGTCGGGACGAGCGCCGTTCGCGATGCCGACAACGGAGAGGCGTTCCTCGGAGAGGTGGAATGGAGCTACGGGTTCACGACGCGGATGCTGGACGGCGGCGAGGAAGCCGAGCTCGTGCTTCGCGGAGTGTCGAGCGACCGTGCGGTCGGGGCCGGAACGCTCGTCGTCGACATCGGCGGCGGCTCGACCGAGCTCGTCACGGCGAACGGCCGCAGGATCGGGTGGGCGGTCAGCACGGAGGCCGGCAGCGTCCGTCTCACGGAGCGGTTCCTGCACTCCGACCCGCCCGCGGCGGAGGAGCTCGAAGCCTGCGCCGCGCATGTTCGCTCGCTCCTTCCGGTGCTCGACGTGCGTGCGGCGATCGGCGTCGCGGGAACCGTGACGACCGCCGCGACCGTCGCCCTCGGCGAGGCGGTCTCCGTGCACCGGCACCGCCTGGCGCTCACGTCGATCGAGAGCACGCTCGGGATCCTCGCGTCGCTCGAGCTCACGGAACGTGCGCGGCTGCCCGGGCTCGTGCCCGCGCGCGCTCCGGTGATCGTCGCCGGAGTCGTCGTGCTGCGCGAGATCCTGCGACGCTACGCGCTCACCGAGATCGAGGTGAGCGAGCGGGATCTTCTACACGGTGCCGCTCTCGCCGCAGGCGAGCTGCCCGCCGCCGAGGAGGGCGCCGTTCCGCCGATGGCCTTCACCTGCTGCTGAAGCTCGTCAGCCGACGCGTGGCACCGTCGGCTCGAGCGGGAGCGCCTCGCCGGAGCTGCGCAGCGTGTCCGTCGCTGCATTGCGCCGCTCGTCCCACGTCCAGGCGCACTCCGGAGTGAGGACGAGCGCGACGTCGTCGGATGCGACGAACTGGGCGACCTCGGGCAGCGCCTCCGCGGCCGCCGTCAGGTATCTCCGGTGGACGAGCTCCACGAGCCCCGCGGCGTCGCGGCCGCGGACGATCTCGACGCGTCCGCGGATCGACGCGCCGCAGACGTCGGTGCCGGGCCGCGAGTCGTGCACACACAGCGTCGCGCGCGGGTCGCGTTCGAGATTCCGCGCCTTCCGGCTATGGGACGACGTCGCGAGGACCACGTCGCCGGGACGGGTCGCGAACCAGACCGGCACGACGTGCGCCGAGCCGTCCCGCTCGAGCGTCGCGACGACGCCGACGAGCCGCTTGCCGAGCAACTCCCGCACCAGGGGGTCGGCGAGGACCGTTTCGCCTGCCAGCCTGCGACTCGCCTCCGGAGCTGCGCCGTCCTCCGTCACACCTGCGGTGGATACCACAGCCCAGCTCGTCCTTCGTGCACCCCCCGTAGGGTGGGATACTGATCGGGGGTCGCAAACACGACGACAGGGAGGTCTGCATGGCGATCTCGACGATCGATGCCGGGCTGCTCGAGGCGCTCAGGGGGACGTTCTCGGGCACCGTGCTGCTGCCCGCCGACGAGGGATACGACGACGGGCGCCGCGTCCACAACGGCCTGATCGACCGGCGGCCGGCGCTGATCGCGCGCTGCCAGGGCGCGGCGGACGTCGCCGAAGCGATCGGCATCGCCCGCTCGAGCGGGCTCGAGATCTCGGTTCGCGGCGGCGGCCACAACGTGGCGGGCCGCGCGGTTGCCGACGGCGGCGTGATGATCGACCTCTCGCCGATGAAGGGAATCCACGTCGACCCGGCGGCCCGCACGGTCCGAGCCCAGGGCGGAGTCCTCTGGAGCGAGCTCAACCGCGAGACACACGCCCACGGGCTCGCCGTCACGGGCGGCGCGATCTCGTCCACGGGGATCGGCGGCTACACGCTGGGCGGCGGGCTCGGCTGGCTCATGGCGAAGCACGGCCTCGCAGCCGACAACCTGATCGGCGTCGAGCTCGTGACTGCCGACGGCGAGATCCTGAACGTCGACGACGAGAGCCATCCCGACCTGATGTGGGGGCTCCGCGGCGGCGGCGGCAACTTCGGCGTCGCAGCCTCGTTCGTCTACCGCCTCCACCCGGTGAGCATGGTGACCGGCGGCCTGATCGCCCACCCGATCGACGCGGCGCCGGAGATGCTCGGCTTCTACCGGGACGCCGTCGCCGACACCTCCGACGACCTGACGGTGTTCGCCGGTCTCGTCCACGCGCCCGACGGGTCGGGCCACAAGCTTGCGGCGATGGTCGTCTTCCACACCGGCTCCCCGGAGGAGGCCGAGCGCGAGCTCGCCCCGTTCAAGACATGGGGCGCGCCCCTCGCCGTCGAGGTCGGGCCGATGCCGTATCCGGTGATGAACACGTTGCTCGACGCGGCGTACCCGAAGGGTGCGCTCAACTACTGGCTCTCGAGCTTCACGACTGGCCTCTCCGACGACCTGATCGACGCGATGGCGGAACGGTTCGCGTCCGTGCCGTCACCGATGACGGTGATCCTGCTCGAGCACTTCCACGGCGCCGTCACGCGGATCGCGCCCACGGACACGGCGGTTCCCCACCGCGAGGAGGGCTGGAACCTGCTGATCCCGTCCGAATGGGTCGACCCCGCGCACACCGAGGCCAACATCGCGTGGACGAAGGACACCTACGCCGCGCTCTCGGAGCACTTCCGCG
This sequence comes from Actinomycetota bacterium, assembly GCA_046732615.1. Classification (GTDB taxonomy): domain Bacteria; phylum Actinomycetota; class Thermoleophilia; order Gaiellales; family Gaiellaceae; genus Gaiella. Next base: position 22,670 of record JBKPNM010000194.1, on the reverse strand, counting down.
GAGGCCGGTGGCTCAACTACCTCGGGGACGACCAGGACGACGCGATCCGGTCGGCGTACGGGCCGAACTACGACCGGCTCGTGGAGGTGAAGCGCCGGTACGACCCGGACAACGTCTTCCACCTCAACCACAACATCGTGCCGTAGCGGCGCAGCTCTCAGCGAAGCGCGGTGCGGGCGGCGCCGCGCTTCGCCCGGTATGTGATCGGCGAGCGCGCGAGGTAGCCGACCGGGACGCTCCAGACGTGGACGAGGCGCGTGTACGGCCACACGGCGTAGAGCAGCCACGCGATCGTGACGTGCGCCTGGAAGAGGAACGGCGCGTCGACCATCAGGTCGCCCTTCGGCTGGAGCGTGAAGACGCTCCGGAACCACGGTGAGACGGTCTCCCGGTAGTCGTACTCGTCGACGAGGCCGCCGATGAACGTGCAGAGCATCCCGAGCAGGATCGTGACGAGGAGGAGCGGGTACATGATCCAGTCGCTCCGGAGCGTCGTCGCGCGGATGCGGTCGATCTTCAGGCGCCGGTAGACGAGCACGATCGCGCCGAAGGAGAGGAGGAGGCCCGCAGCGCCGCCGGCGACGATCGCGACCCAGTGGTAGAGGTCGTGCGACACGCCGACCGCGTCCGTCCAGGTGCTCGGGATCAGGATCCCGATCACGTGCCCGCCGATCACGCCGAGGATGCCGAGATGGAAGGCGACGCTGCCGACGAGCAGCAGCCTGCGCTCGAGGAGCTGCGTCGACCGCGCCGTCCAGGTGAAGGCGTCCCGGCGGTAGCGCCACACGTGGCCGACGACGAAGCTCGTGAGCGCCACGTACGGCAGGAGCAACCAGAAGAACGTGTCGATCCTGCTCATGGGCGATCCTCCCGTTGGACGCTCACCCACCGACCTCCGCGAGCTCCCGCGCGCCGAAGGGCTCGAGCCCGACGAGCTCGGCGGGCGGTCCCTCCTCGGCCAGGCGTCGCGCCTCCTCGAGCTGGCGCGCAGTCGGCTTCGGCAGCGCCTCGCAGAGGGCGTCGAGCACGCCGGCGTAGAGGCTGCCGCGATCGTGGAGCGCCGCGCGGACGAGCTCGAGCGGGGCCCGGAACGACGCGAGCAGCTGTCTGCCCTCGTCCGGCCGGAGCGACGCGAACTCGAGCAGCACGGGCACGTAGTCCGGCAGCTCCGCGCCCTCGAACGGAAGGCCGGACTCGGCGTAGCGACGCTTCAGGCGGACGAGCTCGAGCCCGCGCTGCCGCCGGTCGCCGTGCGTGTGGTACGTGAGGTGGAGGCCGCAGCGCCGGTCGAAGTCGAACGTCTCGACGTAGGCACGGCGCAGCTCGGGAAGCGGCGTTCCGGCGAACGTGGCCAGCACGCCCTCGACCGCGCGGCGCTCGCCCCGCGGGAGCTCGGCCGCCGCCGCCCGCAGCTCGGGCAGCTCCTCGAGCAGGGCCTCGTCCGGGTAGGCGAGAAGGACGGCAAGGAGCTTCGCGTTCACGTCGCCTTCCGGAAGTCGAGGAAGGCGACGTTCGAGCCGTTGCCGCCGCGGGCGGGCGCAGCGAGCGGCTCCGCGCCGAACGGGTCCTTCGTCTGCCCGAGCGCGCCGCAACCCCCGGGGCCGCCCTCGAAGTCGAGCCCGCATGCGCCCTGGCGCGAATGCGGGTTGACCCCGATCTCGCCGTGTGTCTGCGGGATGACGTAGCGCTCGTCGTACTTTGCGATCGCGAGGAGCCGGAACATCGCGTCGATCTCGCGCGGCTCCATCCCGACGGCGGCCGCAAGGGCGCTGTCCGGCTCGCCGCCCAGGTTCTTCTCGCGCGTCCAGCCGCGCATGGCGGCCAGGCGTCGCAGGGAGACCCGTACCGGCTCCGGGTCGCCCGCCGTGAGCATGTTCGCGAGGTACTCGATCGGGATCCGCAGCTCGTCGATCGCGGGGAAGACGTCGTCGGGGTCGGCCTCGGAGCCCGGTCCTTCGACGAGGCTCATCACCGGCGAGAGCGGCGGCACGTACCACACCATCGGGAGCGTCCGGTACTCGGGGTGGAGCGGGAGCGCGACGCGGTGTCTCACGGCGAGCGCGTACACCGGCGAGCGGCGCGCGGCGTCGAGCCAGTCCTCGGCGATTCCGTCGCTCCGTGCCTGCTCGCGCACGGCAGGGTCGTCGGGGTCGAGGAAGAGCGAGAGCTGCGCGGGCAGCAGGTCCTTCTCGTCGGCGACGGAGGCGGCCTCCTGGACACGGTCGGCGTCGTAGAGGACGACGCCGAGGTAGCGGATCTTGCCGACGCACGTCTCGGAGCAGATCGTCGGCTGCCCGGCCTCGATCCGCGGGTAGCAGAGCGTGCACTTCTCCGCCTTGCCGGTCGACCAGTTGAAGTAGACCTTCTTGTACGGGCAGCCGCTGACGCACATCCGCCACGAGCGGCACTGCTCCTGGTCGACGAGCACGATCCCGTCCTCCACGCGCTTGTACATCGCCCCCGAGGGGCACGAGGCGACGCACGAGGGGTTCAGGCAGTGCTCGCAGATGCGCGGGAGGTAGAACATGAACGCCTTCTCGTACTCGAGCCGGACGTGCTCCTCGACCCCGTCGCGCAGGTTCGGGTCGAGCCTCGCATGCTCGGGCGCCCCGGCGAGGTCGTCCTCCCAGTTCGGACCCCACTGCAGGTCGAGTGGCCGTCCGGTCACCTGGGACTCGGGTCGGGCGACCGGCTGGTGCTTCGAGGTGGGGGCCGTGGTCAGCGTCTCGTAGTCGTACGTCCACGGCTCGTAGTAGTCGTCGAGCGTGGGCAGCTCGGGGTTGAAGAAGAGCGTCGCGAGCTTGCGGAGGCGGCCGCCTGCCTTGAGCCTCAGCTTCCCACCCTTGAGCTCCCAGCCGCCCTTCCAGCGGTCCTGGTCCTCCCACTGCTTCGGGTAGCCGATCCCGGGCTTCGTCTCGACGTCGTTGAACCAGACGTACTCGGTGCCGCGGCGGTTCGTCCAGACGTTCTTGCAGGTGACCGAGCAGGTGTGGCACCCGATGCACTTGTCGAGGTTCATCACCATCGCGATCTGGGCGCGAACCTGCATCAGTAGCGGGCCTCCCTCTGGAGCTTGCGCACGGCGACCATCTCGTCGCGCTGTGTGCCGCAAGGGCCGTAGTAGTTGAACCCGTACGAGAGCTGCGCGTAGCCGCCGATCAGGTGCGTCGGCTTCATCGAGATGCGCGTCACCGAGTTGTCGGTGCCGCCGCGCGTCTCGGTGATCTCGGAGAGCGGGACGTTCACGTGCCGGTCCTGCGAGTGGTACATGAGCCCGACCCCGGGCGGGATTCGGTGCGAGACGACGGCGCGGGCGACGACGACGCCGTTCCGGTTGAACACCTCGCACCAGTCGTTGTCGGCGATCTCGATCTCGCGCGCGTCGACGTCGGAGAGCCACACCACGGGCCCGCCGCGGAAAAGCGTGAGCATGTGGAGGTTGTCCTGGAACTCCGAGTGGATCGACCACTTGTTGTGCGGGCTCAGCCAGCGGACGTGGAGCTCCTTGCGGCCCTCCTCGCCCGAGAGCTGCGCGCCGACGACACCGAGGACGTTGAGCGGCGGCCGGTACGTCGGCAGGCCCTCGCCGTACTCGAGCATCCATGCGTGCTCGACGTAGAGCTGCTGGCGCCCGGTGAGCGTGCGGAACGGGACCTGCCGCTCGACGTTGATCGTGAACGGGCTGTAGCGCCGGTCACGCGACTCCATTCCCGACCATTCCGGCGAGGCGAGCACCTTGCGCGGCTGCACCTGCGTGTCGCCGAACGAGATGCGGACGTCGGCGTGCTCCTCGGCGATGTCGGCGAGGTGGGTGCCGGTCCGTTGCTCGAGGCCACGGAAGCCCTCGACCGCGAGGCGGCCGTTCGAGACGCCCGAGAGCGCGAGGATCGCCTCGCACCAGTGGACGTCGCGGGTGAGCGCCGGGCGGCCGTCGATCTCGCCGTTCGCGGCCCTCAGATGGTCGAGCTCGACGGTCGGCAGGAGCGGGATGCCCTTCGCGGACGAGCCGAGCTTCTCGGTCAGCGGTCCGAGCGCGCGCCACTTCCGGTGGACGGCGGTGTAGTCGCGCTCCACGGGCACGAGCTTCGGCATCGTCTTGCCCGGCACGGGCTCGCACTCGCCCCGCTTCCAGTCACGCACTTCGCCGAACGGCTGCGCGAGCTCGTCCGGGGTGTCGTGCAGGAGGGGCGCTGCGACGAGATCCGTGCGGGTGCCGAGGTGCTCGACCGCGAGCTGCGAGAACCGCTCGGCGATCCGGTCGAAGACGTCGAAGTCGGTGCGCGCCTCCCACGGCGGCGGCACCGCCTGGTTGAAGGAGTGGACGAACGGGTGCAGGTCGGTGGACGAGAGGTCGTGCTTCTCGTACCACGTCGCCGCGGGCAGGACGACGTCCGAGTAGAGCGCCGAGCCGTTCATCCGGAAGTCGATCGTCGTGAAGAGGTCGAACTTGCCCGTCGGCGCCTCCTCGCGCCACACGACCTCCGTCGGCCGCTGCTCGGGCGGCACCTCGATGTTGCGGACGGCGGCGTCCTCGACCCCGAGGATGTGCCGAAGGAAGTACTCGTGCCCCTTGCTCGACGAGCCGAGGAGGTTCGCTCGCCAGAGGGTGCAGATCCGCGGGAAGTTCTCGCGCGCGTCGGGATCCTCCGCGGCGAACCTGAGCTCCCCCGCCTTCAGCCGGTCGACGACGTAGGCGGGTGCGTCCACCCCTGCCTCCGCGGCCTCGCGGGTCAGGTCGAGCGGGTTGCGGTCGAAGGTCGGGTAGGACGGCATCCAGCCGAGCCGCGCGGCGAGGACGTTGCAGTCGGCGACGTGCATGTCGTCGAGGAGCCCCTTGCCGAGCGGCGTCGAGTACACGCCGGCCCGCGTGCGCTGGAAGCGGAACTGGTCGCTCGCGAGGAACCAGAACGGCGTCGTCGCCTGCTGGCGCGGCGGGCGGTTCCAGTCGAGCGCGAAGGCGAGCGTCGACCAGCCGCTGATCGGGCGCACCTTCTCCTGGCCGACGTAGTGCGCCCAGCCGCCGCCGTTGACCCCCTGGCACCCGCAGAGCGCGACGAGCTGCAGGATCGCCCGGTAGATCTGATCGGAGTGGAACCAGTGGTTCGTCCCGGCTCCGAGGACGATCATCGAGCGCCCGTTCGAGCGCTCCGCATTCCGAGCGAACTCGCGCGCGACGCGCGTCACGCGGCCGGCGTCCACGCCGGTGATCGGCTCCTGCCACGCGGGGGTGTACGGCTCGGAGGCGTCGGCGTAGCCACTCGGCCACGTGCCCGGCAGCCCGTGCCGCGCGACGCCGAGTTGCGCCGCGAGGAGGTCGAACACCGTCGTCACGAGGCGGCCGCCGACGCGCTTCGCCGGGACGCCGCGCCGTAGCGTCTCGCCCTTCGAGTCGCCGACGTCGAAGCGTGGCACGTCGAGCTCGACGAGCTCGTCGTGGCGGCCCAGGAGCGTCAGCGCGGGCTCGACGCCGTCGAGCTCGAGGTTCCACTTGCCCATGCCCTCGTCGCCCCAGCGGAACCCGATCGAGCCGTTCGGGACGACCGTCTCGCCTGTTGCCTCGTCCAGGAGCACGGTCTTCCAGTCAGCGTTCTCGCCGGTGTCGCCGAGGTCGGAGGCGCGGAGGAAGCGGTCGGCGACGTACGCGCCGTCGCGTTCCCGCAGCGTGACGAGAAACGGCAGGTCGGTCGTCCGCTTCACGTACTCGTCGAACCACGGCACCGTCCGCTCGACGTGGAACTCCTTGAAGACGACGTGCGCCATCGCCATCGCGAGCGCGCCGTCGGTCCCGGCCTCGGCCGGGAGCCAGTGGTCTGCGAACTTCGTGTGGCCCGCGTAGTCGGGCGAGACCACGACCACCTTCTGGCCGCGGTACCGGGCTTCGACGAGGAAGTGGGCGTCCGGCGTGCGCGTCTGCGGGATGTTCGACCCCCAGAGCACGATGTAGCTGGCGTTCCACCAGTCCGCCGACTCCGGGACGTCGGTCTGATCGCCCCACATCTGCGGCGACGCGGGCGGCAGGTCGGCGTACCAGTCGTAGAAGCTGAGGCAGATCCCGCCGATCAGCGAGAGGAAGCGCGTCCCCGCGGCGTACGAGACCATCGACATCGCAGGGATCGGGGTGAAGCCCGCGATCCGGTCGGGCCCGTACTTCTTCACGGTGTAGACGTGCGCGGCCGAGACGAGGTCGACGACGTCGTCCCAGCTCGCCCGGACGAAGCCGCCCTTGCCGCGAACCGACTTGTACGAGCGCGCCTTGTCCGGGTCCTCGACGACCGAGCCCCACGCCTCGACGGGGTCGCCGCCGTGGCGGGCGCGGGCCTCCCGGAACATCTCGAGCAGGACGCCGCGGACGTACGGGTAGCGCACCCGAATCGGCGAGTAGAGGTACCAGCTGAAGGAGGCGCCGCGCGGGCAGCCGCGCGGCTCGTACTCGGGGACGTCGGGGCCGTTCGTCGGGTAGTCGGTCTGCTGGGTCTCCCACGCGACGATCCCGTCCTTCACGTGGATCTTCCACGAGCACGACCCGGTGCAGTTGACCCCGTGCGTCGAGCGGACGACCTTGTCGTGCTGCCAGCGCTCGCGGTAGAACCGCTCCCACTCGCGCCCGTTGGGCTGCAGCGCGCTCCAGCGGTCGGCCGAGCCGCCGCTCCCGAAGTAGCGCGGCCGCGTGAGGAGGCTCATGCGGGGGCTCCCTGCGGCGTCTGCGCGGCGCGGCGCATCGTCAGGGCGACGACGAGGCAGATGACGGTGAACACGAGCAGTCCGACGAAACCGAGGGCGTAGGTGTCGAAGTGATCTCTCACGAGGCCCATCACGACGGGCGGAAAGAAGCCGCCCAGCCCTCCCGCGGCACCGACGATGCCCGTTGCCGCGCCGGTCCCGTCGGGGAAGTCGCGCGGCACCGCCTTGAAGACCGCCCCGTTCCCGAGGCCGAGGAACGCCGCGAGCGTGAGGCACGCGATCGTGACGGGCACCCACGTGGGGTCGTCGGAGATCAGGGCGAGCCAGGTGGCGTCGAGGCCGGCGCCGACGAAGACGACGATCAGCACGGTCGCGGGGCCGATCCGGTCGGACAGGTATCCGCCGACGGGTCGCGCGAGGGTCGCGAGGGCGGTGAAGCCGGCGGCGCGCAGGCCTGCGTTCGTGAGCGAGATGTCGAACCAGTCGCGGAGCAGCTTCGGCAGGAAGACCGCCATCGCGACGAAGCCTCCGAAGGTGACGAAGTAGAGGAGCGCGAGCCGCCACAGCCTCCAGCCGGCGCGCAGCACGGCGCCGTAGCGGACGGCCGGGCCGCGCGGCGGATCCTCGGCCATCCGGTAGAAGAGGAACGCCGTCGCGACCAGCAACACGGCCGCGACGATCCCGAGGGCCTCACGGCCGAGCCGGTCGACGATCGCGGGCGCGGCGAACGCGGCGACGGCCGTTCCGATGTTGCCCATGCCGTACACCCCGAGGGCGAAGCCCTGGCGCTCCTTGGCGTACCAGCCGGCGACGAAGGGCACGACGACCGCGAACGACGAGCCTGCGATGCCGAGGAAGAAGCCGACGACGATCAGCGCGGCGTACCCGTCGACGAACCCGAAGATCACCGCGGGGATCGCCGACACGACGAGCACGACCGGGAACATCACGCGGCCGCCGAGACGATCCGTCAACGCGCCGACCGGGATCCGCAGCAGGGAGCCGAGCACGACGGGCACCGCCGTGAGCACCAGCGTCCGCGTGTTCGAGAGATCGAGGTCGTCCTGGAAGCGCTTCGCGAGCGGCGCGATCAGGCTCCATCCGACGAAGGCGACCGCGAACGCGAACGTCGCGAGAACGAGGTTCCGAGTCGCGCTCCTCGGGTCCATCTCCGCGCGATGCTATGTGCTCCGGCGGGAAGCGGTCGGCGGGAACGCCGCCGCGCTGCTCGGTAGGAACTACGGATCCTCGGCCGGCGGCTCCTCGTCCTCGGCGAGCCGGCGCTGCAGAACGGCGCGCGAGACGACACCGACCAGGCGGCCGTCGTCGACGACGGGCACGCGCTCTGCGTCCTCCTCCTCGATGAACCGGAACCCCTCGTCGAGCGGCGTGTCCGCGTCGATCGTGTAGTACGGCGGCTCCGCGATGTCGGCCACACGGACGGCTGCCGGGTCATGGCCCTCCGCAACGACACGGGCGACGAGCGTCTTGCGCGTGACGACGCCGAGGAGCTCGCCGTCTTCGCCGACGACGTACACGGCGCGTACGTCGGCGGGCGTGAGCACCTCGCCCGCCTCCTGCGCGCTCGCCGTCGCGGGGAGCGCGCGCGGCTCGGCGATCATCGCGTCCCGCACGCGCACGGTGTGCTCGTCGGTCACGGGTAGAGCCCGCGCGCCTCGAGCGCCGACGCAACGTCGCGGATGCCTGCGACGAGGGCAGCAGTCCGCATCGGCACGTCGCGCTCGTGGGAGATCTCCCAGACGCGGTCGAACGCGTCGTTCAGCTTCTCGGCGAGCTTCGCGCGGATCTCGTCGCGGCCCCAGAAGAGGCGACCGAGGTCCTGGACCCACTCGAAGTACGAGACGGTGACGCCGCCTGCGTTCGTGAGGACGTCGGGGAGGATCGGGATCCCCCGCTCACGCAGGATCGCGTCGCCCTCGAGCGACGTCGGGCCGTTCGCGCCCTCCGCGATCATCCGGCAGCGCAGCCGCGCGGCGTTGTCGGCGTGGATCTGATCCTCGCGCGCCGCGAGAACGAGGATGTCGCACTCGAGCTCGAGCAGCTCCTCGTTCGTGATCCGCGCCCCGCTCTGCCAGCCATCGAGCGAGCCGTGCTCGCGCGCGTAGGCGCTCATCGTCGGGATGTCGAGCCCGTCCGGGTCGAAGACACCGCCGGAGACGTCGGAGACGCCGACGACGGTCGCGCCACGGTCGACGAGCTCCTGCGCGGCGATGCCGCCCACGTTGCCGAACCCCTGCACGGCGCAGCGCTGCTCCGACAGGCGCCAGCCCATGCGCTCGCAGGCCCGGGCGACGACCATCACGACCCCGGCGCCGGTCGCCTCGTGCCGGAAGACGGAGCCGCCGATCGAGATCGGCTTGCCCGTCACGATCTCGGGCACTGCATGGCCGCGCTGCATCGAGTACGTGTCCATCATCCACGCCATCGTCTGCTCGTTCGTCGCCATGTCCGGCGCGGGGATGTCCTCCTGCGGCCCGATGAACGGCAGCAGCTCGGACGTGAAGCGGCGGGTGAGCCGCTCGATCTCGCCCTGTGACATCTGTCGCGGGTTGCAGCGGACGCCGCCCTTCGCGCCGCCGTAGGGCAGGCGCAGGAGCGCGCACTTCCACGTCATCCAGACGGCCAGTGCCGCGCACTCGCCGAGCGTGACCTCCGGGTCGTAGCGGACACCGCCCTTCGTCGGGCCCATCACGCTCGAGTGCTGGACGCGGTAGCCGGGGAAGACGACGCGCGTGCCGTCGTCGAGGCCGACCGGGCAGGAGACCATGATCGACCGCTCCGGGTGCCGCAGCCGCTCGGCGACGCCGGGGTCGACGTTCGCATGCGGGACGGCCTGGTCGAACTGCGCGATCGCCGTGCGGTAGAGCGGCGTGTCGAACTCGAGGTGGGCGAACGACGGGACGTGCTCGGTGCTCGCCATCGCGCGGTGAGTGTATCCACCCGGTGTCCGCCTTCAGTCGGACACAGATCGGTGTGCCGGGGCGTCAGGTGTCCGGCTCGAGGTCGGACACCATGCCGGGGCTGGGAGTCGAACCCAGATGTCCCAACGGGGACAGCCGGTTTTAAGCCGGCCGCGTCTGACCAGTTCCGCCACCCCGGCGAACTCGAAGCGACGTTAGCTGCGGCCGGGAAGCAGTGCGTCCGGCGGGAACCGCTCGGGGCCTTTGAACTGGTATGCGTCGAAGAACGCCGTGAACGCGTTTTCGTCGAAGGTCGTGCACTTCGCGAGGTACGCCGTGGCGTCGTTCGGCTCGGAAGCACTCTTCGTGACCCAGGCGCCGAGCGAGATCTCGTCCCCGAGGTCCGGGTATGGCGCGAGGACCGTCCCACGCGGATGGGACTGGGCGAACGAGCGCAACTGCTGGACCGTCGCCGCCGGAACATCTGGCCCGTACTGGACGGCGATCGCCCCGTGCTCGAGGTTGTGCACGAGCTGTGCCTGGTTGACCGGCTCCTCGTAGGCGCCGTAGACGACCGGGACCGCGTAGTGCGGGCCCGACGTGGGAGGAACCGTGTTCCACTTCTTCGACGTGCCGGTCGGGGTCGTGACCGTGTGATCGCCCGCGAGCGCCGGAGTAGCGGTCAGCGTGCACCCAGCGGCTTCGAGTGCGGCGCGGGCGTCGCTGCTGCCACCTCCGCCGCCGAGCGTGAAGGCGAGCGCCACGGCCGCGATCGCGAGGACCGCGACCCCGCCGACGCCGAGCATCAGGATCGCGCGGCGGTCGCCGCCCTGGGTGGGCGGCTTCGGCTTCGAATGCGACTTTCCGTGCGGGCGCGGCCTCGGCGGCATGGCGACGAAGGATAGCGGCGCCCCTCGTCGGCTCCGTCCGGCCCGGAGGCTACGTTGCTTGGTCCTCGTGACGATCCTCCTCGCCATCGGTGCCGCGCTCGTTGGCTTTGCCGCGTGCTGGTGGCTGCAGCCGAAGCTGTCCGGCCATCGAGCGCTGCTGGCCGAGCGCGACCGCCGCGAGCTCGATCTCCGCAACGAGATCGGGCGCCGCGACGGGGAGCTCGCCGCCGCACGCAGCGAGCTCGGCGTCGCACTCGGCGAGCTCGCCGAGGCCCGCGCCGGGGCCGCCGCGTCCGCCGCGCGCCTCGAGGCGCTCGAGGAGAAACTCCCCGAGACGGTCCGCAGCATCTCCCAGGAGGCGCTCGACGCGTCGCGCGAGGCCTTCCTCTCGCAGGCGGGCGAGCGCGTCGAGAAGACGCTCCTGCCGGTGCACCAGCGCCTCGGCGACCTCCGAAAGCTCGTCGACGAGACGGAGGCACGCCGCCTGGAGGACGGGGGCCGGCTCACTGCCCAGCTCGAGCTCCTGTCCGCGGGGGCGCGGTCCCTCGCAGTTGCTCTGGGGAGCACGCAGTCGCGCGGCCGCTGGGGCGAGATCCAGCTCGAGCGGATCCTCGAGTTCGTCGGCATGGAGGAAGGCGTCGACTACTCGTGCCAGACCGGCAGGCAGGGCGGCCGTCCCGACGTCGTCGTCCATCTTCCGGGTGGAAAGAACGTCGTGATCGACTCGAAGGCGCCCTTCGACGCGTTCGAGCGCGCGGCACAGGCCGCGGCCGAGGAGGACCGCGCGGTCGCGCTCGCCGAGTTCGCGCGCAAGGTGCGCCTCCATGTCCAGGAGCTCGGGCGCAAGGGCTACTGGGCCCACGTCACGCCGTCGCCCGACTTCACGTTCATGTTCCTCCCCGGAGACGCGTACCTGGCCGCAGCCGAGGAGCACGACGCGGAGCTCTTCAACTTCGCGTACGAGCGCGGCGTGCTGTTGGCGACGCCGCGGACGATCGTGGTGATGCTCCGCACGATCCGGGTCGCGTGGCAGAACGAGAACGCATCCGATCACGCACAGGCGGTGCTCACGGTCGCGTCGGAGCTCCACGAGCGTCTGAGCACGATGGCGGACCACCTCGCGAAGGTCGGCCGGGGCCTCGACTCGGCCGTCACCGCGTACAACAAGGCAGTCGGCTCGTATGGCTCCCGCGTGCTCGTATCGGCAAGGAGGCTCGAGGGGCTCGCCGCCACGCGATCGGCGCTCGACGACCTTCCGCCGCTCACGGAGCACGCCTCGTCACAGCTTCAGCCTCTGCAGCTGGAAGTCGTCTCGAAGAGCGCAGACGCCGCATGAGCGAGGGAACACCCGCGAGCCCCCGAGCGTTGGAACACTGTGAGGGCCGCGTCCACAGCGAGCCTGTTTCTCAGCGAGCATTCGGGAGCACACTGAACCGATGAACGACGTCCGGAACGTGATCGTGATCGGCGGCGGGCCCGCCGGCTATACCGCTGCGCTCTATGCGGCGCGGGCGAACCTGGAGCCGCTCGTGATCGAGGGCTTCAACTGGGGCGGCCAGCTGATGATCACGTCCGACGTCGAGAACTACCCGGGTTATGCAGACGGCGTGATGGGCCCGGCGATGATGCAGGACTTCCGCCGGCAGGCGGAACGCTTCGGTGCAGAGTTCGTGACCGACGACGTGACGCGCGTCGACTTCTCGCAGCGCCCGTTCCGCGTCTGGGTGGGCACCGACGAGTACCGGGCGGACTCGGTGATCGTGGCGACCGGAGCGAGCGCGCGCCAGCTCGGGCTCCCCTCGGAGCAGGTCCTCCAGGGACGCGGCGTCTCGTATTGCGCGACGTGCGACGCGGCGTTCTTCCGCGACAAGGTGGTCGTCGTGGTCGGTGGCGGCGACTCGGCCATGGAAGAGGCGCTCTTCATCTCGCGCTTCGCGAGCAAGGTGATGGTCGTCCATCGCCGCGAGGAGTTCCGCGCGTCGCCGATCATGGTCGATCGCGCACGCTCGAACGACAAGATCGAGTTCGTGCTCAACAACGTCGTCGAAGAGGTGGTCGGCGACGGCAAGGTGACCGGCGTCCGGCTCGTCGACACGGTGACCGGCGAGGAGTCCGTCCTCGACGCGGACGGCGTGTTCGTCGCGATCGGGCACGACCCGAACACCGCGCTCTTCCTCGACCAGCTCGACCACGAGCCGGACACCGGCTACCTGATCACCCGCGGCAAGTCGACCGAGACGAACATCCCGGGGATCTTCGCCGCGGGCGACGTGCAGGACCACACGTACCGCCAGGCGGTGACCGCAGCGGGCTCCGGCTGCGCCGCGGCGCTCGACGCCGAGCGATGGCTGAGCGAGCAGCGCCACGCGGCGTTATCCGCCGCCGCAAGCACGGCGTAAGTAGCCGGCCGACCGGGGGAGTAGCCTCGATGCGCCGTGACGGCGCAGTGGACCGATCTCGTCGACCCCAGCCGGGAGGAGCTCGTGCGGGCCCTTCCCGCCGAGCTCGAGGACGACGCGATCGCGTCACTCCTCGAGCCCGTCGGCGACGGGCGCGGGGTGCGGCCGGCGCTCGAGGGCCACGGAGGATGCGTGCACGCCGTGCTCGTCCACCCGCGCGACAGCCCGGAAGGGCGGGCGCAGTACCTCGTGGTCGAGGTCGTCGCCTCGCCCTCGGCACTCCTCACGCTGCGCAAGACGGGGCCGGACGGGGCGCTCGCTCCGGTCGACGGAGTCGCGGCGCGCGTGGACGCGGACGCGTCCGTCGGCGACGTCTTCCACGGAGCCGTCGACGACTCGGCCGATGCCTTCCTCGAGCTGGTCGACGGCCTCTACGAGGCGATCGACGACCTCGAGGGCGAGGTCGAGGACCGCTCCGGTGTTCACGTGCGCCGCCGGATCGCTCTGCTCCGGAACGAGATCCTCCTGGCCCGGCGTGCCTCGACGGCGACACGCGGCATCGCGCGACGCATCGTCGACGGCCGGGTCGACGTCGGGCGGTCGGAGCTCTTCCCACCGGAGGTCGAGGCACGCTTCGTGGACACGTACGAGACGCTCGTTCGCGTCACCGAGGAGCTCGACGTCGCGCGAGACCTGCTCGGCGGGGTGCGCGACTACTACCAGGCGAAGATCGCGGAGCAGCAGAACGAGGTCGGGAAGAAGCTGACGGTGATCGCCTCGCTCGTGCTCGTGCCGAGCTTCATCGTCGGCTTCTACGGTCAGAACTTCGGCGTGCACTTCCGCGACTGGTACTGGAGCATCGGCGTCTCCTTCGGGTTGATCGTCGCGACGACCGTCGTGCAGCTGGCGCTCTTCCGCTGGCGCCGCTGGCTCTAGCGCGCCGTGACCACGGAGAGCCCCGGAGGCGGGTCGTGCCCGTCCGGGCTCCCGCCGATCTCACCGCTACCCTCGATTCCCGGTGAGCACTCGGGCCCACACGCCGACCTCCGCCGCACCGCACGTCGCCCTGGAGACGCGCGTGCTCGCCGTCACCGACCGTGTCCTCCCCTATCTCGGGCCTGGCCTGGCGCTCGCGCTGGGCATCGTCGCGCTCGGACGGCGCTCGCTCGACGTCGGCGAGGCCGCGGCGGTCGCGGCGGCGCAGGGCTCGTTCTCGGACGTCGTCGAGCGCGCGCTGTCCGACGACCCGGCCCGGGCCGGCTACCTCGCGCTTCTCCAGCCCGTCGTCGCGTGGAACGACGGCGAGCACTGGGTCCGTCTGCCGTCGGTCGCGGCAGCCGTCATCGCGGCGATCGCGGTCTACCGCCTCGGCCGCCGCCTGGCGGGTCGGCATGCGGGCGCCGCTGCGTCGGTCATACTCGCCGCCTCGCTCGGCGTCGTCCTCCTCTCGCGCTCCGTCGGCCCGCTCGCGCTCGCGCTCGCCGCGATGCTGCTCTCGAGCGCGCTCTTCGCGCGCGCGGTCGAGCACGGACACGTCGTCTGGTGGGCTGTCTACGCGGTGAGCGCAGCGCTGCTCCCGCTCACGCATCCGATCGCGGCCGCGGCGCTCGGAGCGCAGATCCTGGCACTCGTCGCGGCACGACGGGAGGTGAACCTGCGGCTCGCGGTGCCCGCGCTCGCCGTGGCAACGATCGAATGCGCTCTGTTCCTCGCCGCGGCGGCGATCGACCGCGCCGATGCTGCCGACGGCGCCGGTCCGCTCGACCTCGGAGACCTCGGCGTCGGAACCGGGAGGGCGGTCGGGTGGAGCCCGGTCGTCGCCGGGCTGGCCGTCTGGGGCGCCATCGTCCTCTTCCGTGGCGCGGAGCGCGGCGAGGGCCTCTGGAAGCCGGTCCTGGCCACAGGCCTTGCCGTCGTGCCGCTTGCCGCCGTCCTGCTCGCCGGAATCGGCCTTCCGGTCTTCCCGAGGACCGCGCTCACCGTCGCCGCGGGTGGCGTCTGCCTCGCGGCCGGAGTCGGCCTCGTCTCGATCCGCGACCGCCCCCTCCGGCTCGCGACGCTCGCCGCGCTCGCCGTCGTCGCCGTCGCGGCGCTCGCGACCGCCGCGATGCACGAGACCCCCGAAGACTGGCGCGCCGCGGCGCGCATCGCGCGGGCGAAGACGACTCCGCGCGACACCGTCGTCGTGCTGCCGGCGCGCGCCCGTGGCGCATTCGCCTACTACGCACCGGAGATGCGCACGAGCGGCGTCGGCCGCGGCGAAGGCGTGACCGTCGTCGTTGCCGGCGATCCGTCGACCGCAGTCGCGGCCGCACGCCAGTTCGTAGCACCCCCACGCTACGCGCTCCTCTCGGAGGAGCCCGCAGGCTCACGCCTCGTCGTGCAGCGCTGGGTCAGGCCCTAGAACGCCCCCTACCGCGACGACTCTCGCCGCGGGACAGAGCTCCGCGAGCACGCACTCGCCGCACAGCGGGCGCCTCGCGATGCACACGCGGCGCCCGTGCCAGATGAGGAGGTGCGGGAACCGCCCCCAGTCGGCGCGCGGCACGATCCGCTGCAGGTCGCGCTCGATCTTCACCGGATCGTCGTTCCGCGTCAGCCCGAGCCGTTGGGAGAGGCGGCGGACGTGGGTGTCGACGACGATTCCCTGCGCATGCCCGAGCTCCGCGGCGACGACGTTGGCGGTCTTGCGGGCCACACCCGGGAGGCGGAGAAGCTCGTCGAGGCGCCGCGGCACCTTCCCGTCGAACTCCTCCAGCAGCACGCGCATGGCGCCGCGGATCGACTTCGTCTTCTGACGGTAGAAGCCGGTCGCGTAGACGTCCCGCTCGAGCTCCTCGATCGACACCGCGAGGTAGTCCTCCGGGCGCCGGTATTTCCGGAACAGCTCCTGCGTCACCCGGTTGACGTTCACGTCTGTCGTCTGCGCCGAGAGCATCACCGAGATCAGGAGCTCCACGTCGCTACGGAAACGGAGAGCGATCGCTGCGTCCGCGTGCTCCTCCGCCAGCCGCCGGAGGATGGGGCCGATGCGCTCACGCCGCGTTCCGAGCCCACGGCGGCGGGCCTCTCCGACGTAGCTACGCGCCACGCCGGCTCTCGAAGATCGCCGTCGCCTCCTCGGCCGTGACCTCTCCGCGGACGACGGCGCCGTACCAGTCGTCTAGCAGCGGAAACCCCGTCTCCGAGAGCACCTCGAACGCACCCTCGGCGTCGTAGGCCGTCGAGACGAGCGTGACGCCACCGTCGTCGAGGATCGCCCAACGAGCGTCGGGCGTCCCCTCGTACGGCATGCCGACGCTGCCCGCGTTGACGATCCGCCGGGCCGATACCAGGCGGTCGTACTGGACGTGTGTGTGGCCGCAGATCACGACGTCCGCCGATGTGGAGGCGAGCACGGCCGCTACATCCGCCTGGGGCGTCGCCGACGTCAGGATCTCGGTGTCGGAGCGTGGCGTCGCGTGACAGAAGACGACATGCCCGAGGCCGGGGAGGTCGAGCTCGATGGTCGCCGCCCAGGCCGCGACACGTGCCAGCCGTTCGGGGCCGAGCCGCGCCGCCGCCCAGGTGCCGATCTCGGCAAGCGGCCCTTCGTCGGGCGGAGTCACCGTCTCGCGGTCGCCGTTGCCCGACAGGAAACGCGCTCTCCCGTCGACCTCGAGGCGCTCGAGGCACGCTTCGGGCAGCGGCCCGGCGACGAGGTCGCCACCGGAGACGATCGCGTCCGCGGCCGCGCAGCGAGGGTCGGCGAGCACGGCCTCGAGGGCCGGAAGGTTGCCGTGCACGTCGTACAGCGCCGCGACCCGCATCGCCGTGACGCTACCCCGCCGCAGTCAGCTCCTGTGCGGCGGCGCCGTCGTATGCGCTCCCGAGCCGCGGGCCGGCACAGACCCGGTCGAGCGCCGGGCAACCCGAGCAGGCGAACGGGCTCGGGGTCGGGCGAAAGTCACCGTCACGGATCCTCGCGATCGCGCCCGCCACCTCGTGCTCGAGGCTCTCGATCTCACCGCGCCCGAAGATCGCGGACACGACGTCGTCGGGTGCCTCGAGGAACTGGTAGACGACCTCGACCTCGTCCGCCCCCGCGCGGAAGCACGCGAGCGCGTAGACGATCTGCTGCAGCCTGTACTCCGCCTCGACGATGGCGACGGGCTCGCGGCCGTCGAGCGCGTTCGTCTTGTAGTCGAGCACGACGGCCGCGGCTCCGGAGCGCGCAAGGACGTCGAGCCTGCCGTTCAAGAGCACGCCGTCGAGCAGAAATGCGAACGGCCGCTCGACGCGGACGTCCTCGAGGGCGCCGATGCGCCGGGCGAGCGACGACTCGCAGTACGCGCGCACGTGGGTTACGACGTGCTCCAGTTCCGCGTCCGTGATCGCCGGATACCAGCCGCGGACGAGCTCGCCGACGTCGTCCGGGACGGCCGGTCGCGCGAGGTCGACCCGTTCGAGCAGGCGGTGGACGGCGTCGCCCACCTCCGTCGGGTGGAGAGCGCCTCCCTGGCCGTCTCGCCCCCAGTCGACGGGCCGCATGCCCGCGACTCGCTCGGCGTAGTAGCGGTACGAGCAGCGCTCGAACAACGACAGCGCACTGAACGACAGGCGCGTGATCGCGTGCAGCGGCGGCTCGGGGACGGCCGTCAGCTCGCGCAGCCTCGGCGCCGGGGGCGGCAGGCTTTCGCCCGAGCCCTCGAACAGGGCCAGCTGCCCGTTGTCCGACGCGAGCAAAGGCTCCGCCTCGGGAACCGCTGCAGGCGGGGCCTCCGGCTGCCCGCGGTCGACACGCAGGAGCACGGTCGCCCCGCCCCGCTCGACCTCGACCGGGCCCTCGCCACCGTGTCGCCGCGCCTCTTCCTCGAGGCCGAGGCGGTCGAGCACCCAGCCGATTGGCGTCTCCTCGCCCTCCTCACGGCCCGAGCCGATCGAGCCGGAGACGAGCAGGCGCTCCATCGCCCGGGTCATCGCGACGTAGTAGAGGCGCAGCCGCTCTGCCCGCTCGGCGTGCTCGCGCTGCGCCTTGACGTCCTGGTAGGAGGCAGTGCTCACGCGCGTGCCCGTCGCGGGGTGGGCGACCTTGAAGCCGAACCGCCCGTCGGAGAGCGCCAGGATGTCCGAGACGGGCGGACGGCTCCGTCCCGCGTCGGCGACGACGACGACCTTGAACTCGAGGCCTTTAGCGGCGTGGATCGTGAGCAGCCGGACCGCGTCCGCGCCCTCCTCTTCCGAGACGGCGTCGGACTCCTTCGCGCCCACGGCCTCCTGCCCCTCGACGAAGCGGACGAAGCCCTCGAGGTCGTTGCCGCGCAGCTCCTCGTACGAGCGCGCCAGACGGGCGAGCTTACGCAGGTTGGCGTAACGACGGCGCCCATCGTGGCGTGCGAGGACGGCGAGGTCGTAGTCGTGCTCGGCCAGCACACGCTCGCAGAGCAATTCGAGCGGCGCGTGCGCGGCAAGGTCGAGCAGCCGCTCGTAGCGCTGTCTAAACGCCAGCAGGAGCCGCCGGTCGGTCTCGGCGAGGTCACCCGGCAGCGCGCGCTCCAGGCCCCGGAAGATCGGCTGGCGCTGCGCCTCCGCCCGGATCAGGACGAGCGCGTCGTTCGAGACGCCCACGAACGGAGACGCGAGGACGGTGAGGAGCGCCTCGTCGTCGTAGCGGTTCTGGAGCAGCCGCAGGTATGCGAGCAGGTCGGAGACCTGCTGCTGCCCGAAGTAGTTGCGGCCGGCGGCGCGGTACGTCGGCAGGCCGACGGCGCGAAGCTCCTCCTCGAACCACTCCGCGTCGGTGCCCGCCGCGAAGAGCAGCACGATCTCTCCCGGCGTGGCATCGCCGGCGTCGACGAGCTCCCGCACGCGTCTCGCGACATGGCGAGCCTCGGAACGACGCCAGTGGATCCCTGCCTCGGCCGCGGCGGCCTTGTCGGTGACGAGGAGCTCGAAGGCGTTCCGGAGGGGCGAGGCGCTGCCGTCGGCGGGGTCGAGCGGGCGGAACTCGTCTCCGAACTCCGCGCCGAAGAGCTCGTTCACCGCCGACAGCACCTCCGGACGCGAGCGATGGTTCAGGGTCAGCGGCAGCACCGTCGGGGCGGCGGCGCGGCGCTCGCGGAACACGGCTACGTCGGCGTGGCGGAAGCCGTAGATCGACTGGAACTCGTCCCCGACGACGAACAGGTCGCTCCCGGCCTCGTCACAGAGGAGGTCGAGCAACTCCGTCTGCAGCCGATTCGTGTCCTGGAACTCGTCGACCATGACCGCGCGGAAGCGCTGCCGCTCGCGCTCGCGGATCTCCAGGTCGTCGCGCAGCAGGTCGCGCGCCTCGAGCTGCAGGTCCTCGAAGTCGAGGACGGCCTCTCGGCGCTTGGCGTCGGCGTACGTGCCGGCGAACGTCGTCAAGAGCTCCTGCAGAAGTGCGCGGTCGCGCGCGGCAAGGTCTTCGAGCGCCGCGGCGACGACGGCGTCGCGCGCCTCGGCGAACGCGGCCGCGCGCGGGCCGCGGGTCTTGATCTCGGACAGCGCGAGGAGCCGCTCCGGAAGCGTCGTCGACGTGACCAGCTCGAGCGCCGCCCCGGCGGCGCTGTGCTGCGCGTCGGTGGCCGCCGGGTCGTCGAGCAGGCACCGGGCGGCTTCGCGCAAGCCGTCGAGACGCTCCGACATCGGCGCCCGCGCTCCGGGCTCGAGCACGAGCTCGCGACCGGCTGAGCGGAGCGTCGCGTAGACCTCCACGAGCATGTGCCGGAGGCCGACGGCGCCGTACGTCGCCAGCAGCTGCCAGCGGTCGGGCTCGTCGGCCGCGCAGAAGCGCTCGAGCGCGACGGTGAAGGCCTCCGCCTGCAGCACGAGTGCCTGCGGCTCGTCGAGCACACGGAAGCCCGGATCGACACCGGCGGCCAGGGGGTACGCGCCGAGCAATCGGCGGCAGAAGCCGTGGATCGTCGACACCCACGCGCTGTCGAGCTCGAGAGCGAGATCCGCACGGCCCCGCTCCAGGAGGCGCGACCGGATCCTGGCGCGGAGCTCGCCCGCGGCGCGCTCGGTATACGTGATCACGAGCATCGAGTCAATGTCGATGCCGTCGTCGACGACGGCGCGGACGAAGCGCTCGACGAGCACGGCCGTCTTGCCGGTCCCGGCGCCCGCTGCGACGAAGACGTTGCCCGTCGCCTCGATCGCCGCGCGCTGCTGGTCGTTCGCCCGTGTGCTCATGCGCGGTCCTTCCGGCACATCCGCCAGAGGTCGCACCACGGCGGGCAGTCGCCGCCTTGGGGATCGTGGCGCACGTCGCCGACGCGGATCCGCTCGACGAGCCCGACCGCGGTCTCGCGGGCGCCGTCGATCGCCTCGTCGAAGGCCGCCTCGTCGAGGTAGTCGCGAGAGCTGAACCCGGGCACCGCGTCGTCGCCGGCTCGCAGCAGCCCGCGTGGCCGGCGACCACCGCCGACGGGGACGTAGACGCCCCCCATCGGCTCGAGGCCGAGGTTCTGGCGCAGAACGAGCATGTACAGCGGCAGCTGCAGGAGATCACGGTCCCGGATCTGACTCGCGGAGGACGCCGCGCCCGACTTGTAGTCGACGACGATGCCACGCGCTCCCATCGGATCGCCGTCGACGCGGTCGATCTTCCCGCTCACGACGACGCCCGGCTCGAGCTCGAACGACCGGAACGACACCTCCAGGTGGCGCGGGACGAACGGCGACTTCGAGGTCGCCTCGTCGCGAACGAGCTGCTCGAGGTCCCGCTGGAGGCCCTGCTCGAGCTCCCGGCGGTCGAGGTCGCCTGCGTCGATCCGCAGGCCGGTCGCGACCGCGTCCGCCACGCAGTCCCGCATCAGCGCGACTGCCTGCTCGACGTTGTCCTCGGTGACGCGGTCCGCTCCGGGCACGGCGCTCGGGAGCTGCTGGTAGAAGCGCTGGAGGGCAGCGTGGAGGATCGAGCCGCGCAGCATGCGGTCGATCTCCTTGTCGATCGTCGCCGGCCGCAGGTACCGCTCGACGAACCATGCGGACGAGCACGACGCCATCCGTTCGAGCTCGGAGACCGAGTACGACTCACGGCCGAGCAGCCGCAGGGCCCGCTCGTGCGTCACGCGCGTCGGTCGGGCGAACGCCGCGGTCGCGCGCGAGAGACGCCTGTCCCAGCCGTTCTCGCGGGCTAGCGCTGCCGCGTCGCGCGGCTCGTCCGCGGCCAGCTTCGCCAGGGCGCGCAGCCGCTCACGCTCCGTGGGGGCGGCCTCGAGCTCGGGCACGAGAGCCGACAGCGGACGGCGATACGTCGCGCGCCGCACGTCGTCCTCGTCGAACAGCTCGCGCACCGCCTCCCAGAACGGGCTCGGCTCGCGCGGCGACCCCTCGTCGCCGACCGCCTGGCGGACGAGAACGAGCCGCCGTCGCGGCCGAGAGCAGGCAGTGGCGAAGAGATACCGGTCGCGGCTCGCCGCATCCGGGCGGACGAGCCGCGCGCCGCGCTCGTCGAGCGCCCGCCGAGCCTCGTCGCCGACGAACGGCTCGATCCGGGGGCGCCGCGGCAGCGAGCCCTGCTCGAGGCCGACGACGAACACCGCGTCGAAACGCCGCGTGCGCGCGCGCAGGAGGTCGAGCACAGCGACCTTGCCGGGCGCGCCGGTGCCGTCAGCGCGAACCGTCGCCCGCTCCAGCCCCGAGAGCAGCTCGCCCCGGGTCATCTCGTGACCGCTTCCGGCGAGCGCTTCGAGCTCCTCGAGCGTTCGCGTCACCGCGTCGTGCGCGCGCAGGTCGGACTGCACGCGCGCGCCGACCGGAGGCGCCGACGTCCCGTGCGCGTTTCGGAGCATCGTGGCGGCGAGCCGGCGCACGGCGTCGACCGGCCTTTCCTCGCCCTCCAGCGCCTCGAGCGGCGGCAGCGAGCGCCCGTCGCGGAGCTGCACCGTCACCTCGACGGTGCGCTCGCCGGCAAGAATGCCCCGCCCGCGGAGCCGGCCCTCGACCCAGTCGACGTCCTTGCGCTGCAGCCCCGAGTACGGCGAGCGCAGGTGCGCAAAGAGCTCGGGCCGCTCGCCGTCGAGCCAGGCGAAGCGAAGCAGCGAGAGGAGGGCGTGGCCGAAGGGCGTCGACCGGAGCTGTGCCCGCGCCTCGAACGACAGGGGCACGCCGAGCGCAGCGAACGCCGTCGCGAGCGGGAGGCGCACGCTCTCCACCGACGGACAGACGATGCCGATCGCCTCGGGCGGCGTTCCACTCCGGGCGAGCGTCAGCACCTCTTCCGCGACGAGCTCGAACGTTCCGCGGGTCCCTGCGCCCTCGAGCCAGCGGATCGAGCCGTCGAGCGGAGCGCGCCGCGGCGCATCCGTGAAGAGTGCGCGTTCGAGGTGCGCCAGGTCCGGCGGCAGGAAGTCCGCGGCGCGCGGCGGCAGCTCCACGATCGCGTCGCCGGCGATCGACGCCAGATCGGCAACGGTGCGCTGCAGGGAGGCGTACACCGCGCGGCCGGGCTCGTAGGGGATCGAGACGTGCACCTCGGCGCGCGCGGAAAGGGCCTCGAGCAGGCGCCACTCGGCTCCGGTGAGGTCCTCGAAGCCGTGGGCGAACACCGGGTTGCCGTCCCAGGAGTCGAGCTGACTCGTGAGCCGGTCGACTGCGTGCCGCCGTAGAAGGCCGCGGTCCCACATGCCGAGCCGGTCGAGCTCGGCGCGGTAGCGCGATGCGATCGCGGCGAGCGGCGGCGGCAGGTCCTCCGGAGCGAGGAGCGCCCCGTCGAGCTCGGCGAGCGAGCGCCCGACGGCGTCGGCGTAGCCGGGAAAGCGCGTGCCGTC
>JBKPNM010000193.1:0-3689 GCA_046732615.1 Actinomycetota bacterium | reverse complement strand
CATCACCCGGCGGCCCGTCGACGCGGAGTGGCTCGAGACCGAGCTCGCGCTGCTCGAGAGGCTCGTCGAGGAGGGCGACACGCTCGAGCTCGTCGGCGAGCTCCGCCGCCTCGTCGGCGAGCCGCGCCGGGTGCACGCGGGTACGGTCCAGCCGGGACCGGTCCCGTAGCCCCGTCTTCGCCCGTCTTCGTCGTGGGCGACGTCCACGGCCATCGCGACGTGCTCGTGGAGCTCCTCCGAGAGGCCGGCCTCGTCGATGCGGCCGCGCGGTGGTCGGGCGCCGATGCGCGCGTCTGGCTCGTGGGCGACCTCGTCGACCGCGGCCCCGACGGGGTCGGCGCGATCGAGCTCGTGCGACGACTCGAGCGTGAGAGCGACGGGGCGCTCCGCTGCCTGCTCGGGAACCACGAGGTCCAGCTCGTCGCGGTCTACCGCTTCGGCGGCGAGGAGACGAGCATCCCGGGCCAGACGTTCCGCGAGCTCTGGCTGTTCAACGGCGGCGTCGAGTCCGATCTCCGCGCGCTGACGCCCGAGCACGTCGGATGGATGACAGGACTGTCGCCGCTCGCGCGCGACGGCCGCTGGCTCGTCGTCCACGCCGACACGAGCGCATACCTCGAGCTCGGCACCTCGCTCGAGGAGGTCGGCTCCGCGACGGGCGCCATGCTCTCGCACGGGTCGGCGGCGGCGGTCGACGAGCTGCTCACGATCGTCTCCGACCGGATGCGCCTCACGGAGCGCGCCGCCGTCGACGCGCTGCTCGACGCCTTCGGAGGCGAGTTCGTCGTTCACGGCCACACGCCGATCGCGTCCGTGCGCGGTGTCGACCCGCGCGAGGTGCGCGGGCCGCTCCTCTACGGCGAGGGCCGCGTGATGAACGTCGACCACTGCCTCTTCGCCGGCGGCCCGGGGTTCGTGACCAGGCTCGACGCGTTGGCGCCCTTCCGCGGCTCCGGACCGTCGCCGTAGTCCCCACGCGGGCTACCGCTCGAGCGACGAGAGCAGGCGGTCGAGGAGCTCGCCGGGCGGCCGTGTCGCCGCCGGGGCGGTCTTCTGCGGCTTGCGTTCCACGGGGAGGTCCCCGGGCGCCTTCAGCTCGCGAAGCCGGCCGTCATGGACGAGGCGCTCATCGACGGCTCCGAGGCGGCCCGAGAACGTCGTGTAGACGGGCGTGCCGAGGGCGACGGCCTCTCGGTTCATCGTTCCCCCGGCCGAGACGACGAGATCGGCGAGCGCGACGAGGCTGAGCGCGTCGACGGCTCGTTCGGGCACCACGAGCGAGGCGAGCGCAGCCGCGCGGAGCGCGTCGCGCTGGGCGGGAGTCCGAGGGAGCACGACCGTCCGCACCTCCGGCTCGGAGCCGAGGCGCTCGAGCACATTCGTGAAGAGCGGGTTTCCGTGACGGTGGTACAGCGACACCTCCGGCGGCGTCCGGACGACCGCGAGGACGCTCGACCGGTCGATCCCGAGCGGCTCCAGGACGGCCGGGTCCGGCTGGAAGCCGTGCAGGTAGTACTCCTCCTTGAGCCCCGGATAGGTGCGAACCTTGCGCGCCGGTGCGCCGAGCCGGTCGAGCCGGCTCTGCGGGATCGCGTCCGGGACGACGACCCGTGTCGCCGCCCGGCAGGCGAGCCCGTGCTGGACGAGCGCGAACTCGTAGTCGAACGCGTACGACGACGGCACGCCGAGCGATCGCGCCACCAGCGGCAGCTCGTGCGACGCGTGGGAGAGCGCGACGTCGAACCCCCTCGGCCGTGCGAAGCCGCGGAGCGCTCGAAGGCGCTTCGCCATCGCGGTCGCCTTGGCGGCTCGGGACGCCCCGCCATGAGGAGGCCCCACGACCGTGTGCTCCAGCCCGGCGTCGTCGAGCAGCTCGAGCGTCTGGGCGAAGTCGCGTGCCGTGAGCGTGACGTCGTGGCCACGCTCCCGGAGCAGGCCGACGAGCGGCCGGAAGAAGGCGACGTGCGGCGAGTTCGTGAGATCGATCCAGACGCGCATCACGCGTGACCGCCGTGTTGCACGACCGCGTCGGCCCGCTCGAGCGATCCCTGCACGCGGGAGAGCAGGTCGTCGACGATCGTCGTCGCGAGCGAGGCGGCGAGCCGGATCCTCGTCGGCGTTCGCATCATTCGCAGTGGGCCACGAGCACGTCGTCCGCAAGCACCTCGTGGGCGGCGCGGAGAACGAACGACGTCCTTCGGTGGCGGCGCGGCGCGAGCCCGACGACGTCCTGCCCGTTGCGCATGTCCGCTGCGAGCTCGAGGCTCTCCTCCCGCGGGTTGGTGAACGCGTCGTCCCGCGCGGGCGTTCCGCACGCGAACGGATTCGTAATCTCTACACACTGCCGCATCATGCATATCGCGCGTAACGCAGTTGCATGGTTGCTGAGTTATAAGATCGTCTTATGGATACGCGTCAGCTCGCGGCGTTCTGCGCAGTGGTCGAACGCCGCTCGTTCTCGCAGGCGGCCGACCAGCTCGGGGTGACGCAGCCTGCCGTCTCGCTCCAGGTCCGGGCGCTCGAGAAGCGGCTCGGCACGCAGCTGCTCGACCGGTCGGGCCGTCGCGTCGAGCCGACGGAGGCGGGCGTCCGGCTCTACCGTGGGGCGCAACGGCTCCTCGCCCTCGAGCAACAGGTGCTCGACGAGGTCGTCTCCGAAGGTGTCGGCGACCTCGCGGGCTCGTTGTCCATCGGAGCGTCGACAGGCCCGGCCGCGGTCGTCGTCCCGCAGCTCCTGTGCGAGTTCCAGCGTGCCCACCAACGGGTTCGCGTGGCGCTCGAGGTGCACGACACGCGGACGGTCGTCGAGCTCGTCGCCGACCGGAGGCTCGAGCTCGGCATCGTCGGCGCGGCCCCGCGGCACCGAGCCGTCCGCTTCGAGCGGTTCGCGTACGACGAGGTCGTGCTCGTCTGCCCCCCGGGCCACCGGTTCGCCGGGCGGACCCTCGACGTCCACGAGCTTGCCTCCGAGACGCTCGTCGTGATGCAGGAGGGCGCCGGGGTGCGCAGGGTGGTCGAGGACGAGCTCCGGCGGCTCGGCCTGCGCCTACGCGACCTCGACCTGCGCCTCGAGCTCGGCCTCCAGGAGTCGGTGCGAAGCGCCGTGCTCGCGGGCTACGGCGTGACCTTCATCTCGCGCGCCGCGGTCGAGTCCGACCTTGCTGCGGGGACGCTGGCGGAGGCGCGGATCGAGGGCATGGACGCACGGCGCGCGATCTCGCTCGCGCGTGCGACCGGCCGCGCGCAAACCCGGGTCGCGGAGGCGTTCGCCTCCTTCGCACGGGAGCGGATCGCGGCGCTCGGCGGCCTCGGGCTCGTACCGGCGGAGCGCCCGGACGCGTGACGGACGACCGTCCTACCCGGATCGTCCGCTTCGGTGCAGGCTCGCTCGCCGACCTTGCGGAGGTCTGCGCGGAGGCCGGCATCACGAAGCCACTGCTCGTCGCCTCGCACCGTGGAGCGGAGTCGGCGAAAGGGCTTCCCGTCGTCGGCGTCTACGACGGCGTCCGCCCGCACGTTCCGGTCGAGACGGTCCAGGCGGCCGCAGCCGTCGTCCGGAAGGCCGAGGCGGACGGTCTCATAGGTCTCGGCGGCGGGAGCGCGGTCGACACGTGCAAGGCCGTGGTCGCGGAGCTCGCCGGCTCGGTCGAGCCGCTGCCGCGGATAGTCGCGGTGCCGACGACCTACGC
>JBKPNM010000192.1:0-16962 GCA_046732615.1 Actinomycetota bacterium | reverse complement strand
CCGGTCCGCATGGGCACCGAGGAGGAGCTCGAGCGGATGGAGCGCACCGCCGCCGAGCCCGGCTTTCGACGGGCGCTCGCCTCCTGAACGGCCGAGGGGCGCCCGCCGGCGCCCCACGGCCAAGCGCTTTGCGGGGAGCGGCTACGTCGAGTACTCGGTGTCGGCCGGGATCTCGTACGCGCCGGCGGTGCGCTCTTCCATCTGCTCGAGCTCCTCCTCGGTGCCCATCCGGACGGGGCCCTTGAACCAGTTCTTCGCCGAGATCAGCCACCACCCGCCGAAGAACAGGAGCGCCCCGCCGACGGTCAGCGGCGCGTAGTTGGCGACGTCCCAGTTGAACCCGTCCTTCCAGGGGATGCCCGTCGGCGCGACGGGTCCCAGGAACAGGATCGAGATGATGCACACCCAGACGATCGCCACGAGGTCGATCCACTTGTAGTGGTTGCCGAGGCTCCACGCCCCGCGCTCGAACCGGTCGCCTTGCCGGAAGCGGAGGATCACCGGGAGGATGAACGCGATGTAGAGGCCGATCACCGCGATCGACGTTCCCACGAGATACCCGGTCGCCGCATTCCAGTACGTCGGGATCATCAGCGCCCACGCCAGGAAGCCGATTGCCCAGACGGCTGCCACCGGCACTCTGTTGGCCGCGACCTTGCGCCACATCTGGTGACCCGGGACGGCCCGGTCGCGCGAGAACGCGAACATCATCCGCGACGCGGACGTGACCGAGGCAGTGAGGCAGAACATCTGCGCGACCACGGCGATGAAGAGCAGGATCTCCGCCCACGTCTCGCTCATCGAGGTCGTCCAGATGTAGGTCACTGCACCGCCGACGGCGTCCAGCACGCCCTGCGTGTCCGGGACGGCGAACGTCACGGCGAGCAGCAGGATCCACCCGAAGACGACCGATGCGACGACCGACATGTACATCCCGACCGCGGCCATCCGCGAGGCCTGGTGCGTCTCCTCCGCCATGTGCGCGGAGGCGTCGAAGCCCGTGATCGTGTACTGCGACATCAGCAGGCCGAGCCCGAACACGTACCAGAAGACGATGCTGCCGAAGTTCGAGCCCGAGAAGCCGGAGTTGTTGATCGTCTCCGTGAAGACGAAGCTGACCGACTGGTGCTCGTCGGGGACGATGATCAGCACGAGCACGATGAACGCAACGCCCACCATGTGCCAGTAGGCGGAGATCGTGTTGAGCAGCGCCGTGATGCTCACCTTCAACATGTTCAGCCCCACGGCGATCAGCATCACCACGGTGTACGTGAGGAGCGTCCACTCCTTCGTGTTCGGGTAGTCGAACCACAGGTTGATGAGCGACGTCGCGAAGATCGCCAGCCCGTAGCCGATCGCGGCCGTGACGGCGATCTGCCCGACGAGGTTGAACCAGCCCGTGAACCAGCCCCAGGCGGGGCTGCCGAGCTTCGACGACCAGTAGTAGAGCCCGCCCGCTGTCGGGTACGCCGAGGCGATCTCGGCCATGGCCAGGGAGACGATGGTCGACATGAGACCGACCCACAGCCAGCCCCAGGAGATTGCGATCGGGCCGCCGTTGTTGAAAGCGATGAAGTACGAGGTCAGACAGCCCGCGAGAATCGAGATGACCGTGAAGCTGATCGCGAAGTTCTGGAACCCGCCCATCGCGCGGAAGAGCTCCTGCGCGTAGCCCAGCTTGTGGAGAATCTGTTCGTCCTCCGAGGTGCGGTACCCGCCGCCTGCGGGCCCTGTACTCATTGCCTGCCTCCCTTGTCGCTTCCGAGGGTGGTATTCACCTACCGGACGCGACGAAAGTCAAGACATGTCAACGATTGTTCCGCCCAGGACCGGTGACCGGCGCTCGTTGCACGGAATAGGATCGCCGCCATGCTGACGTTTCCGGAGTTGCGCGAGCTCGTCGCGACCGGCGAGATCGACACGGTCGTCGTCGCGTTCACCGACATGCAGGGACGCCTTCTCGGCAAGCGCCTCCACGCCGAGTTCTTCGTCGAGGAGATGGAGGCGGAGCACCCGGTCGAGGGGTGCAACTACCTGCTCGCGCTCGAGATGGAGATGGATCCCGTGCCCGGGTACGAGATCGCGAGCTGGGAGCAGGGGTACGGCGACTTCGCGATGCGTCCGGACTTGTCGACGCTGCGGCGGGTCCCGTGGCTCGAGGCGACGGCGCTCGTCCTCTCCGACGTCCAGTGGCACGACGGGTCGCCGGTGCAGCCGTCGCCGCGGCAGGTGCTGCGCGCGCAGATGGAGCGGGCCGCCGCGCTCGGGTTCACGCCGATGGTCGGCTCGGAGCTCGAGTTCTATCTCCTCAAGGAGACGTACGCGGAGGCGCACGCGAAGGGCTACACGGGGCTGACGCCCTCGGTGCCGTACATCCTCGACTACCACATCCTCGCGACGACGTACGACGAGCCTCTGCTCCGCGCGATCCGGAACGGGATGCACGCGGCCGGGATGCGCGTCGAGACCTCGAAGGGCGAGGCGTGGCCGGGCCAGCAGGAGGTCAACTTCCGCTTCTCGGACGCAGTCACGATGGCCGACAACCACGTGATCTACAAGAACGGGGCGAAGGAGATCGCGTTCCTCCACGGCTGCTCGATCAGCTTCATGCCGAAGCCGTTCGAGAACTGGATCGGCAACTCGTGCCACATCCACTCGTCTCTCTTCCGCGGCGACGACGCGGCGTTCGCGCACGACGACGCGTTGTTCGGCAGGTGGCTCGCCGGCCAGATCGCCTGCGCGAAGGAGCTCGCGGTGTTCTTCGCGCCGACCGTGAACTCGTACAAGCGCTACGCGGCCGGCAGCTGGGCGCCGACGACGCTCGCCTGGGGGAACGACAACCGCACCTGCGGCTTCCGCGTCGTCGGGCACGGCGCGGCAAGGCGTATCGAGACGCGCATCCCCGGAGGCGACGTCAACCCCTATCTCGCCTTCGCCGCGATGATCGCCTCGGGCCTGCACGGCATCGAGCAGGAGCTCGAGGCGCCCGCGCCACTCCAGGGCAACGCGTACGAGTCGGACGCCGAGCGGTTCCCCTCGACGCTCCGGGAAGCGATCTCGGCACTCGAGGGGAGCACGACGGCGCGTGCCGCCTTCGGCGACCAGGTCGTCGACCACTACCTCAACTACGCCCGCACCGAGCAGGGGCTCTTCGATCGCTTCGTCACGGACTGGGAACGTAAGCGCTACTTCGAGCGCATCTGAGCCGGTCGCGGGCTCCCGCGCGAAACGTGCGCTCGACGTCGCCGTCTCGGGCGCGCTGCTCGTCGCGCTCGCGCCGGTGGGTGCATTCGTGCTCGGCGCGGTCGGCCTCGACATGCTGCGGTGTCCGCGCGACCGCGGACGGTTCCTCTACCGCGAGCAGCGCGTCTCCCGCGGGCGCACCTTCGACCTGCTCAAGCTCCGCACCCTGCGCGAGGACGTCCTCCTCGAGGCCGACGAGCACGTCCGCCCGTTCGAGGCCGACGCGGCGAACCTCACGTGGGCGGGGCGCCGCATCCTCAAGCCGATGTATCTCGACGAGCTGCCGCAGCTCTGGAACGTGCTGCGCGGTGAGATGAGCCTCGTCGGTCCCAGGCCGTGGCCCGAGGAGCTCGTCGACCGGCAGCTCGCGCGCGGGATCGACTACCGCCTGCGCGTCGCCGCCGGTTGGACGGGACCGGCGCAGGTTGCGAAAGGCCGCGCGCGAGACTACGAGGGGCTCGACCTCGCGTACGTCGAGCTGCTCGAGACGCGGAGCGGCTGGGACGTCGTTCGACACGATCTGGCCGTGCTGCGGGAGACGGTGCGCACGATGCTGCGGGGCGAAGGTCTCGAGAACTGATGGTCCACGAGAAGAGGATCGAGATCCGCTGGCGCGACCTCGACGCGCTCCGCCACGTCAACAACGCCGTCTACGCGACGTACCTCGAGGAGGCGCGCGACGAATGGCTGGAGCGCGCCCTCGGCGGCGCCGGTGACCTCTGGGACTACGTGCTCGTCCGTGTCGCGATCGACTTCCGCCGCGAGCTGACTCAGGACGACGACGCCGTTCTCGTGCGCACGCGGCTCACGCGCATCGGCACGTCGAGCCTCACGCTCCGCGAGGAGATCGTGAAGCTCGACGGGACGCTCTCCGCCGAAGCGGAGTCGGTCGTCGTCGCGCGCGATCCGGTCTCGGGCAGCTCGCGACCGCTCACGCCGGCGGAGCGCAACGCGTACGACGCGGCGCTCGAGGCCTGAGCGGCCGGGCACCACCCTGGTAGGCCCGGTGCCCGGCGCGTCTCGCTCAGTGGACGATCAGGACGTCGGCGTGCGCACGGTGGGCGACGGTGTCACCGACCGAGCCGTCGAACAGGCGCGACAGCAGCCCGCCGTCGTGTGCGCCGAGCACGATGAGGTCGGCCTTCCGCTCGTCGGCAAGCTCGACGATCGCCTGGGCGGGGTCGCCACCTGTGACGACGGTCTCCACGCGCTGCAGCCCGAGCTCCGTCAGCTGCGCGGCGGCGTAGTCGACCTCCTCACGGTGACGTGACGGTGGATCGGCCGGGTCCCACGGCCCCTGGCCCTTCGTGACGAGGATCGGCGCGACGCTCGTCACGATCACCTTCGCGCGCAGCGCCTTCGCCAGCTCAACGGTGCGCTCGAGCACGCGGGCCGCAACCGGCCGCTCCTCGTACGCGAGGACGATGGTCTTCATGAGGCACCTCCCTTCGGATGAATCGTGATCCCTCGACGCGAAGTCCGCATCCGTGACCGATGGCATCGCGACTGCGGTCGGCTACGGATGCGTACGCTTCGCCCGTGGGCGAGCGGCCGCTGATCGGGATCACCTCGTACGCGCAGCCGGCGCGGTGGGGCGCCTGGGAGCTTCCCGCGGCGCTCGTCCCGTTCCACTACGTCGAGTCGGTCGAGCGCGCCGGCGGGCGCGCGCTCGTCGTGCCCCCGAGCACCGAGGCGGTGGACGAGACGCTCGACGTGCTCGACGGGGTGATCTTCTCGGGCGGGATCGACATCGACCCGGCCGCCTACGGCGCCGACCGGCACGAGAAGACGGACGCGGCGCAGCAGCACCGGGACGCCGGGGAGCTGGCGCTGCTCGAGCGCTCGCTCGAGCGGGACATCCCGACGCTTGCGATCTGCCGCGGCTTCCAGCTCCTGAACGTCGTCCGCGGCGGCGACCTGGTTCAGCACCTGCCCGAGACGGTCGGCCACGAAGGCCATCGCGAGGTGCTCGGGTCCTTCTCCGAGCACGCCGTCGACGTGAAGGAGGGGACGAGGCTCGCGGAGATCCTCGGAGAGCGGCACGAGGGCGTCCAGTCGAGCCACCATCAGGGCGTCGGCCGCGTGGGGGAGGGCCTGGTCGAGACTGCCTGGGCGGAGGACGGCTCGCTCGAGGGCCTCGAGGACCCGGAGCGCCGCTTCGCCGTCGGCGTCCTCTGGCACCCGGAGATGGAGGACGACAAGCGCCTCTTCGAGGCGCTCGTCGCCGAGGCGCGCCGCTACCGCGCGGAGCGCGCCGCCGACATGACCACCACATGAGTAACGCGGTCGGCTCCTTCCGCTCGCACCTTCCGGTGAAGGTCGCGTTCGGGGACCGCGTCATCTCGGAGCTCTCGTCGGCACTCGCATCGCTGGGCTCCGGGGAAGCCCTCGTCGTCGTCGAGGAGCCCGTGGCGGAGCATCGCGACGTCGTCTCCGCCCTCGCGGCGGCTGAGGCCGGCGGAGTGCGTCTCGCGCGTTTCGTGAAGGGGCCGAGCGAGCCGACGTTCGCCCTCGCCGACGAGCTGGCGGGACGCGTGCGCGACGAGGGGCTCGACGCGGTCGTCGGGATCGGCGGCGGCTCCGCGCTCGACGTGGCGAAGGCGGCGCGGATCGTCGCCGACCAGGGCGGCACGGCGGCCGCCTACGCCGACGGCAGGCGCGTCCCCGAGCCGCCTCGCATCGGTCTCGTCCTCTGCCCGACGACGTCGGGCACGGGCAGCGAGGTCTCCGGAGCGAGCGTTCTCACGGACGCCGACCGCGACCGCAAGATCGGGTTCGGCCATCCGAACATGCGCGCGCAGCATGCGCTCGTCGACCCCATGCTCACGCACGGGCTGCCTCCCGGCCCGACGGCGCACTCCGGCGTCGACGCGCTGGCCCAGGCGATCGGCGGGTGCACGGTGACGAACTCGTCCCCGCTCTCGGTCGCGTTCGGCCTCGAGGCCTGCCACCACGCGGCGCACTCGCTGCGCGAGGCGGTGGCTGACGGCTCGGACGCCGACGCGCGCCGGCGCCTCTCGTGCGCGAGCCTGACGGCGGGCCTCGCCATGAATCTCTCCGACTGCGCGGCCGACCACGCGCTCGGGCAGGCGCTCGGCAGCGTGAAGCACCTGCCGCACGGGCTGACGATCGGGCTCGTCGTCGCCGAGACGCTCGAGCTCACGCGCGGCGACTGCGCCGACAGGCTGGAGCGGGTCGCCGACGCGCTCGAGGAGCCGGACGACGGGACGGATGACGGGTCGCGGGCGGTGCGCGCGGTCCGGCGCGTGCTCGCCGACCTGGCGTTTCCGACGCTGCGCGACGTCGGTGTCACCGAGGCGGATCTCCCCGCACTCGTCGAGAGCGCGACGGGCGAGCAGTCGTACAACCTCGACGTCGACTGCCACGACTGGACGGCCGCCGAGGTCGAGCACGCCTTCCGCTCCGCGCTCGCGCTCGAACGGCGCTAGCTGCTCGAAAACGCGCCCTGGGCCGGAGCCGCGGCCGACGCCCTCGCGGTAGGGGGCGTGGCTTCAGCCTCGCCCGTCTTCGTGCCTGTTGCTGACAAGTTGCCGCCGAGGAGTTCCTGCGGTACATCGACGACGCCGTTGGGCGGATCCGTGCCGTCCGCGCCGCGGACGCGCGTGCGTGCTGGCGAGTCGTTGGAGAGGTCGTTCAAGCCGAGCAAGACGGGCGAGGCTGAAGCCACGCCCGGGGATCGCGGCGCAAGACCAGGATGGGCGAGGCTGAAGCCTTGGGCGCGCCGGGGAGGGGCGTGGCTGCAGCCCGGTCCCCCTCTTCGTTGCGACCTACGCCTCGGTCGAGACGAAGACGCTCTTCAGCTCGGTGTTGTGGACGAGGCCTTCCATCCCGAGTTCCTTGCCGACGCCCGACTGCTTGTAGCCCCCGAACGGCGCCTGAGGAAACACGGAGCTGTTCGAGTTGACACCGATCGCGCCGGTGCGGAGGGCACGCGCGACGCGAAGCTGCCGGGCGCCGTCGCGCGTCCACAGCGAGCCCGAGAGCCCGTACGGTGTGTCGTTCGCGAGCCGCACAGCCTCCTCCTCGGTCTCGAACGTGATCACGGATACGACCGGGCCGAAGATCTCCTCGCGCGCGACGACCATCTCGTTCGTGCAGTCGTCGAGGATCGTGGGGCGGAGGTAGAAGCCGTGCGCGAGCCCGTTGCCGTCGGGGCGCGTCCCGCCCTCGAGCACCGTCGCGCCCTCGTCGACGCCGCGCGCGATGTACCCCTCGACCGTCTCGCGCTGCCCGGCCGAGACGAGCGGGCCGACCTGCGTGTCCGGCGATTCGGGGTCGCCGACGACGATCCCTCGGGTGGTGGCGACGTAGTGCTCGAGCAGCTCGTCCTTCGCCGACGCCTCGACGAGCAGCCGGGAACGAGCGCAGCAGTCCTGCCCTGCGTTCTCGAAGACCGAGAACGGCGCCATCCGGCCCGCCCGCTCGAGATCCGCGTCCGCGAAGACGAGGCAGGCGCTCTTGCCACCGAGCTCGAGCGTCACCCGCTTGATCGTCCCCGCCGCCTTGCGGGCGATCCCTACACCGACCTCGGTCGATCCGGTGAAGCCGACCTTCCCGACGAGCGGGTGCTCGACGAGCGCGTCGCCGACTGCGCCGCCCGGTCCCGGGACGACGTTGAGCGCGCCGGGCGGCAGTCCCGCCTGGAGGCCGAGCTCGGCGTAGCGGAGGACGGAGAGCGGGGAGAGGCTCGCCGGCTTGAGCACGACCGTGTTGCCGGCCGCCAGCGCGGGCGCCGTCTTCCAGTTGCCGATGTTGAGCGGGAAGTTCCACGGCGTGATCAGCGCGGTCACGCCGATCGGCTCCCGGAACGTGAGGACGATCCCGTCGCGGTCGACCGGGATCGTCGAGCCGAAGAACTTGTCGATCGCGCCTGCGTAGTACCGCATCACGGCCGCTGCGTTGCCGGCGCACCAGCGGGCGTCGCCGATCGCCATG
Organism: Actinomycetota bacterium; assembly: GCA_046732615.1. Taxonomy (GTDB): domain Bacteria; phylum Actinomycetota; class Thermoleophilia; order Gaiellales; family Gaiellaceae; genus Gaiella. The sequence goes on along the minus strand of JBKPNM010000192.1, from coordinate 8,763 downwards.
CCCATGTCCCGTGTCTCGATGAGCGCGAGCTCGTCCGCGTGCTCTTCGATCAGGTCGGCGAAGCGGTAGAGCACCTTCGAGCGCGCGATCGGCGTCCGCGCGCCCCAGTCCTCGAACGCGCGGACGGCGGCACGGACTGCGTGGTCGGCGTCCTCGGGGCCGGCTTCGGCGACCGTGCGGAAGACCTCTCCGCTGGCCGGGTTGACGGAGTCGAACGTCCGTCCCTCTGCCGACGGCACCCGCTCGCCGTCGATCAGCAGGTTCTCGACCGCGCTCATATGTGCGGGCGTCCCCGCGTCCTCACACTCCGACGACGTGCACGAGCCAGCGCCGGTCGCGCTCCCGGTCGAGCTCGAGGAACAGAACGCGCTGCCAGCGCCCGAGGCAGAGAACGCCGTCGCGGACGGGGATCGACTCACCGGCCGGGCCCATCAGCATCGACATGCAGTGAGAGTGGCCGTTCGAGGCCTCCATGTCCTCCTCGGAGACGTTCTCCGTGCGCCGGTCCCAGTCGTCGTGGGCGTAGTAGTGCTCGGTGGGGACGAGCCGGCGGAGCAGCACCGAGAAGTCCTCGAGGAACCCGCGCTCGTACTCGTTCACACGTACGGAGCACGTCGTGTGCGGCGAGTACACGCAGCAGACGCCGTCGCGGACACCGCTCTCCTTGACCGCCTCCTGCACGTCCTCCGTGATGTCGGTCACCGACAGGCCGCCCGCTGTGCGGAAGTGCGTCTCGCGGTGGAAGGTCTTCATCGAGCCGCCGGTCGCGGCCGGGCCGAGGGTCGTCTCGGCGGTCTCGGGTGCGCTCGCCACGGCGATCCATTGTGGCAGGCGCGCGACGACCGGCGCGGAGGAAGCGCGTCGGCCGTCCGGGGATGGTCGACCGGCGCGGTCCGCAGCATCGACACGGCACCGCGAAGCGACCCTTGGAGCTCCGATCCGATGTGCGGAACGCCGATCGTCCGGAAGGCGCCGCATCCCGAGAGCGACGAGGATGCTGCCCGGCTGCTACCACGCGACGGGCGACGAGAGCGCCTTCGAGCCGAGCTCGACGTCCGAGCCCTCTCCGACGAGGTGCTCCACCGCTCGCCCCCCGCAGGGCCCGTCGCTCCACGTGGCGGGCGTGGAAGAGCAACCGGACGCGGTCGACGCTCGTCGCGGAGGCTGCTTTGCCGCTTGAATGACGGCGGCGGGCCCGTAGCTCAGCTGGTCAGAGCAGCCGACTCATAATCGGTAGGTCCCTGGTTCGAGTCCAGGCGGGCCCATAGGATTCGGCGCCATGAGCGACTTTCCCGCCACGCATGCCGACCTCCTCGACGCGCCGTCGCGACGCTCGCGACGATCGACTCGGACGGGCGTCCTCAGCTCACGGAGGTGTGGTTCCTCCACGAGCACGGAGAGCTCGAGCTCTGGCTCAACGGCGCACGGTTGGAAGACGCGCAACCGCCGGGAGCGCCCCGTGTGCAGCCTGCTGATCCTCGACCTCGCGAATCCGCGGCGCTACCTCGAGGCTCGCGGTCGGGCACGCGTCACGCCCGACCCCGACTATGCGCACGCGGCGAAGCTCGGCGAGAAGTACGTCATGGATCTCAGCGGGATCGACCCGCCCGGCCGGGCGCGTTTCGTCGTGACGATCGAGCCGAGAAGGTCTACGCCGTCGACCTCAGCCGCTGACCCGCGAGGCGCCCGCGGCGCTACGGCGTGGTCGTGTCCGTCGGCGCCGTCTCGGTCGTGGTCGGCGTCGTGGTCGACGGGCCCTGGGAAACGTTGATCCGGACTGTCTCGCCCTGTCTCAGCTGCCCGCCCGTCGGATTCTGCGCGACGACGGTTCCCTCCGGCTGACCGGACGGCACGACGACGGCGTTCGCGACGAGCTTCGCGGACTCGATCTCGGCCTCCGCCTCGGACCGGCTCATGCCGACGACGTCCGGGACGTCCACCTCGGCGCTGCCCTTCGAGACGTTGATGGCGACCGTCGCTCCGGCCTCCGCATCGGCGCCCGCTGCCGGCTCCTGCGCCACGACCGTGCCCGGCTCGTCGTCCGCGAAGACCTCGCGCGACTGGACCTGGAACCCGGCGGCGACGAGCCGATCCCGCGCCTGCGACTCGGGGAGGCCCACAGCGTTCGGGACGGGACCGCTCTTCGGGCCGCCCGAGACGAGAAGCTGCACCGTCGATCCCTCGTCGACCTCCGTCCCCGGGGACGGATCCTGGCGGAAGACGGTTCCTTCGGCGGCGTCGTTCTCCTGCGTGACGATGTCCGACTTGAGGTTCTCCTCCTCGAGACGCACCACGGCGCGATCGAGCGTCAGTCCCTCGACCGTGGGCACCGTCGTCGTGTCCGACTGGGTGAAGTACCACCAGGCGCCGACCGCCGCGGCGGCGAGCAGCGCGAGGAGCACGAGGAGGAGCGCGATCCGGTCGCCCGACATACGACGGCGGCGCTCCTCGCGGACGACGTCGCGCTCGATCGTCCCGTCGGGCCGCCGGCGCACCGTCTCGGACTCGACCTCGACCGCCTGTTCGACGTCGGGGGCGCCGAGCGGGGCATCGGGCGCGCCGGGCGGCGGCACGCCGGCGCGGCGGTCGCGGACGACCTCGATCGTCTCGTCCTCGTCGCGGATGCGGTCGGTGTCGGCCATGTCGTGGGGTCTTCCCGCCGGAGCACTCCTGGCTCCGCAGATGTGCGCGCGGTGTACCCGCGCGCGTGCGAGGACAAACGGTCACTCTCTGCGCCGGCCCGGGCACGCGGGGGTTGCATCGCATGTCACGAACCCTCGAAAGGGGGGTCGCACGGCCGCGCGAGCGTGCGATCCAACCCGTATGACGACGCTGGAGCCCGAACCGACCGCCTCGATCGTCGAGCTCGTTCCTTCCCCGGGGAGACGGTTCTCGTCGGAAGGCCGCGTGACCCGCGAGAGCGTTCCGGTGCGGCCGGGCGAGAGCGATCCCGCGCTGATGCTCGGGCTCGTCACGCTCGTCGTCGCATGCGCGCTTCTGGCACTGGTCGCTGCCGCCCTGCTCTGGCTCGCGGTCTAGCGACCACGGCGCAGATCGGCCGGATCGCCGGCCGCAACCGCGCTCGGCGAACTCCCCCGCCGCCGAGCGGCTCGTGCAGGAAGCCTCTCTCGGTGTCAGCTGCACGGCCCGTGAAGGAGTCCGGCTCCGGAGGCGGTATCCCGCAGGGGCGGCATGTCCGGTGACAAGCCGCCGGAGGGCCGGGGACCCCGACCCTCGAGAGGACGGCTGCGGAGCCGCCGCCACCCCCTCCCCTGAGGTGCGGCGGCCCGCGCCGTTCCCATGAACCGGGGGGCCCGGCACTCGCGCCCCCGACGAAGGGCGCAACATCGTGATCAGGCGAAACTCGCGTTGGGGAGAGGAGTCGCGCCGCAGCGCTGGTATCTGTCTCACATCGCGTTGCAGAATGCGAGGATCGGTCGCCCCCACAGGAAAGGAAAGGCCGCAAAATGGACAAGCTCTCAGAGCTCTCGCACGGAGCGAAGGTCGTTCTCGGCGCTGCGATCGCGTTCCTCGTGTTCTCGTTCTTCGACTGGTTCGAGTACACGGGACCGGGTGCGGACGAGATCGAGGCCGTCGGCGGCGACATCGGCATCTCCATGTGGCACGGCATCGGGTGGATAGCCGGGTTGCTCGCCATCGCCCTGATCGTCTGGCAGGCGATCCGTCTGGCGAACATCAACGTCGAGATCGGCGTGACGCCGTCGATGATCACGGCCGCGCTTGCGCTGCTTCTCGTGATCTTCGCGTTCATCCGGTTCATCGACAAGCCTTCCGGCGGGGACCTGGTCGGTCGCACGTTCTGGGCGTGGCTCTGCCTGGCGCTGGCGATCGTCGTGGCGGTCGGGGCATGGATGAACATGCAGGCCGCCGGTGAGAGCATCGGTGACATCCGCGACCGGGTGAGCTCGATGACGGGCGGCGGCGACTCGGCATCGGCGACCGCGGCCGCGCCGGCCGCCTCTGCGACGACGCCCGCGCCGCCCCCCGCGGCCGAGCCCGCAGCGCCGCCTTCGGAGGCGCTCGCAGACGAACCGCCCGGCGACGAGCCCGCGCCGACGACCTGAGCTTCCCGCGGGGCGCCTCGCGCAGGCTCGCGCAAGGCGCCCCGCTACACTCAGCGCATGGCCGAAATCGGCACGCTGCGCGTTAAGACAGGCCTTGCGGAGATGCTCAAGGGCGGCGTCATCATGGACGTCGTCGACGGCGAGCAGGCCCGGATCGCCGAGGAGGCAGGGGCCTGCGCGGTGATGGCGCTGGAGCGCGTGCCCGCGGACATCCGCCGCGACGGCGGCGTCGCGCGTATGTCTGATCCTGAGAAGATTCGGGAGATCCAGGAGGCCGTCTCGATCCCCGTCATGGCGAAGTGCCGCATCGGCCATTTCGTCGAGGCGCAGATCCTGGAGGCGCTCGAGATCGACTACGTCGACGAGTCCGAGGTGCTGACGCCGGCCGACGTCGAGCACCACGTCGACAAGCACGCTTTCACGGTCCCGTTCGTCTGCGGCGCGACGAACCTGGGCGAGGCGCTTCGCCGTATCGCGGAGGGCGCGGCGATGATTCGGACGAAGGGCGAGGCAGGCACGGGCGACATCGTCAACGCCGTGACGCACATGCGCGCCGTCTTCGGCGCGATCCGGCAGCTGCAGGGGCTGCGCGACGAGGAGCTCTATGCGGCGGCGAAGGAGCATCGAGCCCCGTTCGAGCTAGTCCGCTGGGTCGCCGAGAACGGACGCCTTCCCGTCGTCACCTTCACGGCGGGTGGGATCGCGACACCGGCCGACGCCGCGCTCTGCATGCAGCTCGGCGCCGACGGCGTGTTCGTCGGCTCGGGCATCTTCAAGTCGGGCGATCCCGACCGTCGCGCGAAGGCGATCGTCGAGGCGACGACGCACTTCGAGGATCCGAAGATCCTCGCCGACGTCTCGGCCGGGCTCGGGGAGCCGATGGTCGGCATCTCCGCGAGCACGCTCGCGGAGGCGGAACGGCTCGAAGTTCGCGGCTGGTAGCGGGGCTGCAGCGGGCCCGGTGCGGGCCCGATCTACACTTGCTACGCAATGAACGGCCGGCCGCGGATCGGGGTTCTCGCCCTCCAGGGAGCGTTTCGCGAGCACGCCCGAGCGCTTCGGGCTGCGGGCGCGGACGTCGTCGAGGTGCGCCTCCCCGAGCAACTCGACGCCCTCGACGGGCTCGTCATCCCGGGCGGCGAGTCGACGACGATCACGAAGCTCGCGGCGCTCTACGGGCTCGACGAGGCGATTCGAGCGTTCGCAGGGCCGGTCTTCGGGACATGCGCGGGCATGATCCTCGTCGACCGCGCGCACCTCGGTCTCGCCGACCTCGAGGTCGCCCGCAATGCCTACGGCCGCCAGGTCGCGAGCTTCGAGGCCGACCTCGAGCTCGACGGCGAGTCGCGTCCGTTCCGCGGTGTCTTCATCCGCGCGCCGCGCGTGCGCGACGTCGGCCCGGGCGTCGAGGTGCTCGCCGAGCTGGACGGCGAGCCGGTGCTCCTCCGCGACGGTCGGGTGCTCGTGGCGGCGTTCCATCCGGAGCTGACCGACGATCCACGGATACACGAACGGTTTCTCGAGCTCGTGACGGAGGCGACGAGTGTCAGGGCATAGCAAGTGGTCGACGATCAAGCACAAGAAGGGCGCCGCAGACGCGAAGCGGGGCAAGCTCTTCTCGAAGCTGTCGCGGGCGATCATGGTGGCCGCGAAGGAGGGCGGGGCGGATCCCGGCTCGAACCTCGCGCTGCAGAACGCGATCGAGAAGGCACGCTCCTACTCGATGCCGAAGGACAACATCGAGCGTGCGATCGCGAAGGGCGCGGGCGAGGGGACGGACGGCGCGAGCTTCGAGACGGTCGTCTACGAGGGCTACGGCCCCGAGGGCGTCGCCGTGATCGTCGAGGCGCTCACCGACAACCGCAACCGAACGGCCTCGGAGGTCAGGCACCTGTTCTCGAAGCACGGCGGCAACCTCGGCGCCACGGGTGCGGTCGCGTGGCAGTTCGAGCGGCGCGGCGTCGTGCTCGTCGGCGCCGACGGCGTGGACGAGGACGAGCTCGTGCTCGCGGCTGCGGACGCGGGCGCGGACGACGTCGAGCTCGACGGCACGACGTTCGTGGTCTCGTCGTCTCCCGACGAGCTGTCGGGCGTCCGGCAGGCGCTCGAGGACGCCGGCTACTCGCTCGAGTCCGCGGGGCTCTCGATGGTGCCGAAGACGACCGTCGCGATCGCGGACGAGTCGACGGCGAAGCAGGTCGTCCGCCTGGTCGAGGGTCTCGAGGAGAACGACGACGTCCAGGACGTGTACGCGAACTTCGACATTCCGGAGGCCGTCCTGGAGGCCGTCGCGTAGTAGCTGGTGTCCGACTTAAAGTCGGACACCCTGCGCAGTGCCGCCGGCTCGGAAGTCCGAGAGGCCGAGCCCGCCGCGCCTCCGGTGCACCGTGACGCAGCGAAGCCCGTCGGCTCCCGCGACGAGGCTCCGCGTCGCCCCGCGGGGGACGACGGCGAGGGTGCCCGCGCGGAGGGCGTGCGCGACGCCGTCCACGGTGAGCGAGCCGGATCCCTCGATCACGACGATTGCGACGTCGCGCCCCTCGTTCACGTGCTCCGGCTGACCGTCGCCCGGACGCCAGACGAGCAGCGTCGCGTTCAGCTCCTCGCTCGCCGTTCCCCATGCCGGCCCGCGCCCCTCGAGCGCGAAGAGGTCGACGATCTCCACGCGCCCACCGTAGTCGCGCGAACCAGCCTTCGTGAATGGCCATTCGCGGCCGGAGGGCGGCTTCCGCCGCCCGGGAGGCCAGACATGGCCGACCCGTGCGCGAGGGCGAAGGAGGGGGCCCGTGGGGGAACCATGGTTTCCCCACGTCGGTAGCGTCCGAGGCGCTCCGTACCCTCTGCGCGTGAAGGTCCTCGGCATCGACCCAGGGACGGCTGCATGCGGGTACGGGATCGTCCACGAAAGAGACGGGCGTATCACGGCGCTCGCCCACGGGTGCTGGACGTCGGGCGCACGCGAGCGTCCGGAGCTCAGGCTCAGGACGATCTTCGACGGGGTCACCGACCTCATCTCCGAGCACGAGCCGGACGCCGTCGCCCTGGAGGAGTCGTTCGTCGGTGCCGACGCCCGCATCGCGCTCTTCGTCGGGCAGGCACGCGGCGCCGCGCTCGTCGCGGCGGCGGCGGCCGGTGTCGCCTGCACCGAATACGCACCGGCCCGCGTCAAGCAGACGGTCTGCGGGTACGGCCGCGCCGACAAGGGCCAGGTCTCGCGGATGGTGAGGATGCTGCTCTCGCTGGACGCCGAGCCCGAGACGTCCCACGCGGCCGATGCCCTGGCGGTCGCGATCTGCCATGCCTCGATGCCGCCGCTCCACAGGATGGCCTCGTGATCGCGCGACTCAGGGGGAGGCCGGCGGGACGGACGCCCGACGGGCTCGTCCTCGACGTCAACGGCGTCGGGTACCTGGTCGCCGCGACGCCGACGGTGCTTCGCCGGGCGGGCGCCGGCTCGGAGGTCACCGTCGAGACGTACCTCCACGTGCGCGAGGACGCGCTCCAGCTCTACGGCTTCGGTGACGCGGAGGAGCGTGAGCTGTTCGTGCACCTGCTGACCGTGAGCGGCGTGGGGCCGAAGGTCGCGCTCGCCGTCGTCTCCGGCTCGCCGGCCGCCGAGCTGCGAAAGGCGATCGCGCTCGGCGATCACGCACGTTTCCAGGCGATCCCCGGGATCGGCAAGAAGACCGCCGAGCGAATCGTGCTCGAGCTCAAGGAGAAGCTCGGCACGGTCGGCGAGCCCGCGCTCGCAGCGGTCGGCGATGCGCCGGGGCACATCGTCGCGCGCGACGCGCTCGTCGAGCTCGGCTACTCCGCCGTCGACGCCGAGCGTGCGCTCGCGGACGTCGATCCCGACCTACCCGCCGAGGAACGGGTTCGCCTGGCACTCCGCGGAGCGGCCGCATGAGCCAGTTCCTCGCACCGGCGCTCCGCCCCGAGGAGGAAGAAGCCGAGCGGTCGCTCCGGCCGCGTCGGCTGGACGACTTCGTCGGTCAGGAGCGGGTCAAGGAACAGCTCGGCATCGCGCTCGACGCCGCGAAGGCGCGCGGCGAGGCGCTCGACCATGTCCTGCTCGCGGGACCGCCGGGGCTCGGCAAGACGACGCTCGCCCAGATCGTCCGTGAGGAGCTGGGCGTCGGGCTGCGCACCGTGGCGGGGCCGGCGCTCGAGAAGAAGGACATCGCCGCTATCGTCACCGCGCTCGAGCCGCGCGACGTCCTCTTCGTGGACGAGATCCACCGCCTCAACCGCTCCGCGGAGGAGATCCTCTACCCGGCGCTCGAGGACTTCCGGCTCGACATCGTCTTCGGCCAGGGGGCGGCCGCGCGGACGCTCACCCTCGACCTGCCGCCCTTCACGCTCGTCGGCGCGACGACGCGGACCGGCCTCCTGACGACGCCGCTCCGGGACCGCTTCGGGATGACCTTCCGGCTCGGGTACTACGACCCGGGCCAGCTCGGCGCGATCGTGCGCCGGTCGGCCGGGATCCTCGGCGTCGAGATCGCAGACGACGCCGCGGAGGAGATCGCGTCCCGCTCGCGCGGGACACCGCGGATCGCGAACCGGATCCTGCGTCGCGTCCGCGACGTCGCCCAGGTGCGCCACGCGGGCGTGATCACCACCGACGTCGCCCGGGAGGCGCTCGACCTGCTCGAGGTGGACGAGCAGGGTCTCGAGC
>JBKPNM010000191.1:0-6682 GCA_046732615.1 Actinomycetota bacterium | reverse complement strand
CCTCCAGCCCGAGAACCCGGACACCTGGTACGACCTCGGGCTCTACCACGCGATCGCGACGCACGACCTGTGTGCCGCATACGCCGCGCTCAACCACTCGTACACGCTCGACCCTCGGTCGAGTCGCTGGGCGCCCGGTGGCCCGCTCGACGTCGCGCGCGACGCCGTCGACGCGGGCGCCTGTGAGCCCTGATCTCAGCCGCCGAGGATGAGCACGGCCTGGGCGCCCCGGAGCTGGCTCGAGCGGACGCCGTCGAGCGGGCTCACCACCTTGACGCCGAGATCGCGGGCGAGCCGCTGGGCTTCGCCCTCGAAGCCTCGGCGGTACATCACGAGCGACGTGACGTAGTCCTGGCTCGGTGCGTTCGCGACGACGCCGATCCGGTATCCCTTGCGGCTCACGCGCGATGCGGCGGCCGCGGCGGCGCCCTGGCGGCCGTTCCCGTTGAGGACGACGACCTTCACCTTGCGCCGCGGCAGCTCCGCCGCGACTGCCTTGAGCTTCGCCGGTGGGGCGGCGGTCGTCTTCGCGACGGTCGTCGTCGCGGCCGGCTCGGAGGCCGTCGCCCGCTTGTGGGCCGCAGCGTGCGGCTTTGCGAGCAGCGCACCGCCGATCATCACGAGCAGGACGAGCTCGACGGCGGCGACGGCGGCGACCACGAGCGCGGCAGTGCGCCACGGGCGGACGGCCAGCTCGACCTGATCGAGGCGAATCGGATGGTCCACGACGCGAACGAGGTTCGCGCGCGGAGCCGCTACTCCTTCCGCTCCGCCGCGTGGGTCGCCGCGATGCCCTCGGCGAGCGGCACCGAGGCGGTGAAGCCGAGCTCGCTCGCGGCGAGCGTCGTGTCGAGGACGCTCCGCTGGGCGTCGCCTGCACGGGGACGGCCGTACGAAGGCGGCGCCTCGACGTCGACCGCCCGCGCGCACAGCGCGTGCAGGTCGGCGATCGTCGTCTCGACCCCCGTTCCGACGTTGAACACGCCGCCGCCGTGCTCCGCCGCAAGCACGAGTGCACGGACGACGTCGTCGACGTGCACGAAGTCCCGCGTGATCGAGCCGTCGCCGAAGATCGTCGTCGGTTCGCCGGCGGCGAGCCGCTCGAGGAAGATCGCGATCACGCCGCCTTCGAGCGCGGCCGACTGGCGCGGGCCGTACACGTTCGCGAACCGCAGCGTCACGTGGCGTGTCCCGAAGATGCGGTTCCAGCCGTCGACGTAGACCTCCGCGGAGCGCTTCGCGAGGCCGTACGCCGAGACCGGGAGGAGCGCCGAGCCCTCGCGCGCGGGCTCGTCGACCGATCCGTAGATCGCGCCGCCCGTCGAGGCGAAGACGAGATGCGCGCCGGCCGAGCGCGCCGCCTCGAGCGTGTTGACCGTGCCGACGACGTTCACCTCGGCGTCGAAGCCCGGCCGCTCCATCGAGGTGCCGACGTCGGCCTGCGCCGCCAGGTGGAACACGACGTCGGCGTCGGTCTCGAAGGGCGAGCGCACGTCGTGCTCGACGAGGGTCGCGGCCGCGTTGACGACCTCGCGGCGGCCGGTGCTCAGGTCGTCGAGTGCGACGACGTCGTCCCCGCGGGCGACGAGCGCGTCGACGAGGTGCGAGCCGATGAATCCGGCACCGCCGGTGACGAGCGCGCGCATCGCTGGAGCCTACTGGCGTTAACGTGCGGCCGATGTTCGTCACGTTCGAGGGCCTCGACGGCTCCGGGAAGACGACCCAGGTCGCCCTCCTCGCCGAGTCGCTCCGGGAGGAGGGGGTCGAGGTCGTCGCGACGCGGGAGCCGGGCGGGACGCCACTCGGCGAGAAGGTCCGCGACCTCGTGCTCCACGGCGACCACGTGGCGCCGTGGGCCGAGGCCGCGCTGTATGCGGCCTCGCGGGCGCAGCACGTCGAGGAGGTGATCCGTCCCGCGCTCGACCGCGGCGCAACGGTCGTCTGCGACCGCTACGTCGACTCGTCGGTCGCCTACCAGGGCGTGGGACGCGGGCTGGGGCTCGACGAGGTGCTCGCGCTCAACCTCGTCGTCGTCGGCGGCCTGCTGCCCGATCGGACGGTGCTCGTCGAGATCGACCCCGAGACGGCGGCCGAACGCGTCGGCTCGAGCGGCGACCGGATCGAGCGCGACGGCGTCGGCCTCTGGCGTCGCGTGGCCGACGGGTATCGCGCGCTGGCCGAGGGGGATCCCGGGCGCTATGTCGTGGTCGACGGCCGGCGCCCGGTCGCCGACGTCGCGCAGGAGATCCGTGACCGTCTTCGCTGACGTCCCCGAGCAGCCCGAGGCGAAGCGGCTGCTCGACGCGGCGCTCGCCGACGGTCCGGCGCACGCGTACCTCCTCCACGGCCCGGCCGGGGTCGGCAAGCGAACGGCGGCGCGCGCGTTCGCCGGAGCGCTGCTCGGCGACGCCCGCCGCGTCGACGCGGGGATCCATCCCGACCTCCGCGTCGTGGAGGCGCTCGGCGAGATGATCCGGATCGACGAGATCCGCGCGCTCCACCACGACCTCCACATGCGTCCCTTCGAGGCCGACCGTCGCGTCTATCTCATCTTCGACTCGCACCGCATGAACGACGAAGCATCCGCGGCGCTGCTGAAGGACCTCGAGGAGCCGCCTTCCTACGCGACGCTGATCCTCGTGGCCGACGAGCTCGGCCCGCTCCCGGAGACGATCCGCTCCCGGTGCCAGCTCGTGCCGTTCCGGCGCCTCTCGCGCGGAGCGGTGCAGGACTGGATCGCAGAGCGGGCGCCGGAGGTCGCACCGGCGGACGCTGCGGCGCTCGGCCGTGTCGCCGGCGGCCGCCTCGACCGCGCTGCGAGGCTCCTCGACGATGCCGCGCGCGCCCGCCGCACAGCGCTTCTCGACGCCGCACGGGGGACGTATCGCGACGAGGCCTTCGACCCGGCCGCTGCGGCAGGGATCGTCCTCGATGGAGCCGGAGCCCACGGCACCGTCGCGCGCAAGCGGGAGCAGGAGCTCGTCGACGAGCTCGACCTGCCTCCGCGCGAGTCGGAGCAGCGCGTCCGGCGCGCGGAGTTCGGCGCGGAGCGGGCGGAGATGCTCGCTGCGCTCGACGACCTCGGCAGTTGGTATCGCGACCTCGTCGTCGTCGCGAACGGTGCGGACCGCGCCGCCGTGAACGCCGATCTGCTCCCCGAGCTGCGCGACGACGCGGCCGGGCCGGCCGGCTCTCGTGCCGAGGACGCGGCCGCCGTCGTCCGCCAGGCGTGGCGCGAGGCCGAGGAGCTCAACCTCAACGCGTCGCTCTTCCTCGAGGCGCTGTTCGTCCGGCTGCGGCGCTCCTTCGTCTGACTGGAGTCAAGGTCACCGGTTCGAGGGATGACCTCGAGCCGCTTTCGGCCGAGGACGAATCCGAGGACGGCCGTCGCGGCGCCCGGCGACTCGGGATCTGCGGACCCCCGGCAGGCGCTCCCTGCCGTCGGCCCCTCGCCGCGCGCGACGTGGCTCCGGCCGCTGGTGCCTGTCGGGGCCACGCCGCCGCACCCCCGCGGCACGGGGCGGCGGTAGAATCCGCAGCCCGCCGACGTAGCTCAGCTGGTAGAGCACTTCACTCGTAATGAAGGGGTCCCCGGTTCGAGTCCGGGCGTCGGCTTCTTCAGGACGTCGACGCGGCCTCAGTCGGCAGGCTCGGGCGGGAGGTCGAGCTCGAGGAGGTCGAGAAGCTCACCGATCTCGTGGCCTGCCTGGGCGCGGTGACGCATCGCTGCTTCGCGGGTGATCTCGTACCGGTTGCGGCGACCGACGCGCTCGATCGTCACGAACCCTCCCTCGGCGAGATCCGCGACGATTCGCTGCGCGGCTCGCTCGGTGATCCCGACCGTCTGCGCGATGTCACGGGTCCGCACGTTGGCATCCCGCGCGATGCAGAGCAGCACCTGGGTGTGGTTCGTGAGGAAGCGCCACGGCCTGCCGTTCTGGCTTGACATATCCGACATTGTTTTCGTATATTTCGATTCGTGGAAAACGTGTCAGGTCTACATCGTCGCCAATCATAGCGACGCAGCGACGAGATGTCCGCACTGGACGAAACGGCCGAGCACGTGCACGAACGAATCACCCCTGGGTCGAATGGAGTGGTGGAAGTCGTCGACACGGACGATGCGACGCGCATCGTCGTGACGGCCGACCTCGACATGGAAACGGCGCGCGGCGCGCGGTTCCTGCTCGAAGCGGTATGCGACGCACGTCCGTCGAGAGTGGTGATCGACCTCTCCGGGCTCGAGTTCGTGGACTCCCACGGGCTCCATCTCCTGGTCGTCACCTACCGCGCGCTGATCGCCGCAGGATGTCCGATCGCCTTCGTGCCGCCCCCGGCGCACATCAGGCGCGCGTTTGCGATCGCCGGTCTCGACGGGCTCTTCTCGTAAGCGCGCTGCGCCGAGTCGGTGACGCCCGGCCGGCGGTCTTACTCGCGCGGGCGCCCGGGCTCGACCGCCTTGCTCGCACGCTCGGCAGCCTCGTCGCGCTCCGGATCGTCGTCGTCGGGAGAGAGCCACGTGCGGTCGAGCGTCTGGTACTGCGGCTTCTGCGGGACGTCGTCGATCGCGAGGTCGTCGTCGTCGGCAGCGGCGGGTCTGCGTTCGTCGGTCATGCAGGCGGCGTTCCCCATTGCCGCGCGGCGTAACCGCCCGCCGCGCAGAGAAGCGGGCTCGCCACACGTGCGCGCGTGAAGTCACCGCGGTCGCGATCGGCTACATGCTCGGCCCAGGGGCTCGCGAGGTCCGGAACGAAGTACCCGGGGGCGAGGATCTGCTCGGCGGAGGTCATCCCGTCCGAGGCATGGAGCGCTGAACCGATCGGGGCCGGCATCCGCCGGCCGCGATTCGTCCGGTTCCGCTACCTCTCGTCGCCGAGGGCGTGATCGATCACCTCTCGGAGCGGCGCGCCCGGAGCCCGTGCGGCGGCGACGCCGACGAGGTACGAGACGAGCGGCGCATTCGTTCGCTCACCGCTCCGGTGCGCGGCCTCGCGGGCGAGCTCGAGGAGCGCGTCGATGTCTGCCGGTGAGAGCGAGAGGTCGCCGCTCTCCGGCAGCTGTCGCTCCAGCCGGCCTCGGGCCTGTTCGAGCCAGTCGGGCACGCCCGCAACGTACCCGCCCGCGGAGCTCCGAGCTGCGCTACGTGTCCAGGCGCGTGGCGACGTCGATGCCAACGCCGAGCTTCCGCACCATCTCGAAGCGGTCGGTGCGGCCGATCACCTCCTCGATCTCGGGGTCCACGTGCGTGTGAGCCACAACGAACCAGGTGGGGTCGGAGCGGACCCTCTCGTACTCGGGTCGCGTGAGCTCGAGACGCTGTGCGCAGTCCTCGTCGGCGCACTCGCAGAGCACGATCAACGTCGCGTCGTCCGGAGTGTTCCGCTCGAGCGACTCGTTGAGCCTGCGGAAGAACGCCTCGTTGGCGGCAAGCCGGGCCTCCCGTAGCGTGGTGCGTTCCTCGCGAGAGAGCGGCGTGTGCTCCAACCGCCGCGACCGTTCCTCGAGAACGCGGGAGAACTCCACGAGCTCGGGTATCGGGGTCTCCGAGAGGGCGCGCAGGATCGGAACGTGGTCACCGGGCGCGAGCACGAGGTCCTCCTGGGTCTCGACCGCACGACCGAGGCGATGTGCGAGACGTTCCTCCCCGACGTCCGCCAGCGCGACGACGAGTCGCGTCATCGCGTCGCGTGGTAGCTCCAGGTCGCCGTAGCGGATCAAGAAGACATCGTTCCCGGCTCCGGCGCGGTCAAACCGCCTCCGGACGAAGGAAGCGGGCGCGGAGCGTCGTCGCCAGCGTGCGGTGGGCGGTCGACGACCCGACGAGCGTCGAGCGGGCGGGGTCGACGCCGGCCGCACGGGAGAAGGCAAGGAGGAGCCCGGGCAGCGGCGGACGGCACCAGCAGGTCGGCGGGCCTCCGCCGTGGGGGCAGACGGCTCCCTCCACCGGGCCGCGAACGACGTCCGAGAGCAGCTCGGCCGCACCGGCGAGGTCGTCGCCCGAGCCGTCCGGCAGCCAATCGAAGACGAGATGCGCGGCACTCGGGTCGGCGGAGCGGATCGCGTCGCGCCAGCCCTCGGCGCGCAGCGCGGACGCCGCGACGAAGACACCGCCTCGGCCGGCGCGAGGCTCGCGTGAGAACGGCACTCGCTCGACCGACGCGAATCCCTCGTCCCGCTCCGGCGGCTCGAGCTCGCGCAGCACCCGCATCTGGGACGTCGGCGTCAGCATGCCCGGCTCGCTCCGTGCCACGACCTTCAGCTCCTCGGGCGTCGGGAGCGAGCCGAACCGGTCGAGGAGGCGAGCGACCATGTTGACCTGCGCCTGGGCGAGCGGCGTATCGAGCCAGACGCAGCGCACCCGGACGCCGTGCCGCGCGGCCGCGTCGAGCACGTGGCTCCGTGACGCGCGGGTGGTGTACGTGTTGTCGAGGACGACCCGTCGCGTCTTCTCCGCCAGCGCGGCATCGAGCGCCGCCGCCGTGTCGCGGAGCGTCGCTCCGCGCTCGTCGCGGTTCAGCCGCAGGTAGCCGTGTGCCGCGTACTCCTCCGCGACACGGCTCTTGCCGGCGCCGGGGATGCCCATGACGAGCACGACCTCGCCGTCGCGCCGGCGCGACCTGGCCGTGGGCCCGCCCGAGGGCGCGAGGCGCTCGCGTTCCGGGTCGCCGAGGACGAGCGACGC
>JBKPNM010000190.1:0-34417 GCA_046732615.1 Actinomycetota bacterium | reverse complement strand
CGGCGACGCTCGGCCTCCTCGACCTCCTCGCCCATGTAGACGGTGTCCACGAGGAGCACCCGGTCACGGCTCACGCGGGCCATCTCGCGGACGGCGGCCGCCGGGTCGGTGAAGTGGTGCGCGGCCGTCCGGCAGGCGACGACGTCGAACGCGCCGTCCGCGAACGGCAGCGACTCGGCGCGCGACACGACGTCCGGTCGCATCCCGGGCGCCGGGTCGGAGGTGACGACCTCGAGCCCCGCCTCCCGCAGCCGGCGCGCGACGTGGCCGCCGCCGGTCGCGACGTCGAGCGCCGTGCGCGCACCGGCGGCCCACGCGACCAGCTGGTCGAGGTCCTCGCCCGTGCGATGCGCGTCGGACTCGACGTACGCGTCGGCGCGGTCGCTCCAGACGTCGCTCGTCACGCCGCCAGCTCCACGGCGAGCTTCGCCGCCTCGAGCATCGTCGGCGAGACGCGAAGGTTCGCGGGTGCGGCCTCGGCGAGGATCGTCCGGCCCTCCTCCGCGTTCGTCCCGTCGAGCCGGACGACGATCGGCAACTCGAGCGACATCTCGCCGAGCGCCTGCAGGATGCCGCGCGCGACCTCGTCGCAGCGCGTGATCCCGCCGAAGATGTTGAAGAAGATCGCCTTCACCTGGGGGTCCTGCGTGATGACGGACAGCGCGTCTACGACTCCCTGCGCGTCGCCGCCGCCGCCGAGGTCGCAGAAGTTCGCGGGCCGGCCTCCGGCGAACGTCACGACGTCGACCGTCGACATCGTCAGGCCCGCACCGTTGCCGAGCACGCCGACGTCGCCGTCGAGCCGCACGTAGGTCACGCGCTTCTTGCGCGCGAGCGCCTCGAGCGGGTCGGCCGCCTCGAGGTCGCGCATCTCCGCGACGTCCGGGTGGCGGAAGAGGGCGTTGTCGTCGACGGTGAACTTCGAGTCCAGAGCCTTCACCTCGCCCGCGGGCGTCACGATGAGCGGGTTGATCTCGCAGAGCATCGCGTCGAAGCCCACGAACGCCTCGTGCAGCTTCCCCACGATCGCGGCGATCTGCTTCTGCTCGGACGGGTCGGTCACGCCCGCTCCGTGGACGAGCCGCCTCGCCTGCCACGGGTGGTACCCCTCGAGCGGGTCGACCCGGAGCTGCACGAGCGCGTCCGGATTCTCCGCGGCGACCTCCTCGATCTCGACGCCGCCCTGCGCCGTGAACATGTAGAGCGCCTGCTTCGCGCCGCGATCGAACGTGAGCGAGAGGTAGTACTCCTTCGCGATGTCCGACGCCCGCTCGACCCAGAGCTTGCGGACGACGTGCCCGCGGATGTCGAGCCCGAGGATCTCCTTGGCCCGCTCCTCGGCCTCGTGCGCGTTCGCGGCGAGCTTGATCCCGCCGGCCTTCCCGCGGCCGCCGGTGAGCACCTGAGCCTTCACGACGACCGGCCCGCCGAGCACCTCGGCGGCCTGGCGCGCTTCGCCCGGAGTCGTCGCGAGGCGGCCCTCGGAGACCGGGATCCCGACCCTGCGGAAGAGCTCTTTGCCCTGGTACTCGTAGAGGTCCACGCCCGCGCGGCAGGCTACCGAAGACACCGCGCCGCCCGGACCACCATCCGCCGGGGAAAAGGCGTCCCTGTGCGAGCATGACCCCGATGGAGCGTCCCGCCGCCGTCCTGGTCGCGCTCGGCACGCTCCTGCTCGGCTCGGGCTGCGGCTCGTCGGGAACGGCGCCCCCGCCCGCAGTCGCCGCGCCGCCGCAGGCGATGGAGCTGGCCTGGAACGAGCGCACCCCCGAGACGGGACCGGGCCTCGTCTTCCGCGTGCACCGCTTCGCCGTGACCGAGGACGGCTGGGAGGCCGACGTCGAGGTCGAGAATCGGACCGAGATCCCGTGGATCCTCGGCGAGGATCCCGTGGCCGTCTCGCAGTCGTTCGGGCTCATGCTGTTCGCGACTGGCGACCTCGGGGAGGTGGAAGAGCGGAGCGACGCCTCGGACCTGCCGGGCCTGCGCCCCGCGCAGACGTTCGACCCGGCCCTAGCGCCGCGGCTCGCGCCCGACGCGTCGTGGCGAGGGACGATCTCGGCGCCCGGCAAGCTCGCCGCGGACCGGTATGTCCGCGTCGTCTTCGGCCCGCTCGCCGCCGTGGGCAAGCCGCCGGAAGGCGTCCCCGCGCAGTTCGTCTGGATCACCGACCACGCGTACCGGCTGCGGAGCTGACGCTCAGGCGGCGAGGTCCGGCAAGCAACAACCGAACCGGGCCGCGGTGGACACGGAGGACGACGACGAAGAAGGGTTCGGGCGTCCTGCCTCCCGATCCCGTCACCGTAGTTCCAGCGAACAGGACTCTCTACCGACCGGCGCGCGTGCCGACGACGTCGCCGAGCAGACGCTCGAGCGCCGGCTCGATCCCGAGGGCGTCCGCAAACGCGCGGTACTGGCCGGCCAGGCGTTCCCGGTCGCGCGACGGCCGCTCGGTGCGCGTCGCGCGGATCAGGACGTTCTTCGGCGTGTGCTCGAGCGGGACGAACTCGACGACCTGCACGTCGTATCCAGCAAGCTCGAGCAGGCGCGCGCGCGCCGCGTCCGTCACCTCCGCGACGAACCGCTCGCGCAACGTCCCGTGGCGGAGCAGCGGCCGCAGAGTCTCGTTCGCGAGCTGGCCGAGCAGCTCGTGCTGACAGCACGGGACGGCGAGGATCACCTTCGCGCCGCCGCGTACCGCTCGCTCGAGCGCCGCGTCGGTCGCGGTGTCGCACGCGTGGAGGCTGACGACGAGGTCGACGCCGTCCAGGTCCGCCTCGGCGATGTCGCCGACCTCGAATCGCAACCCCGTCGCGCCGAGGCGGCGCGCGAGCGCCTCGCAGTCGGCGACGACGTCGGCCTTCACATCGAGCCCGAGCAGGTCGACGTCGCGACCGTGAACGCGCGTGAGCAGGTCGTGGAGCGCGAACGTCAGGTACGCGCGGCCGGAGCCGAACTCGACGACACGAAGCGTGCCCGCGGGGAGCGCGGGGACGACGTCCTCGACGAGCTCGACGAAGCGGTTCACCTGCCGGAACTTCGAACGCCGGTGCGCGCGAACGCGCCCGTCCGGGGTCTGGACGCCGAGCTCGACGAGGAACGGCACCGGCTCGCCCTCGGGCAGCGCATGGCGCTTCGGGCGGTCGTGGGCTCCCGTCGCGCGCGGGCGCGTCGGCGGCTTGCGCAAGACGCGCGGCTCGCCTCGTCCGGCAAGAACCTGCCAGTCCGCGTCGCGACCGTGCAGGAGCGCCTGCCGGTAGTTCCTCCCGATCGAGGCGCGCAGCAGCCGGTCGAGAGCGGCACGATCGATGTTCTCGTCCGTCGTCCGTGTGCCGTAGTGGCGCCGCACGCGCCAGCGATCGCCGCGGCGCAAGCTGACGGGCTCGACCGAGATGCGGCGCGGCTCGTGCGGATCTGCGACGCGCGGCCGGCTCAGCGTCGCGCCGGTCAGCGTCTCGCCCGCGACGAGGAGGTCGAGGAGCGCCTCGAGCGTCACTCCGCGGGCTCGGCGACGACGCAGAGCAGCTGTCCGAACGTGACTGCGGTACCGGGCGCGACGGCCACCTGCCGGACGACGCCGACGCGCGGCGACACGATCTCGTTCTCCATCTTCATCGCCTCGACGACGCACAGGAGCTGTCCCTCGTCGACGGCGTCGCCCTCCGCGACCGCCACGACGAGCACGGTCCCCTGCATAGGGCTCGTCACCTCGCCGTTGACGGCGCCGTAGCCGGAGGCGCTTCGCTCCCGCCGTCGGCGGGCGAGCTCGGCCCAGGGCGGCTCGCTCACGTGGAGCCGAACGTCGTAGGCGCGCCCGTCGACCTCGACGCCGACGAGGCGTGGGACAGTCGGAACGGCTCCGTCCGCGCTCTGTGCGACACTCGTTGTCCGGTGAGAGAACGAGTCCTCCAGCTCCTTCGCGCGCTGCGCCAGCTCGTCGGACTCCACGATGCCCTCGCACGTGGAGCCGCTTCGGAAGCACGGATGCTCGAGGAGCGCCCTGTGGAATCCGATCAACGTCGGCGGCCCCTCGATCCGGAACTCCTCGAGCGCGCGAAGCATCCGCGCGATCGCCCGCTCTCGGTCGACGTCGTGGACGATCAGCTTGGCGATCATCGGGTCGTAGAGCCCGGTCACCTCGTCCCCCGCCTCGATCCCCGAGTCGACCCGGACGCCCGGCCCCGCCGGCTCGCGATACGCGCTGATCCGCCCGGGGGCCGGGAGGAAGCCCTTCGCGACGTCCTCCGCGTTGATCCGGCACTCGATCGCGTGCCCCCGCAGCGTCACATCCTCCTGCCGTACCGAGAGCGGCTCGCCGGCGGCGACGAGCACCTGCTCGCGGACGAGGTCGAGGCCCGTGACGGCCTCGGTGACGGTGTGCTCGACCTGGATCCGCGTGTTCATCTCCATGAAGAAGTACTCGCCCTCCGGCGTCAGAAGGCCCTCGACCGTGCCGGCCGAGCGGTAGCTCGCGGCGCGCGCCGCATCGACCGCGACACGGCCGATGCGCTCGCGCAGCTCCTCGTCAACGGCGGGCGACGGCGTCTCCTCGATCAGCTTCTGGTGCCGGCGCTGGATCGTGCAGTCGCGCTCACCGAGGTGGATGACGTTGCCGTGTCCGTCGGCGAGCACCTGCACCTCGACGTGGCGCGGGTCCTCGATGTACCGCTCGACGTAAACCGCGGCGTCGGCGAAGTACTTCTCCCCCTGCCGCGTCGCCGCCGAGAATGCGCGCTCGGCGTCGCCTGGGCCCCGGACGATCTCCATGCCCTTCCCGCCCCCGCCGGCGGCCGCCTTGATGATGAGCGGATAACCGATCTCCTCGCCGAGCGACACGACGTCGGCCGCCGATCCGACCGCGTCGACGGCGCCCGGGATGATCGGGACGCCCGCCGACTGCATCGCGGAACGCGCCGCCGTCTTCGAGCCCATCAGCTCGATCGCGGACGGCGGCGGGCCGATCCACGTCAGCCCGGCCGCCTCCACCAGCAGCGCGAAAGCGGCATTCTCGGCGAGAAAGCCGTACCCGGGATGGACGGCCTCGGCACCCGACCGCAGCGCTGTGTCGACGAGGACGTCTCCCCGGAGGTAGCTGTCCGCGGCAGGCCCGGGGCCGACGAGATACGCCTCGTCGGCGGCGCGCACGTGCGCGCGCCCCCGATCGGCCTCCGAGAACACGGCGACGCACCCGATCCCGAGCTCGCGCAGCGTCCGGAACACGCGTATCGCGATCTCGCCCCGGTTCGCGACCAGGACCTTCGAGAATGGAGCCATACGGCGCGTATTCTCCCCGAACGGTGACCCTGCCCGACCAGTTGACGCTCGTGAGGGCGCTCGCGGTCCCGGTCGTGATCGTCCTCTTCGCCTGGAACTTCCAGGACCACCTCTACTGGGCGACCGGCGTGTTCGCGCTCGCGATGGCGACCGACCAGGTCGACGGTTGGCTCGCCCGCCGCCGGAACCAGACGTCGACGTTCGGGTCGTTGCTCGACCCGATCGCGGACAAGGTGCTCGTGCTCGCCGCGCTCGTGATGCTCGTCGCGGAGGGCGTCGCACCCGCGTGGATGGTCGCAGCGATCGTCGCCCGCGAGATCGCCGTCGCCGGGCTCCGTCTCGCGGCGATCGAGCGCGGCGTCGTGATGGGCGCGCGCGACCTCGGCAAGCTCAAGACGTGGGCGCAGACGGTGGCGGCGACGCTGGCCGGCCTCCAGGCGGCCGGTGCCTGGGACGCGGACGTCGCGTGGTGGGCGCTGCTCGTCGCGACGCTGCTGACGTGGATCTCGGGGCTCGACTACGCCAGGGTTGCGCCGCGGGTGCTCCGCGGCGAGGGCGCCGCCTCGTAGATCTGCGGCGGCGTCGGCCACGAGGGATACCGCTCGATCGCCTCGACGAGGCCTGCGCGCCACCAGGGGTTGGGCGGCGTCCGGTCTCCTCGCGCGAAGCCCAGATCGACGGATTGCGCGGCCGCGCGCGCGGCGGCAGTCGCGCGGCCGTCCGCGTCGGGCTCCAGCACGAGCTCCATCGCCGGCACGCTACGTGAGCGGGAGCAGGCGCGCGGCCGTCGCCTTGAAGGACGCGACAACGGGCTCGCCCTCGCGCAGCCGCAGGCGCTCGACCGACGCCGTCGTCACCTCGGCGACGAGCGGGCCGACGGCGACGCGCGCGCGGTTCCCGAGCGTCGTCACGCGCGAGATCGGCGCGCGCAGATGATTGACCGCCGAGTCGTCCGGGACGTCGTGCGAGAGCGAAACCTCCCACGGATAGACGCTCAGCGCCACCCTCCCGACACGGGTGTCCGACGACCACATCGAGCCGCCCGTGTCGAGCACGACCTCGGTCAGGCCGTTGCTCTCCCCCAGCACGGTGCCGGGCACGAGGTTCGCCCCCGTGAAGCGGGCGACGAACGGATCGACGGGAGCGGCGACGAGCTCGGAAGCGGTGCCCACCTGGCGCAGCCTGCCCTCGACGAGAACCCCGACCCGATCGGCGAGCGTCGCCGCATCCTCGAAGTCGTGCGTCACGAGCAGCACGGGCAGCCCGAGCGTCCCCAGGAGGTCGTGGAGCTCGGCGCGCACGGCGCTCCGCGTGTGCGAGTCGAGCGCGGACAGTGGCTCGTCCAGGAGCAGAGCCCGGGGCCGGCGTGCGAGCGCCCGCGCGAGCGCCACGCGCTGGCGCTCCCCGCCGGAGAGGTCAGCCGGCCGGGCGTCGGCGAGCGCGGCGATCCGGAACCGTTCGAGCAGGTCGTCGACGGCGCGCCGGTCCGGCGCGCCGAACGCGACGTTGCGGCGAACGCTCAGGTGGGGGAAGAGCGCGTAGTCCTGGAAGACGAGCCCGACCGAGCGGCGTTCCGGTGGCACGTCGACGCGCCGCGGGGTGTCGAGCCAGGTGTCCCCGGCGAGCGTGACACGCCCCCGGGCAGGACGCACGAGACCGGCGATCGTCCGGAGGACGGTCGACTTGCCCGCTCCAGACGGCCCGACGAGCGCCAACGTCTCGGCGCCGACCTCGAGGGTCAGGTCGAGAGCGAACGCGCGGAGGGGGTGGGAAAGATCTGCGTGGAGGATCGCCATCGCGGGACGAGCTTGACGACGAGGAGGAGAGCGGCGCTCGCGGCGACCAGCTCGGCGCCGATCGCGAGCGCGGTGTCGAAATCGACGTCGAACTGCTCGTAGACCGCGAGGGAGAGCGTCTGCGTGACTCCCTGGAGCGAGCCCGCGAACATGATCGTCGCGCCGAACTCGCCGAGCCCGCGCGCGAACGACAGCGCGGCCCCCGCACTCAGACCGCCGGACGCGAGCGGGAGGGCGATGCGGGCGAACGTTCCCCCGGGGCCTGCGCCGAGCGTCCGGGACGCGTCGACGAGATTGGGGTCGACGGACTCGAAGGCGGCAATCGCCGTCCGCACGAAGAACGGCCCGGCGACGAACACGATCGCGAGCACGACGGCGAGCCGCGTGAACGCGATCTCGATCCCGAGCGCCGAAAGCGTGCCTCCCAGCAGGCCGAACCGGCCGAACGCAGCGAGAAGCCCGACGCCCGCGACGGCCGGCGGCAGGACGAGCGGCAGCTCGACCAGCGTGACGACGAGGCTTCGGCCCCGGAAGGACCGGGTCGCGAGCAGGTACGCAGCCGGTGTGCCGACGAGCAGGATCACCGCCTGGGCGACGACCGTCGTCGCGAACGTCACGCGGAGCGCGTCGCGCGCGACCTGCGACCCGAGCGCGTCGAGAAGCTCGCCGGGAGGCACTCGGAGGAAGATCGCCGCGACCGGGACGACGAGAAACGCGAGGACGAGGCCGGTCGCCACCCAGAGGAACGCGGTGAAGGCCCGGCTCACTGCGGGAGCCCGAAGCCCGCGGCGCGGAGCGCCCGCCGGCCGTCCGGCCCGAGCAGCTCGATCAGGAACGACCGAGCCGCGTCGAGATCGCGCGGCCGGGCCGCGATCGCCGCCTCGTAGACGACGTCCGGCTGCGCCCGCCTCGGGAACCGGATCACGCTGACGTTCGACGCGACCGGCCGCACGTCGGTCGCGTACACGAACCCTGCGTCGGCCTCCCCGAGCGCCACCTTGCCGACGATGCCCTTGACGTCGGGCTCGAGGCTGACCGCCTTGCGGAGCACACGAAGCAGCCGGAGCCGCTTCAGCACCTCGCGGGTGTAGACGCCGATCGGAACCTTCGGCCCGGCGACGACGAGACGCAGGTTCGGCCGCTTCGCGAGGTCCGCGACGCTCGCGATCCGAGCCGGGTTCCGCCTCGGGACGACGAGCACTAGGCTGTTCGTCGCGAACGCGACCGGCTTACGGACGAGCCCCTCGGCGTAGAGCGTCTGCGTGTACTGCGGGCTCGCCGAGAGGAACACGTCGAACGGGAAGCCTTGCCGAGCCTGCTGCGCGAGCTGGTTGGAGCCGCCGAACGATGCGCGCGCGGCGCCGTCGATCGTCGGAACGACTTCGGTGAGGGATGCTGCCGCGAGCAGCGTCGCCGGGCCGTCCGCCGTCCGGTCGCGGGCAGCCGTCGCGACACCGGCGAGCAACGCAAGCGCGACGAGCGCCACGAGCGGCGCGAGCCGCCTCACCGCTCCACCATCACGCTGGTCGACTTCACGACTCCCGCGGCACTCATCCCCGGCGCGAGCCCGAGCTCCTCGACGGACTCGCGGGTCACGATGGCGACCACGCGCGCGGGCTCCGTGACGTCGATCTCCACGCGGGCGAGAAGACCGTCCGTCTCGACCGAGCGGACGATCCCGCGGAACCGGTTCCGCGCGGTCAGTCCCTCTGCGCCCTCCTCGCCGCGCAGGCGCTCGACCTCGGCGGCCGGAACGACCCGACGGTTCGCCGAGTCCCGCTCGACGCGCAGCTTGCCCTCGCGATCCCAGCGCCGCAGCGTGTCGAGGCTGATCCCGAGCGCGCGCGACGCCTGCGCAGCCGTGAGTGTCTTCCTAGGCATTGCCTAATCAATATCAGAAGCTGCTACGTCTTCGCCGATGTGCTCTTCTGCTAATGCGTGAAATATGATCTGCTAATCTCCACCACCCTGATGGAGATTGCCGAGAACAGGAGGACTTCATGCGAGTACGTCTCGTCGCGACAGCCCTGACACTCGCCGTCGGGATCGCGGTTGCGGTCGCCGCGACGGCGACCGCAGCCGACACGCGCTCGAAGGCCGTGACGCTGAACCTCGCCGCCTATTCGACCCCTCGGCCCGTGCTGACGAAGCTGATCGAGGAGTTCCGCAAGACGCCAGCAGGCGCCGACGTCAACATCCGGGCGTCGTACGGGGCGTCGTCGGCCCAGGGCCAGGCCGTCGCGAACGGCCTTCCCGCAGACGGGGTGATCCTCAACACGGGGAACGACATCAACGACCTCGTGGACAAGGGATTGATCAGCCCGAAGTGGGACAAGCAGAGCTACAACGGCGTGGTCTGGAACTCGGTCGTCGTGTTCGGGCTCCGGAACGGCAACCCCAAGAAGATCAAGGGCTGGAACGACCTCACGAAGCCGGGTGTCCAAGTCGTGACGGTGAACCCGTTCACCGGCGGGATCGCAAAGTGGAACATCCTCGCCGGCTATGTCGCGCAGCGCCGCCTCGGGAAGACCGACAAGCAGGCGGTCGACTACCTGCGCAAGTTCTACAAGAACAACGTCGTCTCGCAGGACTCGTCGGGCTCGAACGCCACGAATACGTTCCTGTCGGGCAAGGGCGACGTCCTGCTCACGTTCGAGAGCGAGGCGATCAACGGGAGGATCCCGTACGTCATCCCGCGGCAGACGATGCTGATCGACGTCTACATCGCGGCGATCGAGAAGAGCCCGAACAAGGCCGAGTGGAACGCCTTCTCGCGGTTCCTGAAGACGTATCCGGCGCAGAAGATCCTCGCCGAGAACGGCTACCGCCCGGTGAACAAGCAGGCGCTCACGGAGTTCCGCAAGAAGTTCCCGGTTCGTCCGGGCGAGACGAAGATCACGAACAAGCTGCTCGGGGGCTGGCGCGCGGTCGACAAGAAGTGGTTCGACCCGAACAGGAGCATCATGCAGGGCATCGAGCAGTCGCTCGGGGTCTCCACTGGCTAGCACCGTCAGCGAGGCGCCGCGCCTCCCGGCGCCTGCGGCGCGTCGCGGGGAGAGGGCCCCGACGGCTCTCTCGCTGCAGGTCGGCTTCGTGACGACGTTCCTGCTCGTCATCGTCGTCCTGCCGATCGCCGCCGTGGTCTGGAAGTCGACCGGGAACGGCTGGTCGGGCTTCTGGGAGGTCGTCTCCTCCCCGCAGGCGGTCGCCGCTCTGAAGCTCACGCTCGTCGTCTCGACGCTGGCGGTACTCACGACCGCCGTGTTCGGGACGATCATCGCGTGGGTCCTCGTGCGCGACTCCTTCCGCGGGAAGAGCGTCGTGAACGCGATCATCGACCTGCCGTTCGCGCTGCCGACGATCGTCGCCGGGCTCGTGATCATGGCGCTCTACGGCCCCCGGACGCCGCTCGACGTCACGATCGGCTCGTTCCAGTTCGACGCCGACGTGACGTTCACGCGCGGGGCGATCTACGTCGCCCTGCTGTTCGTCACGCTACCGTTCGTCGTCCGCACCGTCCAGCCGGTGCTCATCGAGCTCGACACGGAGCTCGAGGACGCCGCCCGGTCGCTCGGTGCGAGCGGCTTCACGACGTTCCGACGCATCGTGCTGCCGGGCATCCTCCCGGGGATCCTCTCCGGCGTCGCCATGGCGTTTGCGCGCGCGGTCGGGGAGATCGGGGCGATCGTCCTCATCGCGGGCAACCTCCCGTTCAAGACGGAGGTCGCCTCGATCCACCTCTTCTATCGGATCGAGCAGGATCCCGAGGGCTCCGCCGCGATCGCCGTCGTCCTACTCGTGATCTCGTTCGCCGTGCTGCTCGGCATCGGCGGGCTCCGCTGGTTCGTCACGAGGCACGAGCGTGGGTAGGTTCTCGCTCCGGTTCGTCGCGCTCGGCTACCTGACGCTCATCCTGATCGGGCCGCTCGCGATGATGGTCTGGCGCACCGCCGAGGATCTCGACGGCGCGTGGGCCGCGATCACGCATCCGGACACCGTCGCCGCCTTCGCGCTCACGCTGAAGGTGGCGGCGATCGCGGTCGCCGTGAACACCGTCTTCGGGATCGTCTGCGCGCTCGTGATCGTCCGCGGGAAAGTCCCGGGTCGCGGGCTACTGAACGCCTTCATCGACCTCCCCCTCGCGCTGTCGCCCGTGATCGTCGGCTTCTCCCTCATCGCGCTCTACGGGGTCAACGGCTGGTTCGGGTGGTTCCAGCGGAACGGCTTCGAGATCCTCTTCGCGACGCCGGGCATCGTGCTGGCCACGATCTTCGTCACGCTCCCGTTCGTCGCGCGCGAGGTCGTGCCGACGCTGCGCGAGATCGGCATCGAGCAGGAGCAGGCGGCCCAGACGCTCGGCGCATCGGGCTGGCAGACCTTCTGGCGGATCACGCTTCCCTCCATCCGGTGGGCCGTCGTCTACGGCGTCGTGCTGACCACGGCGCGCGCAATCGGCGAGTTCGGTGCCGTCGCGCTCGTGTCGGGGAACATCGCCGGGCAGACGCAGACGGCGACGCTCCGCGTCGAAGACGCGTACCAGTTCGCATACGGGAACTACGCGCCCGCGTACGGCATCTCGTTCGTGCTCGCCGCGACCGCGATCCTGATCCTCGTTCTCATGATCGTCCTCCAACCGAAGGGAGCCGGACGCTGATGTCGATCTCGATCCGTCACATCACGAAGCGCTTCGACGACTTCGTCGCACTCGACGACGTGTCCGTGGATGTCGCGACGGGATCGCTCACCGCCCTTCTCGGCCCGAGCGGAAGCGGCAAGTCGACCCTGTTGCGGATCGTTGCCGGGCTCGAGACCGCGGAGGCGGGCGCCGTCTTCATCGACGAAGAGGACGTCACGGGGCGCCCCGCGCAGAAGCGCGGCGTCGGGTTCGTCTTCCAGCACTACGCGGCCTTCAAGCACATGACCGTCCGCGACAACGTGGCCTTCGGCCTCGCGATCCGCAAGCGCCCGAAGGCGGAGATCGCCGAGCGCGTGAACCAGCTGCTGCAGCTCGTGCAGCTCGAGGGCCTCGCGAGGCGCTACCCGTCACAGCTCTCGGGTGGGCAGCGGCAGCGGATGGGGCTTGCGCGCGCTCTCGCGATCGATCCCGCGGTGCTCCTGCTCGACGAGCCGTTCGGGGCGCTCGACGCCCGTGTCCGCGCGGAGCTGCGGGAGTGGCTGCGCCGGCTCCACGACGAGACTCACACGACCACCGTGATCGTCACGCACGACCAGGAGGAGGCGATGGAGGTCGCCGACCAGGTGGCGGTGATGAGCAATGGGCGCATCGAGCAGGTGGGGTCGCCGCGCGAGGTCTACGAGCAGCCGGCCAACGAGTTCGTGATGACCTTCGTCGGTCAGGCGCACCGGATCGGCGACACGTTCGTGCGGCCGCACGATCTCGAGGTGACCCTCGAGCCGAACGGGTCGACGCGCGAGGTCATGATCGACCGTGTCGTCCACTTCGGCTTCGACGTCCGACTCGATCTCGTGGGCGCCGACGGCGAGCGTCTCTCGGTGCAGACGACCCGCGACGAGGCGGAGCTGCTCGAGCTCGACGCCGGGCAGATCGTCTACGTGCGGCCGACGCGCGCCACGACGTTCACCTAGGTTCCGGAGCGGGCGACGACGTCGGCGAGCGTCGTCTCCTCGAGCACGCCGCGCATCGCCGCGCGCAGGTCGAGCCACACGGGCGCGAGACCGCGTGCCGCCCCCTCGTAGTGCACGTCGTCGGGACGCACGCCGCGGACCGTCGCGATCGGCCCTTCGACCGCGCGGATCACGTCGGCGAGGCTGATCTCCGCCGCCGGCCTGGCGAGCGCGTAGCCCCCTTCGACGCCGCGGCGGCTCGTGACGAGCTCTGCGTGCCTCAGGTCGAGGAGGATCGTCTCGAGGAACTTCTGCGGGATGCCCTGTGCGGTCGCGACGTGCTCACCCTTGACGAGGCCGCCCGCCGACGCGAGCTCGAGCAGCGCGCGAAGCGCGTAGTCGACCTTCGCTGAGACGCGCACGCCGACAACCGTAACGCCGCCCACCGTACGATCGGCGCGGTGCAGGTCGACACGCTCCGAGACCCGGGCGAGCTCCTAGGGGAGGTGCGACCGTTCCTGCTCGCCGAGGAGGCACGCCACAATCTCGCGCTCGGGATTCTCGGTTTCGCGCGCGACCATCCGCAGGTCTATCCGGAGCTCGAGGGCTGGATCGTGCGGGACGGCGGTCGGATCGCCGGCGTCGCCGTGCGGACGCCGCCGTACAACCTCGTCCTCGCGAGGCCCGTCCACGATCTCGCGCTCGAGGCGCTGGCGGAGTCGATCTCGCCGGACCTCCCTGGTGTGGTCGGCGCGGTGCCGGAAGTCGATGCCTTCGCGGAGGCGTGGACGTCGCGGCACGAGGCGGCGGCGACGGTTCGCTTCGAGCAGCGGATCTACGCGCTGGAACGGCTCGTCCCGGCCCGTCCGACGGACGGTCGGTTCCGGCTCGCCGGCGCGAAGGACCGAGCGCTCGTGATCGGGTGGACGCGCGACTTCGCGGCCGAGGCGCTGCACGGCGACGACGGCGACGCCGGCCGGACCGCGAGAAGCGTCGACGCGCGCCTCGACCCGGCGAGCCCCGGCGGGATCGGGCTCTGGGAGGTCGACGGCGAGCCGGTCTCGCTGGCCGCCTTCGGAGGTCCGACGCCGAACGGGATGCGCATCGGGCCCGTCTACACGCCTCCCGAGCACCGCGCCCGCGGCTACGGCAGCGCGGCGACGGCCGCGGTGTCGCGGCTCCTGCTCGATCGAGGAGTGCGGTTCTGCTTCCTCTACACGGATCTCGCGAATCCGACGTCGAACGCGATCTACATGCGGATCGGCTACGAGCCGGTGTGTGACTCGCGCGAGCTCGCGTTCCTGCCGCGGGCCGATTGACGCCGGACGTCCGGCGCGAGATGGTCCCCCGATGGACTACGCAGCACGGTATGCCGAGCTCGCCGTGCGCGTCGGGTGCGGGCTCACGGAGGGACAGAAGCTCGTCGTCTTCGGCGAGCCGGAGCATGCTCCACTCGTTCGTGCGGTGGCCGAAGCCGGCTGGCGGGCGGGTGCGGGGGACGTCGACTGCTTCTACGTGGACGAGCACGTCCGCCGCCTGCATGCACTCCACGCTCCAGAAGAGCTGCTCGACCGCACTCCACCCTGGCTCGCGACGGCCAGGCTCGGCGCCGAGGGCGCGGCGCTGGTGATGACGTTCGGCGACGCCGATCCGGAGCTGTTCGCGGACGTCGATCCGTCCCGCGCCGCGCGAGCGGAGCCGACCGAGGCCAAGGAGATCGGCCGCGACCTCACTTCGCGTCTTGCGATCGCGTGGACGGTGATCTCGTGCCCGACGGCAGGCTGGGCACAGAGCCTCTTCGGCACGGCCGACTCCGATCGGCTCTGGGCGGAGATCGCCCGGGTCACGCGCCTCGACGAGCCCGATCCGATCGACGCGTGGCGGCGCCATATCGCAAGGCTGCGGGAGCGGGCCGCCCTGCTCGACGAGAACCGGTTCGAGGTGCTCCACTTCCGCGGGCCCGACACCGACCTCCGCATCGGGCTGCTCGAGTCGGCGCGCTGGCTGAGCGCGGAGTCCCGCACGGCGTGGGGCCAGAAGCACGTCGTCAATCTCCCGACCGAGGAGGTCTTCACGACACCCGACCGGATGCGCGCCGAGGGCACGGTGCGGCTGACCGCGCCCCTGTACTGGTTCGGCTCGCGCGTCGAGGGCGGGCGGCTCAGCTTCGCGGGTGGCGAGGTCGTCGGGGCGAGCGCCGACCACGGCGAAGAGTTCCTTCGCTCGAAGCTCGCGACAGATGCCGCCGCGTCACGGCTCGGCGAGGTCGCTCTCGTCGACGTCGACTCGGCGGTCGGCCGGCGCGGCATGCTCTTCCGCAACCTCCTCCTCGACGAGAACGCCTCGTCGCACATCGCGATCGGAGCGGGCTACACCGACCCGGTCGAAGGGGCCGCTGCCATGGACGACGAGCAGCGCCTCGAGGCGGGAGTCAACGTCTCGACCATCCACATCGATCTCATGATCGGCGGGCCCGACGTCGACGTGGACGGCGTCCGTGCAGACGGGACGGGCGGGCGGATTCTGGAGCAAGGTCGCTGGGTGCTGGCGTAGCGGCGGCTCGCGGGCTTCGCAAATTGCGGCTGCTTCGTGGGGCACCCCATCCCACCACCCACTTCCATTCTATCGCCGAAAATGGCAACAAATGCCACGACACCGTGCCAACTCCGTGCCGACTTCGTCGCGACGCGAGCGGTGAGGCTTACAGCGGAATGTTCCCGTGCTTGCGCTTCGGTGCCGGCTCGCGCTTGCTCAAGGTCGCCTCGAGCGCGCGCACGAGGTACGGCCGCGTCCCGCTCGGCTCGATGACGTCGTCGACGTACCCGCGCTCCGCAGCCGAGTACGGGTTCGCAAAGCGCTCCTTGTAGTCGGCGATCAGCTCCGCCCGCCGCTCCTCGGCGTTCTCGACGCCGTCGAGCTCGTGGCGGAAGACGATGTTGACGGCGCCTTCGGGCCCCATGACGGCGACCTCGGCCGTCGGCCAGGCGACGTTGACGTCGGCGCGGATGTGCTTCGAGCTCATGACGTCGTAGGCGCCGCCGTACGCCTTCCGGGTGATCACCGTCAGCTTCGGCACGGTCGCCTCGGCGTAGGCGTAGAGCAGCTTGGCGCCGTGGCGGATGATCCCGCCCCATTCCTGCGACGTGCCGGGAAGGAACCCCGGGACGTCGACGAAGGTCACGAGTGGCACGTTGAACGCATCGCAGGTGCGGACGAACCGCGCCGCCTTTACGGACGCGTCGATGTCGAGGACGCCCGCGAGCGCGGAGGGCTGGTTCCCGACCACCCCCACGGCGTGACCTCCGAGCCGCGCGAAGCCGCACACGATGTTCTCCGCGTGCACGGGCTGGATCTCCAGGAACGCGCCGTCGTCGACGACCGTCTCGATCACGCGCTTCATGTCGTACGGCTTGTGGGGCGAGTCCGGGATCAGCGCGTCGAGCTCGGGCGACTCGCGGTCGACGGGGTCGGTCGGAGGCGCGAAGGGCGCCGTCTCGAGGTTGTTCTGGGGGAGGAACGTGAGCAGGTAACGCGCATCGTCGATGCACGACCGCTCGTCGGGCGCCACGAGGTGTGCCACGCCGGACTTCGTCGCGTGCGCCGTCGCGCCGCCGAGGTCCTCGAAGCTGACGTCCTCGCCGGTCACCGTCTTCACGACGTCAGGGCCGGTGATGAACATGTACGACGTCCCCTCCGTCATCAGCACGAAGTCCGTGATCGCCGGCGAGTACACGGCTCCGCCTGCGCACGGGCCCATGATGAGCGAGACCTGGGGCACGACGCCGGAAGCCTGCACGTTCCGCCAGAAGATCTCGGCGTACCCCGCGAGCGAGACGACGCCTTCCTGGATCCGCGCGCCGCCCGAGTCGTTCATCCCCACCACGGGGCACCCGACCTTGAGGGCCATGTCCATCACCTTGCACACCTTCTCCGCGAACACCTCGGAGAGCGACCCGCCGAACACTGTGAAGTCCTGGCTGAAGACGCAGACGGGACGACCGAAGACCGTCCCGTAGCCCGTCACGACAGCATCCCCCCAGGGACGCTTGTCGCGCATCCCGAACTCGCTTTCGCGGTGGCGGACGAAGCGATCGAGCTCGACGA
The DNA here is from genome assembly GCA_046732615.1 of Actinomycetota bacterium. Lineage (GTDB taxonomy): Bacteria > Actinomycetota > Thermoleophilia > Gaiellales > Gaiellaceae > Gaiella. The sequence continues at coordinate 17,657 of JBKPNM010000190.1, read as the reverse complement.
ACGACCCCGGGTCGAGCAACAGGTCGATCCGCTCTCGTGCGAGCAGCTTGCCACGGTCGTGTTGACGGGCAACCGCCTTCTCCGAGCCGGCATGCGCCGCCGCCTCGCTCAGCTCGCGCAGCCATGCGAGCTTCTCCTCGGTCGTCTCGTGCCGCGTCGACATCGACGCGGAGCCTAACGAGGTCAGGCGCGCGGAGATGCCCAAAGACCGATGCCGCCGAGGCGCTCCACGGCGACGTGCACGAGCACGCCGAGCGGCGGATCGGCGATCGGCGGGAACTTCGCGTCGGGGCCGAGGTAGCGGTACGCGAGCTCTTGCAGGAGCTCCGGGGCGCCGCCCTCCGTGACCCTCGCCCGGCCGTGCACCACGAGATACTGGAGCAGGCCGGGCGGCTGGACCTCCGTTCCCTCGATCGAAAGCGAGACGCGCGGGTCGCGACGGATGTTGCGGATCTTCTGCTGCGCCGCGTTCAAGTGCGCGGAGACGATCTCGCCGCCGTCGAGGCCGACCCACACGCACGAGACCTGCGGCGACCCGTCGCGGTTGAGCGTGACGAGGTGCGCGAGCCGCCCCGACTCGATCATGGCCCGGGCGCTGTCCGGGATCACGACGCGAGACTATCGGGCCCCGGGCGAGGTCTCCGCTCGGGGGACGCTGGTAGCGTCGCCGCGTGGGCTCTTCGCTCGACCGTTCCGCGACATGGCCGTACAGCGAGGGCGAGCCCGGCCGCTTCTCGTACGCGCGCGACGACCACCCGACGGGCGCCGCCTGCGAGGAGGCGCTCGGTGCGCTCGACGGCGGCCATGCGCTCCTGTACCCGTCCGGGATGGGTGCCGTCACGACGGTGCTCCTGACGCTCCTGCGTCCGGGTGGGACGGTTGCGCTCGCCGAGGGCGCCTACTACGGCCATCGCAAGCTGCTCGACCACCTCTCGGCGTGGGTGCGCGTCGTCGAGTTCGAGCAGACGGGCGCGCCACCCGCCGAGGCAGACCTGATCCTCGTCGAGGCGCCCGCGAACCCGATCCTGACGATGCCCGACCTCAAGGCCGCAGTGGCGCACCCCGCGCCGGTCGTCTGCGACGCGACGGTTTCCTCCCCGCTCCGCCTGCGTCCGCTCGACCACGGCTGCGACGTCGTGCTCCACTCGGCGACGAAGGTTCTCGCGGGGCACGACGACGTGCTCGCGGGCGTCACCGTCACGAGCGACCGAAAGCTGCGCGATCGGCTGCACCTGACGCGACGGCTCGCGGGCATCGTCGCGCCGGCCGACACCGCGTGGCTCGTGCTGCGCGGGCTCGAGACGCTCGCGCTGCGCCTCGACCGGCAGGAGGCATCCGCGCGCGTGCTCGCCGAGCGGCTCGCGCGCCACTCCGCCGTTCAGACCGTCCGCTACCCCGGGTTCTCGTTCCTCGTCTCGTTCGACGTCGCCGACGGCGATGCCGCCGCCCGCGTCGAGCGGGCACTCCAGACGATCGAGAACGCCACGAGCCTCGGCGGCACTCGCTCGAAGCTCGAGGCGCGCCATCGCTGGGAAGGCGATCGCATCCCGACCGGCCTGATCCGTCTCTCGGTGGGGCTCGAGGACCTCGAGGCGCTCTGGGCCGACCTCGAACGGGCGCTCGCGGCGGCCTGAGCCGGGCCGGATCTACGGGGCCGAAACGGCGGCCGACGCCTCGGCGCCCAGGACGACGTCGACCCTCACGCGGTCGCGACCGACGGCGAGCGGAACGAGGTTCCCAGGCACGTCCTCGCCGTCGACGCGCAACGACGCGACACCGCCGGAGACGCCGGTCGGGTTGCCGATCGTGATCTCGTAGTCGACGCCGCGGAAGTGCCTCACGACGCCGAACGACTCCCAGCCGGGTGGGATGCAGGGATCGATCCGCAGCCCGTCGTAGTCCGGCACGATGCCGAGCAGGCCCTGCGTCCCGCTCACGAACGTCCAGGCCGCTGCCCCGGTGAGCCACGAGTTCTTCGCCTCGCCCGGCGTCGCCGCGTCGGGGCCGGCGACCATCTGCGCATAGACGTACGGCTCGCACCGGTACGTCTCGAGCCGAGTCTCCCGCGTCGACGGGCAGATAGCGAGGTACGTCGCGAGCGCGCGCTCGGCCTCGCCGAGCCTGCACCACGCCAGCGTGATCCACGGATTCGTGTGGCAGAAGATGCCGGCGTTCTCCTTGTACCCGGGTGGGTAGCTCGATATCTCTCCGAGCTCGGGGTAGTAGCGGCTGTACGCCGGTTGCTGGAGGACGATCCCGTCCGGCGTCGTGAGCCGCCCGTGCACGTTCTCGAGCGCGCGGCGCGCGCGACCGTCGTGCGCTCCGGCGCCCCCGAGCACACACCAGGCCTGGCTCTCGACGAAGATCGCGCCCTCCTCGCACACGTGGGAGCCGATCGGACGGCTCTCGGCGTCGAACGCACGGATGTACCACTCGCCGTCCCATGCCTCCGACTCGACGGTCGCGAGCATCTCCGAGCGGACGCCGTCGATCGCTCCCGCGTCGGAGTCGCGTCCCAGGTGACGGTAGAGCGCTGCGAGCTCTGCCGCGGCGAAGAGGAAGAGCCCCGCGATCATCACCGACTCCGCCACTGCACCCTCCACGTCACCTGCGGTCTGGAACGACTCGTTCGCCTCGGTGGAGAAGGCGTTGAGGTTGAGGCAGTCGTTCCAGTCGGCATGGCCGATCAGCGGCAGTCCGTGCGGGCCGCGATGCGCGAGCGTGTAGGCGATGCTCGTCTCGAGGTGGCGCAGCAGGCCTTCGCCGCTGCCGGGGGTGTCCGCGTAGCCCACCGGCTCGAGCAGGATCGACGTGTCGCCGGTCTCCTTCACGTACGCGCACGTGGAGACGACGAGCCAGAGGTGATCGTCGAGGAAGTTGCCACCGATCTCCGTGTTGCCCTGCCTCGTCAGCGGCTGGTACTGGTGGAAGCACGTTCCGTCGGAGAGCTGCGTCGCGGCGAGGTCGAGGATGCGCTGCCGCGCTCGGTCGGGGATCAGGTGGACGAAGCCGAGCACGTCCTGGTTCGAGTCGCGGAACCCCATGCCGCGGCCGATGCCGGTCTCGAAGAGGCTGGTCGAGCGCGACAGGTTGAACGTCGTCATGCACTGGTACTGGTTCCACGTGTTGAGCATCCGGGTGAGGTGCGGATCCGGGCACTCGACCTGGAAGCGTGAGAGCAGCTCGTCCCATCGCCCGCGCAGCGTCTCCAGCGCGTCGTCGACCTCGGCACGCTCGGCGTAGCGGTCGAGCAGCTCGAGCCCTGCCGGGATGCCCCCGTCGGGGATGTAGGCGAGGAGGAACGAGAACGTCTCCGATGCGCCGGGCGCCAGCTCGAGGTCGAGCTCGTACGCCCCGATCGGGTTCCAGCCGTGCGCGATGCTCCCCGTCGCACGTCCCGCGAGCGGCACGGCCGCCTCGTGCAGCCCATTGTGGACGCCGACGAACGCGTCGCGCGAGGTGTCGAAGCCGGTGACGTCATGCGTGCAGGCGAACAGCGTCACGTGCGCACGCCGTGCGCGGTGCTCGGTCGTATGGAAGATCGCGGCTCCGCCGCACTCCACCTCGACCTCGCCGAGCGAGTACGTGCTCTGGAAGTTCGTCATGTCGTTGAGCGCCTCGTAGAGGCAGAACTCGACGTACGAGAAGAGGCGAAGCGTCTTCGTCGCCTCTCCGCGGTTGCGGACGGTCGTCCGCCAGATCTCGACGTCCTCTCCGAGCGGCACGAAGAAGCAGAGCTCGACCTCGATGCCGTCCTTCGCGCCGACGATGCCGGTGTAGCCGAGGCCCTGACGGCACTCGTAGTGGTCGAGCGGCGTCTTCGTCGGCTTCCAACCGGGGTTCCAGATCGTCTCGCCGTCGCGCACGTAGAGGTAGCGCCCGACCGAGTCGAGCGGAGCGTCGTTGTAGCGGTAGCGGGTCAGCCGGCGCAGCCGCGCGTCGCGCCAGAACGTGTAGCCGCCCGCCGTGTTCGTGCAGAGGCCGAAGAGGTCGTCCTGGCCGAGGTAGTTGAGCCAGGGAAGCGGCGTGTCGGGCCGCCGGATCACGTACTCCCGCGCGGCGTCGTCGAACGCGCCGTAGTCGCCGGACATCTCCCGGCAACCGTACGAGCGATGCAGGGGCGTGGCATCGGGGTTTTCCACGGTCGCACACGTGCGGGATGCGGATCTGTGCGTGCGTGACCGAAGAGCGCCTATGACAGCCGTCTGCTTCGGGCTCGGGCCGGAGGCGCGCGTCTCGCCTCCGGCCCTCGGCTGCTCGCACGTCGTCCTCGCGGCGTGCGCCGATCGGAACAGCGGGATCAGGCGGTCGACACCTGAGGATCGCGGCTCCAGCGGCGGCGGATCGCCTGCTGCTGAGCGATCTGGTAAACGGCTGCGAGGCCGACGAGCCCGTAGACCATCCGGCTGACGGCGTTCGTCTCACCGAAGTCGAGCCCGACGAGCGCTGCGACGAGGTCGAACTCGGCGAGCGCGACGAGACCCCAGTTGAGGCCGCCGACGATGACGAGCGCGGCAGCGGCGATGTCCAGCTTCTTCATGAATCCTCCTATTGTTGAGTCTTTGTACAATGTCTGTCCCCGACAGTAGCGGTCCTGTCTCGCGCGTGTCAAATCTTTGTCTCGGTTTTGTATAGACTGAGTTGCCGTGAGTCGAGCTCGCTCGTATCCTCGCTCTCCCATCCGCCAAGGCTCCTGAGCGCCATGCGGCTCGGCTACGCATGCGTGAACACGCAGCTCCCGTCGGCGGCTCGCACGGCGCGGCTGCCGAACCTCACCGGCGAACGGATCGTCACGCTGATCGACGCGAACCTCGACGCACTCGAGTCGATCCTGCGCTGGAACCTGGCTCACGGGATCGAGGTCTTTCGCTTGTCCTCGAACGTCATCCCGTTCGGCTCGCACCCGAGAAACGACGTCCCGTGGTGGGACGTGTTCGGCGCGCGTCTGGCCGACCTCGGGCGCCTCGTCCGCCTCTCGGGGATGCGGCTCTCGACTCATCCCGGTCAGTACATCGTGCTGTCGTCGGTGAGAGAGGACGTCGTCGCGGCTGCGATCGCCGAGCTCGCGTACCACGACCGGCTGCTTTCGGCGCTCGGCCTCGACCGCTCGCACAAGATCGTCCTCCACCCGGGCTCGGGCGCCGCGGACCCGGAATCCGCACGCACACGGTTCGCCGCCGGCCATGAACGCCTCACGCCCGGCGCAGCGGCGCGTCTCGCACTCGAGCACGACGAGCGCTGGCCGCTCGAGACCACACTCGGGTGGGCGCGGGGACTCGGCGTTCCCGTCGTGTTCGACGCCTTCCATCATCGACTCGCACCGTCGCTCGAGGGGCTGCGCGTGCGCGACGTCGTCCAGCTGGTGGGCGAGACGTGGGGCAGGGAGGACGGCCGCCAGGAGGTGCACTTCTCGACCCAGGCCGCGGGCAAGCGCCCGGGAGCGCATGCCGAGACGATCGAGCTCGACGCCTTCGCGGAGTTCGTCGCCGCGGTCGGCGACCTGCCGCTCGACTGCATCCTCGAGGTGAAGGACAAGGAGCGCTCCGTCCTCCGCGCGCAGCCACTCCTTGCCGCGCTGCCGCCGAGGCGGACGAGGGGCGCCGAACGAAGCAGCCCGTAGAGTGGGGTGTGACACAGGTGGAACGCAAGGAGGCGGTTCGAGATGAGCGGAGCAACGGAGAAGGCCATCCTCGCCGGGGGATGCTTCTGGGGCATGCAGGATCTCTTTCGGAGGCAGCCCGGCGTCCTCTCGACGCGGGTGGGGTATGCGGGCGGCGACGTTCCCAGCGCGACGTACCGGAACCACGGCAGCCACGCGGAGGCGATCGAGGTCGTGTTCGACCCGGAGCAGACGTCGTATCGCCGGCTCCTCGAGTTCTTCTTCCAGATCCACGACCCGACGACGTTGAACCGTCAGGGCAACGACGTGGGGACGAGCTACCGCTCGGCGATCCTCTACCTCGACGACGACCAGCGGCGAGTCGCCGAGGAGACGATCACCGAGATCGACTCGTCCGGGCTCTGGCCGGGAAAGGTCGTGACGGAGGTGACGCCGGCGGGGCCGTTCTGGGAGGCCGAGCCGGAGCATCAGGACTACCTCGAGCGGTACCCGAACGGCTACACGTGCCACTTCGTACGGCCCCAATGGGCCCTCTCCAGGTCGGTGGAAGCGGCCACCCGCTAGCCGTCCGCCCGGATACCGCGCGACGAGCGTCGAGCTAGACGTCGATCGGTCGGCTTCCCCAGGCTTGGACCATGCGCGGGGTGCTCATCACGGTCTCGCCGTCCGCCGCGAGCCGGAAGAGGTCGTCGACGATCGCCTCGACCTCGCTGCGCGTTGCGATCCCCGAGGCGACCGCGGCGTCGGCGATGCCCTCGAGCGTGATCGGCGCCGTGAGCTTGACGTCGCGTTCGTACCCCTCGGGCTCCCTGCCCACCGGCTGCTCGACGTGCACGTGCACCGGACGGCAGCCCGCGCGGGCGAGGAGCGAAGGCAGGCGCGGCCCGATGTCGGGATCGCCGCCCCGCGCACGCGCGGTGGCCGAATACAGGTCGACGTAGCGGGCGAACGAACGGTGGGGCGGCCAACAGAAGGCCGCTCGCTTCTCGATGTCGGTGACAACGAGGGTCCCTCCCGGGCGGAGCGCACGGACGAGAGCGACGGCGGCCGCCTGCGGGTCGACGAGGTGGCTCAAGACGAATCGCGCGTGGACGACGTCGAAGCCGCCCGGCAGGTCGGCGCTGAACAGGTCGTCACGGCGGTACTCGACGTTGACGATCCCGGCGTCGTGAGCCTCAGCGCGCGCGATCTCGAGCTTGGCTGCGTCGAGATCGATGCCGAGCACGCGCCCGGCGAGCGCCCGTCGGGCGAGCTCGAGCGTGACGTCGCCGCCACCGGAGCCGACGTCCAGGCAGGCCGCGTCCTCCGGAATGCCGACGCGGTCGAGCAGCGCCGACGTCGCCGGCGCCAGGACACGCGTGATGAGACGCAGCCGCTCCCTTCCCTCTCGGCCGCCGCGGATCATGTAGCCGGCCTCGCGAGCCACGCGCATATCCTTGCACGCGTTCTCAGCGGCGCCGCGCACGCGGCTCGCTCGTCAGCCGCTGCGCGATCCAGACGGGGATCGCCGAGACGACGATCACGACGAGCGCGATCGCGTTGACGATCGGCAGGTTCTGCCCCTGGCGGATGAACCCGAAGAGGAGCAGCGGCAGCGTGTTCTGCGCGCCGGCGGTGAAGTACGTCACGACGATCTCGTCCCACGACAGCGCGAACGCGAGCAGCGCACCCGCGACGAGCGCCGTGCCGACCGTCGGCACCGTCACGAAGCGGAAGGTCTGGAAGCCGTTCGCCCCGAGGTCGGCCGAAGCCTCGAAGAACGAGCCGGACGTGCGGCGCAGTCGCGCGAGCACGTTGTTGTAGACGACGACCACGCAGAACGTCGCGTGGCCGATCACGATCGTCCAGAGCGAGAAGCTCACTCCCCAGATGACGAAGAACGAGTTGAGCGCGAGCCCGGTGATGATCCCGGGCAGCGCGATCGGGAGCACGAACAGGAACGAGATCGAGTCGCGCCCGAAGAACCGCGTCCGAGCCAGGCCGAACGCGGCGAGCGAGCCGAGGACGAGCGCCACCGCGGTCGCGAGCAGGCCGGCCCGCAGCGAGAGCCAGAGCGCGGTCCGGACCTCCTCGTCGTGCCACGCCTGCGAGAACCACTTCGTCGTGAAGCCCGGGATCGGCCAGCTCTGGATGTTCGACGAGTTGAACGCGTAGACGGCCATGATCGCGAGGGGGATCCAGAGGAATGCGACGACGAGCGCCCCCCACGCCCAGAGCCCGACACGTGTCGCGCGGGTCTCCATCAGAGCGACTCGAAGGCCCCGAGGCGCTTCATGAGGACGAGGTAGACGGCCATGATCCCTAGCGGAACCGTCGCGAACGCCGCCGCGAAGGGCGCGTTGTTCGCGAGGCCGAGGTTCTCGAACACGACGGTGCCGATCAGCGAGGAGCCCGGGCCTCCGACGAGCGACGGCGCGATGTAGTCGCCGAGCGTCAGGGAGAAGGTGAAGATCGAGCCCGCCGCGAGCCCCGGCACCGCGAGCGGCAGGATCACGCGCCGGAGGGTCGTGAAGCCGCGGCCGCCGAGGTCGGCGGACGCCTCGAGGTACGACGGTGGGATCCGCTCCAGGGCGGCGTAGACCGGCAGCACCATGAACGGGAACCAGATGTAGGTGAAGACGATCCACATCGCCCAGTTCGTGTAGGCGATGTTCAGGTCGGGCAGCCCGACGAGGTTCAGCGCCCAGTTCAGCGCGCCGTCGGGGTTGAGGATCAGGCGCCAGGAGTAGACGCGGACCAGGTAGCTGACCCACAGCGGGAGGACGGTCGCGACGAGCAGGATCACGCGCAGGCGCGGCCCCGCGACCCGCACCATGAAGTACGCGTACGGGAACGCGAGCACCATGCACGTGACGGTCACGGCGGTCGCCATGCCGAGCGTGCGGAAGATGATCCTCGGGTACGGCGCGTCGCCGATCGCCCGGAAGTTGTCGAGGTTCCACGAGTGGATGACCTTCCCGGTGAACGAATCCGTCGTCCAGAAGCCCTGCACGAGCAGCGCGACGAGCGCGGCGACGTAGACGAAGACGAACGCGGCGACGGGAACCGAGATCTGCCCGAATGTCCTGAGGCTCGGCCGCCGCCACGAGAAGCGCGAGAGAGCACGGAGGGCTCCCCCACGTGAGGAGCCCTCCGTCGGCCGTGCCTCGTCCGCCGCCAAGCGCAGGCGGCTAACCCTTGATTTGTGTCCAGGCGGTCGTCCACGCCCGGAGGTCCATGCAGTTCTTCTGGCCGTTGCCGCAGTCGGCGATCGGCGTCTTCCAGAACTTGATCGACCGGTAGAAGCTCTCCGGCGCGTTGGCGGAGTACTGCGCGCACGAGCCCTTCGAGAGCTGGTTCATGATCCTGCACGCCTTCTTGTTGACCGGCGTCTCGCCGAAGTAGATCGCCTGTTGGGCCTGCGGCCTGGGCGTCGAGATGTACTGCATCCATTTGTAGGCGCAGTTCGGGTGCTTCGCCTTCGACGACAGCATCCACGTGTCGAGCCAGCCCGTGACGCCCTCCTTCGGGATCGACGACGCGACGGGAACCTTCGCGGCCTTGAGCGTGTTGACCTGGTACGGCCACGACGCGCCGATCGTCGACCCACCGTTCTTGAACAGGTCGATCTGGTCCGACGCGAGGCCCCAGTACTTCTTCACCAGCGGCCGCTGCGACTTGAGCAGCGCCACCGCGGCGTCGAGCTGGGCCTTCGTGAGCTCGTACGGGTCCTTGATCCCGAGCGACGGCTTCGTCTTCGAGAGGTAGAGCGCCGCGTCCGCGATCTGGATCGGGTTGTCCGGGATCGTGATCTTGCCCTTGTTCTTCGCGTCGTAGAGCGCCGCCCAGCTCGTCGGCTTCTTCGCGAAGGACTTCGTGTTGTACATCAGCACGTTCGGCCCGAACTGGAGCGAGACGCCGTAGTGCTTTCCACCCACGGTGTTGTTCGCCGGGGACTTGAACGCGTTGAAGAAGTCCTTGCTCGCCGGGATCAGCTTCATGTTGACCTCGGCCACGGCGCCTGCGTAGATGAGGCGCAGGCTTGCGTCGCCGGAGGCCGAGACCATGTCGTACTGGCCGCCGCCGCCCGACGTCATGAGGTTGAACATGTCGTTCGAGCTGCCCGCGTACTTCGCGGTCACCTTGCACCCCGTCTGCTTCTCGAACGGGGCGACCCACTGCTTCTCGGTGTATCCCTCCCAAGCGACGAGCGTCGGCGCGCCCTCGCCCTTGCCGACCGACGACGGCACCGCGCTCCCTTTCGAGACCCCAGCCGCCGGAACGGCGAGCGCGACGACGACCGCCGCGAGCGCCACGTGCACGAAGCGAATCCGCTTCACGTTCCCTCCTCCTCGATTGCGAACTCGACGTCCCGCCGCCACGACAGGCGGACGCGTCTTCCCCCCATCCCGTGGACGTCTTCGGAGGACGTCTCCAGGTTCTGCTGCAGCACCGTCAGCTCGCCCCCTGCGTCGAGCGCGACGACGAACTTCGTGGCCGATCCGAGATAGACGACGGCCCGGACGACTCCGGGCTCGCCCTCGGACGCCGTCTCGGGCAGGAGCCTGATCTTTTCCGGCCTCACCGTGAACGTGCGGCCGTCCCGCTCGATCACGTTCGACGTCCCGATGAACCCGGCGACGAACTCGGTCGCGGGGTGCTCGTACATCTCGGCCGGCGTCCCGACCTGCTCGACCTTGCCCTCGTTGAACACGGCGATCCGGTCGCTCATCGTGAGCGCCTCTTCCTGGTCGTGCGTCACGTAGACGAAGGTCATCCCGAGGCGCTGCTGCAGCTGCTTGAGCTCGATCTGCAGCTCCTGGCGGAGCTTCAGGTCGAGGGCGCCGAGCGGCTCGTCGAGCAGCAGCGCCCGCGGCGTGTTGACGATCGCGCGCGCCAGCGCGACCCGCTGGCGCTGACCGCCCGAGAGCTGGGCCGGCTTGCGCTCGCCGAAGCCCTCCAGGCGCACGAGCGACAGCGCCTCGGCCGCTTTCGCCCGCCGGTCGGCCTTCGCCACCTTCTTGACGCGTAGCCCGTATTCGACGTTCTGCCGGACGGTCATGTGCGGGAAGAGCGCGTAGTCCTGGAAGACGGTGTTGACCGGCCGGTCGAAGGGCGGCCGGCGCGAGACGTCCGCGCCTCCGAGCTCGATCCGTCCCTCGTCGGGCCGTTCGAAGCCGGCGATCATCCGCAGTGTCGTCGTCTTGCCGGAGCCCGAGGGGCCGAGCATCGTGAAGAACTCGCCGCGGCCGACCTCGAGGTCGATGCCGTCGACGGCCGCGACGTCGCCGTAGCGCTTGCGCAGGCCCACGATGCGGATGTCGATGTCAGCCGGAGTGCTAACCATCGACTGCCGCGAGCGACTCCTCGAGCAACGCGAGCCCTTCGTCCAGGTCCTCGTCCGAGATCGTCAGCGCCGGCAGGAGCCGGATCACGTTCCCGTAGAGCCCGCACGCGAGCAGGAGCAGGCCGCGCTCGAAGGCCGCGTCGACGATCGCCTTCGCCCTGTCCGGCGTGCGCTCCACGAGCTCGAAGGCAAGCATCGGCCCGAGACCGCGCACCTCGCCGATCGCGGGATGCCGCGCGGCGAGGTCGTCGAGCCGCGACCGGACGCGCTCGCCGAGGCGGGTCGCCGTCGCGAGGAAGTCCGGGTCGCGGATCGCCTCGAGCGCCGCATTCGCAGCCGCGCACGACAGCGGGTTGCCGCCGAACGTGCCGCCGAGCCCGCCCGCGGGAACGGCGTCCATCAGCTCCGCGCGCCCGGTGACGGCGGCGAGCGGCAGGCCGCCGCCGATCGACTTGCCCGAGACGAGCAGGTCGGGCTCGATGCCGTAGTGCTCGATCGCCCAAACCCTGCCGGTGCGTCCGGCACCCGACTGCACCTCGTCGTCGACGTACAGGATCCCGTGCTCGGCGCACACTTCGAGGAGGCGTGCGGGGTACTCCTCCGGCATCGGCACGAACCCGCCCTCGCCCTGCACCGGCTCGAGCAGGACGCACGCGACCGTCTGGGGGTCGACCTCGGACTTGAAGAGCTTCTTCAGGCCCGCGATCGCGTCGTCGCTCGTGACGCCGCGGTAGGGATACGGCGCGGGCGCGCGGTACACCTCGGGCGCGAACGGCCCGAACCCCGCCTTGTAGGGATGCACCTTGCTCGTCATCGTCATCGTCAGGAGCGTGCGGCCGTGGAAGGCGTTGTCGAACACCACGACCGCGGGGCGGCCGGTCGCGGCACGCGCGATCTTCACCGCGTTCTCGTTCGCCTCGGCGCCCGAGTTGACGAGGATCGACTTCTGCTCCGCACCACTGCACGGCGACAGCTCGGCAAGCAGGCGACAGGTCTCGACGTAGGGCTCGTAGACGCCGACCATGAAGCACTGGTGGAGATAGAGGTCGGCCTGGCGGTGGATCGCGTCCACCACGGGCGCGAACCGGTGACCGGTGTTCTGGCACCCGATCCCGCCGGCGAAGTCGACGAAGACCCGGCCGTCGACGTCCGTCACGCGGGCTCCCTCCGCGGCCGCGACGACGAGCCTCGGGGTCGCGACGCCCGCGGAGACGACCCGCGCGCGATCGGCGAGCACCTGGTCGTGCGAGAGGCGTTGCGTCGTCTGCATGCGCGCGAGTATGCACCATCGGGGCGCGGGCGTCAGCACGCAATTGCGCGCCCAGATGCCCGATTCGCCGCGCAATGCGCAGCCGCCCTCGGCCGCGCCGACAAGGGCCCAGACCAGCGCAGACCCGCAGAAAGGGTGCCTGCGGCCCGTTCGACCCCGGTGCGGTTTGCCACACCTCTCGGCCGCCGGACGTCTGACACGATACGGTCGATGGAGAACGGCGTGCGGATCCTGATCGTCGACGACCACCCGAGCTTTCGCCGGTGTGCGCGGGCGCTTCTCGAGGAGGACGGGTTCGCGGTGATCGGCGAGGCCGAGGACGGCGAGGGCGCGCTCTCGGCGATCGGCTCCCTGCATCCGGACGTCGTGCTCCTCGACGTCCAGCTCCCGGACATGGATGGATTCGCGGTGCTCGAGCAGCTCGAGACGGGCGGCGCGGACGACCCACAGGTCGTCCTCGTCTCGAGCCGCGAGGCGTCCGACTACGACGGCCTGATCCGCGCGAGCGGCGCGCGCGGCTTCATCTCGAAGGCCGAGCTGACCGGCGCCGCCGTTCGCGTCCTGCTGCGGTGACCCGGCGCCGGCTGGCCGCCGCGATCGCGATCGGCGCGCTGCTGTACGGCGGCGCCCTCTACCTCGTCGTGACGGCCGACCTCGGCGAGCCGCGCGCGCTGATCGCGATGGCCACCGTCGCGGGGCTGATCTTCACGGTGACGGGGGTGATCGCAGCCGTCCGCGCGCCGGGCAACCGGACGGGAGCGCAGATGCTGGCCGTCGGCCTGCTCTGGTCCCTCGGCGCGCTCCAGCTCGCGAGCCACTCGCTGCTCTTCACGCTCGGCTACGTCCTCGGTGGGGTGGCGTTCGTCGCGTTCGCGCACCTCATCCTCTCGTATCCCGGAGGCCGCCTCCGGCCCGGAGACGAGTCGATCGTCTGGGCGGTCCTCCTGCTCGTCACGCTCGGGCCGCTGCTCGTGAGCTTCGTCGACCCGTCTCCGGTCCCCGGGTGCTCAGACTGCCCCGAGAGCGCGTTCCTCCTCTCCGACAGGCCTACGGTCGCGCAGACGGCGAACGTGATCGTCGCTCTCGGCGCCGCAGGGCTGTCGGCCGTCGTCTTCCTCCGCCTCGTGAGGCGCTATCGGGAAGCGACGCCGCCGTTGCGGCGCACTGTCGGGCCCGTCTACCTCTTCACGCTGGTCGCGCTCGTCGGGCTCGTGGTCAGCAGCGTGGTCGGCACGGTCGACGCCCAGGCCGGCTACGCCATCGAGTTCGCGGCGCTCGCGTCGCTCGCGCTGATGCCGGTGGCGTTCCTGCTCGGGATCCTCCGGACGCGGCTCGCGCGCGCCGGGATCGCCGACCTCGCGATCGCGCTCGGCAACGGCGTCCCGTTGCGCGACGCGCTCGCGACAGCCCTCGGCGATCCCTCGCTCGATCTCGCCTACTGGTCGCCGCAGCGCCAGGCGTGGGTGGACGAGGAAGGCAGCACGCTGGCCGAGCCGATCGCTCGCGGCGCGCGGGCGGCGACGTTCGTCGAGCAGGGCGGGAAGCGCGTCGCGGCGCTCCTCCACGACCGCAGCCTCGCCGATCAGCGAGCGCTAGTGGACGCCGTCGCGGCGACCGCCTCGCTCGCCTTCGAGAAGGAGCGCCTCCAGGCCGAGCTGCGGGCGCAGTATCGCTTCCTCGAGACGATCCTCAACACCGCCCCGAGCCTGCTCTCCGTCGTCGACACGGAGGGCCGGATCCGGAACTTCAATCGTGCCGTCGAGGTCGCGAGCGGCCTCGACGACCGGGCCACCATCGAAGGGCGGTACTTCTGGGAGATCTTCATCGACCCCGACGAGCGTGAGGCGATGATCGAGCGCTTCCGCCAGGCGTCGCCGCACTTCCCCCCGTCGGAGTACGAGAACGCCTTCCGCGACGCGCAGGGCCACGAGCGCGTGATCGCCTGGCAGACGGCCCCCCTCGTCGATCAGAACGGCGACGTCGTGCGGATCATCGCCGGGGGCATCGACATCACCGACCGCAAGCGGCGCGAGGTCGAGCTCCAGCGCCAGTGGGACTTCGCAAGCACGGTCGCCAACACGATCCCGAGCTTCATCGTCATCACGGACCACGAGGCGATCGTCGTGGCGAACGGCGCCAACCGTGCCTTCGTCGAGACCTTCGGACGCTCGGTCGAGGAGCTCGAGGGAGCGTCGTTCCTCGGTCTCGTGACCCCGGACGACGAGTTCCAGGCCCGCATGGCGATCGCGGGCGCCGCGAACGGCGTGCCCCAGCTCGAGCGCGAGAGCGGCTGGCTGACCTGCGATGGCAACGAGCTGACCGTCGCCTGGACGGCGACTCCGATCGTCGACCAGTGGGGAGCCGCGCGGGTGCTCGTCTCCGGCGCCGACATCACCGAGCGCAAGCGCCAGGAGGCCGAGATCAAGGCCTCGCGGAGCCGCATCGTCGCCGCGACGGACGCCGCGAGGCGGCGCCTCGAGCGCAACCTCCACGACGGCGCGCAGCAACGGCTCGCCGCGCTCTCGCTCTCCTTGCGGCTCGCGGAGTCGAAGCTCGACACGGACGTCGCCCAGGCCGGCGAGATCCTCGTCGCGGCCCGCACCGAGCTCGCCGAGGCGCTCGACGAGCTGCGGGAGCTCGCGCGCGGGCTTCACCCGAACGTGCTCACCGACCGCGGTCTCGGCCCGGCCCTCGAGGCCCTCGTCGCGCGCTCGCCGATCCCGGTCGAGGTGCACGTCACGGGCGAGCGCTTCCTGCCGGCGATCGAGGCGGCCGTGTACTACGTCGCGGCGGAGGCGCTCGCGAACGTGGCGAAGTACGCGCATGCGACGTTCGCCGAGGTGCGCGTGGTCGAGGACGGCGAGGAAGGCCAGATCCTCGTCGAGGTCACCGACGACGGCGTCGGCGGCGCGGATCCAGGGCGCGGCTCGGGGCTCGAGGGCTTGGAGGACCGCATCGAGGCGCTCGACGGCACGTTCGCGGTCGAGAGCCCGCCGGGCGGCGGGACGCGGATCCGCGCGACGATCCCGGCCGCGCCGCGGGCCCTCCCGCTTTGACCGGGCAGAGTGCGGGCGACCGCACCGCAAGACACCGGTCGGCCGCCGGGCGCAGGGCAGGTGCACGGTTCATCCTTGGGCCATGACCACATACGCACGTCGATGACGTTCCCCGCGTCGAGAGCCGGGGAAAGGCGGCCGGCCTCCCATGACCGGCGCCGGTGAGCCCACTCACCGTTCGTGCCGTCGCCACCGCCCCCCGGCTCCGTGCACCTCCCTCCCGCATAGCGCCTCCCGCTCGTAGACTCACCTCGATGAGCACGCTGCCCACCGGCACCGTGACGTTCCTGTTCGCCGACGTCGAGGGCTCGACGAAGCTCGTCCAGACGGCGGGGTCGGCCTACTCCGGCCTGATCGCGGACGTGCGGCGCCTGCTGCGGGAGACGATCAGCACCCACGGTGGGGTCGAGGTCGACGCAACCGGGGACGAGCTCTCGGCGGTCTTCGAGGAGGTCGAGCCGGCGCTCGCGGCGGCGCTCGAGGGCCAGGCCTGCATCCGGGACCACGAGTGGCCCGACAGCCTCTCGGTGAAGGTCCGGATGGGTCTGCACACCGGTGTCCCCCAGCTCGGCGAAGAGGGATACACGGGCCTCGACGTGATCCGCGCGTCGCGGATCTCGGCCGCCGGCCACGGCGGGCAGATCCTGTTGTCGTCCACCGCGGCGCCTTTCGCCACCGGAGCCGAGACGCGCGACCTCGGCACGCATCGCCTCCAAGGCCTCCCCGACCCGGAACGGATCCTGCAGGTGATCGCCGAGGGGCTGCCGCGCGACTTCCCTCCGCTTCGCGGCACGGTGTCGCAGCTCGGCGACGCCCGCCGTGTCGTCCTCGCCGACGACTCGGTTCTCCTCCGGGAGGGCGTCGCTCGCCTGCTCGAAGAGGCGGGCTTCGAGGTCGTGGCGCAGTCGGGAACCGCGGAAGACCTGCTGCGCCACGTCGCCATGCACAAGCCGGACGTCGCCGTCGTCGACATCCGGATGCCTCCCACCCACACGGACGAAGGCCTGAGGGCGGCCCGGGAGATCCGGGAACGTCACCCCGGGGTCGGCGTCCTCCTGCTCTCGCAGTACGTCGAGCCGAGCTACGCGATGGCGCTCCTCGAGACGAGCGCCGAGGGCGTCGGCTACCTCCTCAAGGACCGGGTCGCCGACCTCGAGCAGTTCGGCACCGCGGTGCGACGCGTCGCCGACGGCGGCTCGGCGCTCGACCCTGCCGTCGTGAGCGAGCTCGTCGGCCGCAAGCGCCGGGACGACCCGCTCGAGCAGCTGACCGGCCGGGAGCGAGAAGTGCTCGAGCTGATGGCGGAGGGACGCTCCAACCAGGCGATCGCGGAGCGCCTGTTCGTGACGCTCCGCGCGGTCGAGAAGCACGTCACGAGCATCTTCACGAAGCTCGGCCTGCCGGCGTCGACGGACGACCACCGCCGCGTGCTCGCCGTGCTGGCGTTCCTGCGCGCGTAGCCGCTTCGCGCCGCGCCGGACCCGTGCGGTTTGCCGCACCTCACGCGGCGGGAATGCCGAATCACGGCGCGAGCACGGCACGAGCACACTCTCGTCATGGTTCGCAGTTGGCTCTCACAATCCCATTCCGGCGCCCGCGAGATCGCCGGCCTCGCCGTGCTCTACGGCCTCTACGAGGTCGTGCGCGGGGCGGGCGGCGAGAACGTGCAGGCCGCGATGAGCCACACCGCGGACATCGTCGACGTCGAGCGCATGCTCGGCGTCTACGTCGAGCGCAGCGTGCAGCAGGCGTTCGAGGCCGTGCCGTACGCACCGGCCTTCCTCGGCCTGCTCTACATGCTTCTCCACTTCGCCGGCACGGCGGTCGCGCTCACGTGGGTCCACCGCAAGCATCCCGACCGGTTCCCGATCGTGCGGACCACCTTCGTCGCGGCGACGGCACTCGCGCTCGTGGGGTACGTCCTGTTCCCCGCAGCCCCGCCGCGACTCGCCGGGCAGGGCTTCTCCGACACGGTCACGACCTCGACGGGTCTCAACCTCAGCTCCGACGTGCTCGGCGCGCTCTACAACCCGTTCGCCGCCGTCCCGAGCCTCCACTTCGGCTACGCGCTGATCGTCGGCGTCGCGATGGCGGTCATCGCCCGGCATCGGGTGGTGCGCATCGTCGGGGCGCTCTACCCGGCGCTCATGCTCCTCGTGATCGTCGCGACGGGGAACCACTTCTTCCTCGACGCGGCGCTCGGCGGCGTTGCCGTCCTCCTCGGCTGGCTCCTCGCACGGGCCGTGGTCGCACCGCCCGTGCGGCGGTCCGCAGCTCCGCGCGTCGCGACGAGCGCCGGCCACGCCTGACGCCTGTTCGCCCGGTTCCCGGGTGTGGCCAGCCGCACCGCTTCTAGCGGCCCGCCACACCCGAGGACACCGGCGC